>UWSJ01000033.1 GCA_900549525.1 uncultured Coriobacteriaceae bacterium | reverse complement strand
CGGGGCCTCCGCGTAGACGCGGGCGAGGGGGGAGCGGGCCGACGGGCGGACGAGCACCCATGACCCGTCGCCAAGCCCCACGCGCAGGGCCCCCGCGGGGTGTGAGACGGAGTCGACCGCCATGCCCGCCACTTCCGTGGGGTTGACCCCCGGCAGCGCGTTTCTCAGCACCTGGACGTCGCCGGCACCCATACGCACGTCCTGTCTGCCGTACTCCATGGTTCCAAGCTTGTCCTCAAGCCCTTTCACTATGTGAGACAGGGGTTTGTCTTCGCTTGCGATCGCCTCCAATATGACGGCCGCAGCACCAAGTGCGTCTCGCTCCAGGCCGAGTGCGGGGATGCACACGCCACCGATGGCGTCCCCCGCGCACACGACGTCTTCCTCGGCCATTTCCTCGCGCATCCACATATAGCCTGCCGGCGTCACTGTGAGTGGCACGCCAAGACGCTCCGCCTGACGGCGGACGACCGTCGACGTAAAAATCGGCGCGACCATGCGCCCGGTAAAGCCCTTTGTCCGCACCAGATACTCCATAAGGAGGGCGACCATGAGGTGCGGACTGACGGCGGCGCCCGTCTCGTCGACGATGGCGAGCCGCTCGCCCGAGCCGTCAATGGCCACCCCACAGACAGCGCCCGACTCCGCAACGGCCTGCTCACAGTCGTCAATCCAGGGCTCCACGACCTCGGGGTGAACCCCCTCAGCCCCCTCGTCGGGCCCATGGATCTCGATAACCCGGGCTCCAAGCGCACCCAAAAGCCGAGCAGCGTGCCCGCTCGTTGCCCCGCCCATCGGATCACATACGACAAGCGGTTCCTTCTCCGCAATGCACCCCGCAGTCGTGAAGGAGGAAAGCCGCTCGAGATACGGGGTCATAAGGTCGACGAGCTCCGTCTCCCCGCGCGCCGCCGGAAGCTCGGGTACGATCTTGGCCTCAAGCTCGTCGGAGTCGGATGTCGTTACTGCGGAGCCGTCCGCCATGCGGATGCGGATGCCAAAGTAGTCCTCGGGCTTGTTGCCCGCGGTAAGCATGATGGCCCCGAACGCCAACCCATCAAGCCTCACGGCCTCGCAAAGGGCCGGCAGGGGGCAGTACACGTCCGAGACCAGCGAACGCACGCCGCGTGCCGCAAGCACCTCGCCAACCTCACGAGCAAGGGCCACGGACAGCGGCCTCGCGTCATAGCCAACATAGACGGTCGAACCCGGCCTGGACTCCTGGGCAAGCGCCCCCATGGCATCGGCAACCCGCAACGCGTCTTCGTGCGCCTCGTCGTCATCGGTGCGGGTGAGCCATGTGTCCCCGGTGAAGTTGATGATGTGCATGCACGGAACCCCTCGAAAAAAGAAAGGCCCCGCGGACGAATTCCCGCAGGGCCTGCTCTGTTACCTCATGAACGCGCGCTTAGCGCAGAAGCTCCACGGCAGGGCCGAGGGCCTCGATGAAGGCCTCGCGAGACGCTGGGTCCTCGAGCGCGGCACGGGCGTTGACGCCGGCCCAGGCAGCGGGCGTACCGGTGTCTCGACCCTCGTCAATGTCGACGACAAGAGCGTACATCTCCTCATCGGCGAGAAGGCGCACCATGGCGTCGGTCAGCTGGATCTCGTTGCCAGCACCCGGCTCCTGCGTGGAGAGCAGCTCCATCACGCGCGGAGTGAGCAGGTAGCGCCCGACGATGAACAGATTGCTCGGAGCGTCCTCGGGGGCGGGCTTCTCAACCAGGCCGTCAACCTTCCAGACGGCGCCGGGGGTCGTGGCCTCCCCATCGGACACGCAGGCACCGGAAATGATGCCGTAACGGGAAACCTGGTCGGCGGGCACGGGGGCAACGGCGATAACCGATGCGCCGTCGTGAGCGTCGGAAACGGCCTTCATGCGGCGGCACATCTCGAAGTCGGGCACGAAATAGTCGCCGAGCAGCACGAGGAAGGGGTCGTTGCCCACGACAGGAGCCGCCTGCATGACCGCGTTGCCGAGACCGAGGGCCTTCTCCTGGTACACGAAGGAGACCGGAAGCTCGCCGGAGTGACGCACGGCGTCCGCAAGCTTCTCCTTGCCGCGAGCGTGCAGCGTCTGCTCGAGGTCGACATCGCGCTTGAAGTGGTTCTCGATACCCGGCTTCTCGTGCGAGTTGACGATGACAACGCCGTCGACGCCGTCGACCGCAAGAGCCTCCTCCACGACATGCTCGATGACGGGAATCCCGTGAACGGGCAGCAACTCCTTGGGGATCGCCTTAGTGGCAGGCAGGAATCGGGTGCCGAGACCGGCAGCGGGAATGATGGCCTTCACGATGCTCCATTCGTTCTAGTGCGCGCTTCGCACCAAAGGGGAATCTCGCTACCGAGCCTCTGGCGCTGTCCTCGTCGTTAGCAAGGCACAGGTGTGCAACGATTGTGATACTAGCGCCCTTCCCCAGCGCCCGACTCATCTACATAGAAAGCGCGGAGGAACGCGTCACCCTACTCGTGGTCGATGACGACGCCCTGGCGCTCAAGGTAGGCCATCAGCCGTCGCGTCGTGTCGCGCGAGAGCGCATGTTCCATTTGGCAGGCCTCGTCGTTGGCAACTTCGGGGTCGACGCCGAGCTCGGTTCTGAGGAAGCTCCTGAGCATGCGGTGACGGCGCCACACTTCGGCTGCATAGGCCCGACCCGTCTCGGTGAGCTCAACGCGTCCGTAGCGGGTCTGGTCGACGAATCCGCCTTCCTTGAGGGCCGTAAGCGCCTTGTTGACGCTCGCCTTCGAGACCCCGAGCTGCTCCGAGACGTCAACCGAACGGACAGACTCGTCTCCGGGGTGCTCGCACATGATGCGATAGATGGCCTCGAGATAGTCCTCGCCCGCGCTCGTGAGGGCGTGCTCCTCGCTTTTCATCTTCATTCCCAAGACCTCCGTACTCCATGGATACGCCCTCTCGGGCGTGGCTATGAAGTTGCTTAAGGTAGTTTTCCAATAACTCCGCTGACGGACAGCAGCCAGCACGCAAGCGCCATGAACAGGGCGAGGATCACCGAGACAGGCACGATTAGCCGACCACGAAAGCGGTGCGTGACCATCCTGTCGTGATAGGAAGGCCCGGCGTTGGTACGGCTGAAGTCAACGAAGCCCGTGTCCTGAGGCCGAACCTGCCCCCTCGGGCGGAGCACGCTACTCCCCCGCCTCGTCATCAGGGATACTGACGCGCTCGGCATGGGCGCCCAGCCCCCTGAGCTTGTTGACGAAGTGCTCGTAGCCACGTTCGATGTGGAAGATGTTGGAAACTGTGGTCTCACCATCGGCGACGAGGCCCGCGAGCACAAGCGAGGCACCTCCGCGAAGTTCAGGCGACTTGACCTGCGCCCCCGAGAGACGCTCAACGCCGCGCACGATGGCATGATGGCCCTCGATGCGGATGTCGGCCCCCATGCGCGCAATCTCTCCGGCAAACATGAAGCGGTTCTCGAACACGTTCTCCGTCACGATGCACTGACCGTCCGCAAGGGCGAGCAGCGCCATGGTCTGCGCCTGCATGTCGGTGGGGAACCCGGGGTAGGGAAGCGTCTGAATGTCGACCGAGTGGAGCCTTCCCTCGCGCCAGATCTTGCAGCCGTTCTCCTCGCGCTCAAGCGTGCAGCCCATGGCCTCGTACTTTTTGAGGACAAGGCCGAGGTGGTTGGGGTCAAAGCCCGTAACACGAACCGGGCCGCCCGCAATGGCGCCAGCGGCGAGGAAGGTGCCCGCCTCGATGCGGTCGCCCACGACACGGTGCTCCACCGGGTGGAGCTCGCACACGCCCTCGATCTCGATAAGCGGGGTACCCGCGCCACGAATCTTGGCGCCCATCTCGTTGAGCATGTTCGCGAGGTCAACGATCTCAGGCTCGCGCGCCGCGTTGTCGATGACGGTGGTGCCCTTGGCGTGGACGGAGGCCATCATGAGGTTCTCCGTGGCGCCCACACTGGCAAATTCAAGCGTGACGGCGTTGCCGATGATGCCGGACGGCGCACTTGCGTGGATGTTGCCGTGCGCGACCTCAAACTCGACCCCAAGGGCCTCGAGCCCAAGGATGTGAAGGTCGATCTTGCGGGCACCGATGTTGCAGCCACCCGGCATGGCCACGACAGCCTTGCCAAACCGGGCGAGCAAGGGGCCGAGCACCGCCGTGGACGCGCGCATCTTGGCAACAAGCTCGTAGGGAGTCTCCCACTTGTCGACAGCCGAGGTATCGATGACGAGGGAATGCTCGTCGACGACGTCGATGGTCGCCCCCAGGCGCTTAAGGACCTTGCCCATAACGTGCACGTCCGAAATGTTGGGGACGTTGGTGAGCGTGGTTACACCGGGCGCCATGATTGTCGCCGCCATGAGCTTGAGGGCGGAGTTCTTTGCCCCGCCCACATGAACCACTCCCGAGATGGGAAAGCCTCCCCCGACCTTGATGACGTCCATGACTCCTCCGCGATAAACGGCCAGCCGGCCGCCGCATATGCCACGATGGGCGCCCTTGCGGACGCCCATCACCGGTAATCCATCATGTCATTGTAGTCGAGAACCCCGACTACTTGGAAACCCCGGACTTGGAGGCCTCGGTGAGAAGCAGGTCGCACCATCGAATCTTCTCATCGTAATAGGCCCTGCGATGGTCGTTTGCGTCGAGCGAGTCGCGCAACTCAACGGCCTTGTCGCGCGTGCGCCTGACGGTCTCGGGCTCGATGTCGTCGGCGTTACGCGCGTGCGTGGCCAGCACGATGAGACGGTCTTTGGCGACCTCGGCATAGCCACCCATGATCACGACGCGACGCTGGGAGCCATCGGGCAGGTTGATGCGCATCACGCCGTCGCCCAGGGCGCTGATCTCGGCCCCGTGCTTGGGGAAGATGCCAAGCTCGCCCGCGCGGGCCGCGAGAATGACGCTCGCGGCCTCGCCCTCGTAGAGCAACTTGTCCGGGCGGACGATCTCGCAGGTCAGCGTATCCATGGGCTACTTCGCCGCCGTCTGGGCCTTGGCGTCGGCGGCACCGGCCGCTTTGAGCTTGGCCGCCTTGGCGCGCACGTCGTCGATGGTGCCGGCGTAGCGGAAGCACTGCTCGGGGATGTCGTCGCACTCGCCGTCAACGATGGCGGCGAAGGAGCGCACCGTGTCCTCGACCTTGATGTAGACGCCCTTGTTGCCCGTGAAGCGCTCGGCCACGTGGAACGACTGCGACAGGAACTGCTGCAGCTTACGGGCGCGGGACACCGTGAGGCGCTGCTCCTCGGAGAGCTCGTCGACACCAAGAATCGCGATGATGTCCTGAAGGTCGGAGTACTCCTGGAGCGTCTCCTGCACCTTCATGGCCACGCGGTAGTGCTCCTCGCCCACGACGGAGGGGTCGAGGGCGTCCGAAGAGCTCGCCAACGGGTCGATGGCCGGATAGAGGCCAAGGCTCGCGATGCTACGCGACAGAACCGTGGTGGCGTCGAGGTGCGTGAACGTCGTGGCGGGGGCCGGGTCGGTCAGGTCGTCGGCAGGGACGTAGACGGCCTGGACGGACGTGATGGAGCCCTCCTTGGTGGAGGTGATGCGCTCCTGGAGGTCGCCCATCTCGGTTGCCAGCGTGGGCTGGTAGCCAACGGCGGACGGCATACGGCCGAGCAGTGCGGAGACCTCGGAGCCGGCCTGCGAGAAGCGGAAGATGTTGTCGATGAAGAGCAGCACGTCCTGGCCCTGGTCACGGAAGTACTCGGCCGTGGTGAGGCCGGCGAGGCCCACGCGCATACGGGCTCCAGGCGGCTCGTTCATCTGTCCGTAGACGAGACAGGTCTTGTTGATGACGCCCGACTCGCTCATCTCGAGGTACATGTCGGTTCCCTCACGGGTGCGCTCGCCCACGCCGGTGAAGACCGACGTGCCGTTGTGCTCCATGGCGAGGTTGTTGATGAGCTCCTGGATGAGCACCGTCTTGCCAACACCAGCGCCACCGAACAGACCCGTCTTGCCGCCGCGGATGTAGGGCTCGAGCAGGTCGATGGCCTTGATGCCGGTCTCGAAGACCTCGGTGGTGGTGGTGAGGTCGGAGAAGGAGGGCGCCGGACGGTGAATCGGGTAGAGCTCCATGCCCTCGGGTGCGGGCTTGCCGTCGACCGGCTTGCCGAGCACGTTCCAGACGCGGCCGACCGTCTCGGGGCCAACTGGCATCATCATGGGCTCGCCGGTGTCATGGACGCGAATGCCGCGCTGCAGGCCGTCGGTAGAGGCCATGGCGACGGTACGGACGACGCCGCCGGGCAGCTGGCTCTCTACCTCGAGGACGTTCTCGAGGTGGCCGACGGGCGTGTCGCAGCTGACCATGAGGGCCGTGTAGATGGGCGGCACCGGGCCGTCGAAGCGGACGTCGACGACGGGTCCCACGATACGCACGATGGTGCCGTCACCGACGCTCTCGTGCTTGTAGGACGACTTCTCGGGGGCGTGCGCGGCCACCGGGCTCGTCTCAGTCGGCTGCGTGGTGTTCTCAGCCATTAGTTGTCCTCCAATGCGGACGCTCCGCCGATGATCTCGTTGATCTCTGTGGTGATCGAGCCCTGGCGGATGCGGTTGTACGTGCGGTTCAGCGTGGTGATCGCCTCGTTGGCGTTGTCCGTCGCGGCCTTCATGGCTCGCCTGCGGGCACCATGCTCGGCGGCAGCGGAGTCGAGCAGCGCGTGGAAGATGACCGTCTGGATGTAGGCGGGCATCAGGTAGCCAAGCACCTTGGAGGGCGAGGGGTCGAAGAGGAACTCCGTGTACTCCTTCGGCTCGACTGGCTCGAGGCTCTCGCGCGTGCGAGGCGCCGTAGGCACCTGCAGGGTGTCTGTGCTCACCGGGAGGAGAACCTCGTCGACAACGTCCTGTTGCACGCGGTTGCGGGCGTGGTTGTAGCAGATCTCGACCCGGTCGAACGCGCCCGACGTGTAGCCGTCGATGACGTAGGACGAGATCCGCATGGCCTGGTCATGCGTGGGCTCAGAAGAGCAGCCGGTAAACGACATGACCGGAGCAATCCCGCGGTAACGGAAGTAATCGGTTGGCTTGCCGCCACACGTGATGACCTCGGCCCGCTTGCCAGCCGCACGCAGCTTGCGAAGGCGCTGCTCGACGTCACGCTGCAGGGTGATGTTGAAGCCGCCCGCAAGGCCCCTGTCGGAAGCGATGAGGATGAAGAGCGCGCCATCCTCAGTCTTGTGCTTCTGGAGCAGGGGCTGGTCGGAGCTCCGGGGGTCGGAACTCGCGACCTCGCCAAGCATGCGCTTGATGGCATCCTTGTACGGGGCCGCGCTGCTCGCCCTCTCGAGCGCCTCGCCCACCTTTGCCGTCGAGACCATCTCCATGGTGCGGGTGATCTGGCGGGTGTTGGTGATCGAGTCTATGCGACGGCTGAGGTCCCTGAGGTTCGACATGGGCCGCCTACTTCTCCCGTGCGTCGGAGCCAGACTTGGCGTCGGCGACGAAGCGCTTCTTGTAGGACGCGATGGCGCCCTCAAGCTGCTTGGTCATGTCGGCGTCGAGCTTGCTCACGCGCATCTTGTCACGAAGGTCGTGGCAGGTGGACTGCAGGTAGTCGACGAGACCGGCGCGGAACGGCAGAATCTGCTCCACGTCGAGGTCGTCCATGAAGCCATGGCTGCCCGCGTAGATGACCGCGATCTGGTCGGCGACGTCGAGAGCGGCGTAGCGGCCCTGCTTGAGGAGCTCGGTCATGCGAGCGCCTCGGGCCAGCTGCTGGCGCGTGGCGTCGTCGAGGTCGGAGCCAAACTGCGCGAAACTCTGCATCTCTCGGTAGTTGGCGAGGTCGAGGCGCAGGTTACCGGCAACCTGCTTCATGCCCTTCACCTGGGCGGCACCGCCCACGCGCGACACCGAGATGCCCACGTCGACAGCCGGGCGCTGACCCTGGAAGAACAGGTCGCCCTGGAGGTAGATCTGACCGTCGGTGATGGAGATCACGTTGGTGGGGATGTAGGCGGAGACGTCACCCTCCTGCGTCTCGATGATCGGGAGCGCCGTGAGAGAGCCGGAGCCCTTCTCCTCGTTGAGCTTGCAGGCGCGCTCGAGCAGACGAGAGTGCAGGTAGAAGATGTCACCAGGGTAGGCCTCGCGTCCAGGCGGACGGTGCAGCGTCAGCGACATCTGACGGTAGGCGACGGCCTGCTTGGACAGGTCGTCGTAGACGCACAGGACGTGACCACCGGGGTTGTCCTTGCTGGCGGGCTGCCCGTCCTTGCCCGTGTACATGAAGTACTCGCCGATGGCGGCGCCGGACATGGGGGCGATGTACTGCATCGGCGCCGAGGAGGAGGCCGGGGCGGCGACGATGACCGTGCGGTCGAGTGCGCCGTGCACCTCGAGCGTGTGCTTGATCGCCGCGATGGTGGACGCCTTCTGGCCGATGGCCACGTAGACGCACACCATGTCGGTGTTCTTCTGGTTGATGATCGTGTCGATCGCGATGGCGGTCTTGCCCGTCTTACGGTCACCAATGATGAGCTCACGCTGGCCGCGGCCAACCGGGATCATGGCGTCGATGGCCATGAGACCCGTGTGAACCGGCTCGCAGACCGGCGAACGGTCGATGATGCCGGGGGCCTTGAACTCGATGGGGCGACGCGCCGTCGTCTCGATGGGGCCGTTGCCGTCGATGGGCTGGCCCAGGGGGTCAACGACACGCCCGAGCATACCGGGGCCCACCGGGATGTCCATGACGCGGCCCGTGGTCCGGCACTCGTCGCCCTCCTTGATGGCCTCGACGTTGCCGAACAGGACGGCGCCGACCTCGTCGGAGTCGAGGTTCTGCGCGAGTCCGTAGACGTGCTCGCCCGTGAGCGAGCTCGTGAACTCGAGCAGCTCGCCCGCCATGGCGCTCTTGAGTCCCTGGACGTAGGCGATGCCGTCGCCAATCTCGACGACGCTCGACACCTCGCGCGTGTCGACCGCGGCCGTCAGGTTGCCCAGGCGCTCGCGGAGCACGTCCGCGATGTTGGACGCGTCAATCATTACCGTCATTATTTGCCGTCACCTCCGACGGATGAGTTGGTAAGAACCTTCCGCATGCCCTGCAGCTGCGCGCGCACCGAAGCGTCCCTGATGTCGTCGCCCACGGAGACGATGAGGCCTCCGATGATCGATGGGTCGACATGCTCGACGAGGTACACGGGCTTTCCAAGCTCGGCCTGCATCTTGCGCATGATGCCCTCGCAGAGCTTGGCGTCGAGCGGAATCGCCGTCGTGACGTCGACGAGGGCCGTGTCCCCCTTCTCGCCCACAATCTGGGAGAGCTTGGCCACGACCTGCGGGAGCAGGCGCTGGTCGGAGCTCGTCCCGATGACGCCGAGCAGCCCCATGACCTCAGGGGTCATGATGACGAGACGCTGCAGGTCGGAGAGGACGCGCGCCTCGTGGTGCTCGTTTCTCTCCGCCGCATCGAGGGTCTTGGCGATCACAAGGGCCTCAGACGGCTCGAACACCGTCTCGCCCTTGCACATGCGCTCGTAGATACCCGCGACGTCGGGAAGCAGGTCGGCCTTGCCAAGCTGCGCCATCACGAGGATGCAGGAGCGCACCTCGGGAACTGAGTTGGCGACGCACCAGAGAGCGTGCAGCGACTGGGCCTCGTTACCGGCCTTCTTCGAGAACTCGAAGAGCGTCTGGGCGTAAATCTCGACCTTGTGGCGAATGATGCGGCTAACGGGCATTGAAGCCACCGACCTCGTCGAGATACTTCTCCACGAGCTTGCGCTGCGCCTCCGTGTCGAGGTTCTTGTCGATGATCTTCGCGGCCGCGTTCACCGAGACGTCGGCGACCGTGTCCGTAAGGTCGACCAGGGCGGCCCTGCGCTCGCTCTCGAGCGCGGCGCGACCACGCGCGAGGATGTCGGACGCCTGATTGTTGGCGTCATCGACGATGCGCTCCTTGGCCTTCTGCGCGGTACCGCGGGCCTCGTCGATGATGGCATCGGCGTCTGCCTGGGCGTGGGCGAGCTTGGCCTTGTACTGCTCAAGCTGCTCGTTCGCCTCGGCGCGAGTCTTCTCGGCCGCCGCGATGTCATCGGAGATCTTGGCCTCGCGCGCGTCGAGGTTCGCAAGCACCTTGGGCCAGGCGAACTTGGCGAGCACGACGAAGATCACGATGAAGCCCACGAGGGCGGGGATGAACTCGCCCATCTTGGGGAGCAGCAGGTCGGCGCCGGAGACGGTCTCCTCGGCAAGCGCGGCGGTCGGCAGGAGTGCGGAGGCGACAAGTGCCGCCGACGTGGCGCCGGCAAGCCTTGCGACCATGCTCTTGTTCACCTTCATGCGTGCCTCCAGCCTCGTTTCGTTACGTCGTGCCAAGTTACTTGACGATAAGGGCGACGACGAAGCCGATGAGGGCCAGGGCCTCGACGAAGGCGGAGGCGAGGATGAAGATGGTGAAGAGATTGCCCTTGACCTCGGGCTGACGAGCCATGGCCGTGGCGCAGCCGTGAGCAGCGACGGCGATTCCGAGAGCGGCCGCGAGAACGCCGATGGCGTAAGCGATGTTTGCCACAATTCCTCCTTTGACGGTGCCCGCCCCTTCTGGCAGGCAGGATCCCCTCTTGGGACCCAGTTCCTTATGTACACGGGGACGGCCCCGTTGGTACCAGCTCCATGGGTGGTTTTGTGCGGCTCGCCCGGGCCGCGGCCCTACTCCTCCTGCTCGGCCAGCTGCACGTAGACGCTGGACAGCAGGGCGAAGACGTAGGCCTGGATGACGGCCACGAGCATCTCGACCGCGTAGATGATAATGAGGATGAGCTCCCAGGCGATGGACATGGAGGCGAGCCCCGCCGCGCCCTGGGCGATCTGGCCAAAGAACAGCGACGCCATGATGGCGAAGGTGCCCATGACCACGTGACCGGCGAACATGTTGCAGAACAGACGGACGGCCAGCGTGACGAGGCGCAGGAACGTGGAGAAGACCTCGATGACCCACGCGATGAGGTTGATGGGGAACGGCACGCCCTTGGGCGCCAGGCTCTTGACGTAGCCCCAGGCACCGCGCTTCTGCACGCCGATGTGGATGAAGTACACGAACGAGCAGGTAGCGACCGCAGCGGTCACCGCGATGGAGCCGGTGCCAGGCTTAGCGCCCGGGATGAGGCCGAGCAGGTCGTTGATGAGCACGAAGAAGAAGACCGTCGCGATGAACGGGAAGTGCTTCTTCCAGGTGTCTCCCACCGTGCCCTTGAGGACGTTGTCGCGCACGTAGTCAATCACGAACTCGACGCCGTTGACGAAGTGTCCCTGCGGCACAAGGCTGGCACTCTGCTTCTTCACGAAGACGTGAAGCACAATGCACAGGATGACGATGGCCACGAACATCCAGAACGTGTACTGGGAGATGCCGAGAGTCTGGAGGTTGCCCGCCACGGGATGAGACACGAACTCACCGATGAGCTCGTTGACCATGTCTGGCAGCTGCGAAACCAGTTCGTCCATGAACGCCCCTTTCCATCCTCGCTCATGCTACCCACCAGCGGGCGCCGTAAACGAGGTTTGAGGGGTAATCACATCACCATATAAGCCCGTACGGACTCGATGGACCACACCAGAACCAGCGTCGCGACGAAACCGACCCCGCAGGCGCGGAAGGCCGATCCCAGAAGTAGGTACGCTCCGAGGAGCAAGATCGAGCTTGTGGCGAAGGAGACGAGTACGCCCGTGAGACCCCTGACGATGGTGGCCCTTCCGTCCCCGCGAAGCCCGAGTTCAAGCGCCCAGACGAGGGGGAAGCTGCCGAACAGCGCAATCGCGGTGCCTGCGATGGCCGCCAACGTGGTCTCCAAGACGACTCCCGGTGCTCCTGACCAAAAGCCGGAGCGTAGTTTACACCTCATTATTGACGCGTCAACGGATTTTCCGGTCATTCTGAATCCGTTGACGTGATAATCAACAATACGCCCGCGGCATGTCCCCTTACCAGCAGACATGTCGCGGGCGGTAGCTGTTGGCCCGTGAGCGGTAGCGCGGGTGCAGGCCCGAGAGCGAGGCTACTTGGTGCCGAAGATGCGGTCGCCGGCGTCGCCCAGGCCCGGGCGGATGTAGGCGTTCTCGTCGAGCTCGCGGTCGATGGCGCAGGTGAAGATGCGCACGTCGGGGTCATAGTTGAGCACGGCCTTGAGGCCCTCGGCGACAGACACGAGCACGAGCAGGCGGATGTCGGAGACGCCGGCGTCGCGCAGGTACTTGATGGCCGCGGTGGCCGAACCGCCCGTGGCGAGCATCGGGTCGACGATGAGGCAGATGCGGTGCTCCACGTCGGGCGGGAGCTTGCAGAAGTACTCGTGCGGCTCGTGCGTGACCGGGTCGCGGTACATGCCCACGTGGCCCACGCGCGCGGCGGGGATGAGGTCGAGGATGCCGTCGACCATGCCGAGGCCGGCGCGCAGGATGGGGACGATGGCGACCTTCTTGCCGGCAATCTGCTGGCAGGTGCAGGTCTCGAGCGGGGTGGTCACCTGGACGGGCTCAAGCGGCAGGTCACGCGTCGCCTCGTAGCCCTCGAAGAGCGCCAGCTCGCGCACGAGGTCACGGAACTGCTTCGTGCCCGTGTTGACGTCGCGCAGGATGGAGACCTTGTGCTGCACCATGGGGTGGTCGACCAGGGTGACCCGGGCGCGCTGCTCGGGCGTGAGGCCCATCTCGTCTAGCTTGCTCATTAGCGTACGTCCTCCTTCATGATCTTTTCGACGCGGCCGCAGTGGCGCCCGCCTCCAAACTCGGTGGTAAGGAAGGTCTTCACGAACTCGCAGTTGTCCATCGGAGCCGTGAAGCGGCCGGAGAGGCACAGCACGTTGCAGTCGTTGTGCTCGCGGCACAGGCGGGCAAACGTGTTGGTCTGCACCACCGTGGCTCGCACTCCCGGCACCTTGTCGGCCGTCATGGCCATGCCGATGCCCGTGCCGCAGATGAGGACGCCGCGGTCGGCCGTGCCGTCGGCGACGCGGTGGGCCACCTTGGAGGCGTAGTCGGGGTAGTCGCAGCGGGCGGCAGTCTCGGGGCCGAGGTCCTCCACCTCGTGCCCGAGCCCGCGAATGAAGTCGATGATGACGTCCTTCTGGCAGAACCCGGCGTGGTCGGATGCGACGACAATGCGCATGTGAGCTCCTTCGCTTCGCGCGGAGACGTTACAGATGGTAATAGCGTACCACGGGCGATGGCGCCGAAGCCCTGCACCCCGGGGCCTCGCGGCGGGCGACGCAGGCCGTCGGCGGCGCGGCGTTAGCCCAGGTCCTGGGCTCCCGTGGCGATGGCCCCCTCGCGGATGACACGCGGCTCGTCGGAGGTGGCGTCGATGATGGTGGAGGCGATGCCGGCAGGTGTGGGCCCAGCTGCGAGCGTGAGGTCGGCCGCGTCGGCGATGCGGCGCTCGATGTCGTCCGAGGTGGCCGGCGAGGGCATGCCGTGGGTGTTGGCGCTCGTGACGGCGAGCGGCCCCACCTCGCGGGCGAGGGTGCGGACGAGCTCGGAGTCCGGAACGCGCAGGGCGACGGTGCCGTTGCGCACGTAGTCCGCCGGGACGGCATCGGACGCTCGCACGACGAGCGTAAGCGCACCGGGCCAGAAGCGCTCGGCGAGCTCGCGGGCCCAGGCGGGCACGTCCGTGGCAAGCCGGTCGAGCTCTGAGGCGTCGGAGACGAGCAGGGGCAGCGTCTGGGCGCGGTCACGCCGCTTGATGTCGAAGATGCGGGCGTGACCGGGATTGTCCGGCGTGGCCGCCGCCCCGATGCCGTAGACGGAGTCCGTGGGCATCACGATGACACCGGCCGCACGCAGCACCGCTGCGGCGTCGGCGAGGACCTCGGGCGCGGGGTGAGCCTGGTCGCAGGCAACGATGCGGCCGCGCTTGGGGTCGGGAGCCTCGTCCCGGGGAAGCTCGCCTTCGCGCACGGCCACGAGGAAGCGCGGGCGGTGCGTGAGGTCCTCGCGGATCTCGACCGACTTCCAACCGCCCTGCTCGCGCGTAAGGTCAGCGGCGGCGTCGAGCGCATCCTCGTGCAGCTCGACGGCGAGCACGCCGCCCGGAAGCAGCTCTGCGGGCGCGACCGCGAGCAGGCGGCGAAAGACGTCGAGCCCGTCGGCACCCCCCGCAAGCGCGAGGTGCGGCTCGAAGTTTGCGACCTCGTCCGGAAGGGCCCGCATCACGTCGTCGGGGATATAGGGCGGGTTCGAGACGAGCACGGCAAACGTGCCTCTCAGCTCCGGGGGCACGCCGGCGTCGAGGTCGCACTCGACGACGTCGACCGCATCGGCGAGCCCCAGCGCGTCGCGATTGCGCGTGGCAAGAGACACCGCCACCGGCGAGATGTCGGTCGCCGTGACGCGGGTACCGGGCCGCTCGCTCGCGATGGCGCACGAGACGCAGCCCGTACCGCAGCCCACCTCCAGCACGCGCACCTCATCGAGGCCGCGCGCCGCGTCGATGCCCTCGAGTGCCGCGTCAACGAGCAGCTCGGTTTCGGGACGCGGGATGAGGACACCCGGTGCGCAGGCAACCTCCACGAAGCGGAAGGCGGTCTTGCCCGTCACGTACTGGAGCGGCTCGCCGGAGGCCCTGCGCTCGATGAAGCCATGCATGAGGTCGAGCTCGGGCTTGGTGAGCTCGTCGCCGTATGCCATGTAGAGCCCCGTCCTGTCCTTGCCGGTCGCCGCGCAGAGCAGCCACTCGGCCGAGAGGCGAGGGTGTTCGTCGCCCTTCTTCTCGAGATAGCCGCGCGTCCAGTCGAGGCAGCGCTTGACGGTCCAGGTGTTCTCTTGGGACATGGCTCTCCCTGGGATACGAAAAGGCCCGCCGGAGAACCGACGGGCCGGAGGCTTACGGGCAATGAGCCTCAGACGGCCTTGGCGAGCTTCTCGGCGCGATCGGCAGCGGCGAGGGCGTCGATGACCTGGCCGAGGTCGCTGCCCAGCAGCACGCCGTTGTAGGTGCCGTTGAAGCCGATGCGGTGGTCGGTCACGCGGTCCTGCGGCTGGTTGTAGGTGCGGATCTTCTCGGAACGGTTGCCGTGGCCGATCTGTGAGAGGCGCTCGGCGCTCTGCTCGGCCTGCTGCTTCTCGAGCTCCTGCTCGTAGAGACGAGCGCGGAGCATCTGCATGCAGACCTCGCGGTTCTGGATCTGCGAGCGCTGGTCCTGCGACTGCACCACGGTGTTGGTGGGCAGGTGCGTGATGCGCACGGCCGAGTACGTGGTGTTGACGCACTGGCCGCCGGGGCCGGAGGCGCAATAGGTGTCGATGCGCAGGTCGGTGGGGTCGATCTTGATGTCGATCTCGTCGGCCTCGGGCATGACGGCGACGGTGGCCGTGGAGGTCTGGATGCGGCCCTGGCTCTCGGTCTTGGGAATGCGCTGCACGCGGTGCACGCCGCTCTCGTACTTCATGACGGAGTAGACGCGGTCGCCCAGCACCTTGAACTCGATGGTCTTGAAGCCACCGGCGTCGGACGGGCTGCTCGAGAGGGCCTGGATCTTCCAGCCCTTCGCGGCGGCAAAGCGCTCGTACATCTTGTAGAGGTCGCCGGCGAAGATGCCGGCCTCGTCGCCGCCGACGCCGGCGCGAATCTCGACGATGGTGTCCTTCTCGTCGTTGGGGTCGCCGGGGATGAGCATGAACTTGATGTCGTCCTCGAGCTTGGGCAGCTTGGCCTCGTTCTCGGAGATGTCGTCCTGGAGCATCTCCTTCTCGTCTGCGTCGGAGCTCTCGTGCAGCATCTCCTTGGCGGCCTCAATGTCGTCGAGGGCCTGGAGGTACTCTTTGGCCGCGGCCACGAGGGCTGCCTGGCTGGAGTGCTCCTTGGCGAGGCGGGTGTATTCCTTCTGGTCTGACATGACCGCCGGGTCGGAGAGCTTCTTTTCGAGCTCCGCATAGGCAGCGATGAGCTTCTCGAGCTTGTCACGCATGATGTGCTCCTGAGTGTTGAGACGTGGACATGGCGGGTCGGGGCGACGCGCGGCGGCATCAAGGCCGATGGGGCGCGGCCCCGCACAGCTAGAGCATGTCCGTCCTCAGGTACATGGTTCGGCCTCCAAGCAGAATATCGAATCAACTCTCTCACTATACCCCGTTGCCCCGCCTCGTCGAGCATCGGGAGCTACTAGTCGCCGCAAACATGGGAACACTACGAGAAACGCATGGGAGGCGGTGACACATGGCGACAATGCTCGACTACCTGGACTGGAGGAGCGACCTGACGTTTGCCCAGGATCCGTTCAACGAGGTCGACAGCCTCATCCTCACACAAGTGAGCTACCTTGCACTCGACGGCGTGGTTCCTTCTGAGGAGGAGGGCGGCTTCGTCACCGTCCGCGAGGCGGCACGGCGCTACGAGGAGCGCGTCGCGGCAGGTCTCCTGCAGGAGGGCCCCACCCTCGTCCCGCCCGCCACGCCCGAGCCCTTCTATAAGATGGCGTCCTCGCGGCGCTTCGGGGCCGCACGGCTCTCGCGCTTTGCGAACGTGCTGGACGACGAGGCAACCGAGCAGTTCTCGGCCCTGTGCGTGGGCCTGGACGACGGCTCGACCTACGTCGTGTTCCGCGGCACGGACGACAGCTTCTGTGGCTGGCGCGAGGACTTCCGGATGACCTACACCGTCGTGGGATCGCAGCGACATGCCGTCGCCTACCTCGAGGACGTGCGTCGCCACACGCGCGGGCCCCTGCGCGTGGGCGGTCACTCCAAGGGAGGCAACCTCGCCATGTACGCGACGGCCATGGCCGGCTGGCTCACGCGGCGTCGCGTGCGCGAGGTGTGGGTACACGACGGCCCCGGCTTCATGCGGGGGCTCGTCCCCGCCGAGGCGCTCGAGGCCATCGAAGGGCGCGTGCGGCGCTTCGTGCCCGAATTCTGCGTGGTGGGGCAGCTGCTGGGACAGAGTCAGAAGCGCGAGGTGGTTGCCTCGGCTACCACCGCCGTGATGCAGCACAGCCCCGTGAACTGGCAGGTGGAAGGCAATCACTTCGTCAGGCGAAGCTCCATCGACGAGCGGGCGCAGCGGATAGGTGAGGTATTTGGTCATGTGATTGACGGCCAGGACAGCGCGTTTCTCCGTAGGCTCACGGATGGGCTGTTTGAGGCGCTCGCGCAGGGCGGCGCCTCGCTCTCGGACGTCGCCGCGGGGGCGCCGGGGTCGTACCTGCGCATCGCCCGCGCATACTCGACGCTTGACCCCGACGTGCGCGAGGCGGTGTCACAGATGGTGGGAGCGCTTGTGGGAGAGTCGCTCTCGAAGGGCCTCGCCGACGCCGGGGCGGCCGTGGGCGAGGCCCTCGAATCGATCGTTCATCCCAAGTAGGCGGCCCGCCTACGAAAGCGGCTGCGTGAGGTCGTAGAGCGTCGCGCCTCCCACCGTCACCGACTCGAAGATCTCGGCCACCCACTCGGCGCTGCTTTCCTCGTCGGACGACTGCCCGCGGCCGCCCGTGCCACCGTGTAGTACTGGTGGATGGTTCCCTCCATGAAGGAGAACACGAGGAAGGTCACGCCAAGCCAGCAGGCCCACACGAGCGCTTGGGCACGCCTGCAACTGCTTGGTGAGAAAGGCGAGCCCATGGCCACGCGCCACAGGGCCGCGAGGCCGCAGCCGAACCACGAAGCCCAAGCTAGCTGAAAATGCCCGTGGCGCGAAATCGCGACGACGGCGCGGCCCGGCGCCACGACACGGGAGACGTACGGGACGCTACGAGCAGCAGGACTCCCCCGCCGCCAGACCCGCGCGCTCCTCGCGCTCGCGCACGCATGTGAGGGCGGCGATGGCGCACTCGAGCATGCCCTCGTCGGGGACGCGCGTGGTGAGCCGCTGCATCTGGAGCCCCGGCCACAACACGATGCGCACGAGCGGATTCTCCGGATGCGAGCCCGCCCACTTGACCGTGACCTCGTAGGACAGGCCCGCCACGATCGGAAGGAGCGCAAGGCGAGAGGCGAACACGAGGCCCACTCGCGCAATCCCCATAAGACCCAGGCCGTCGGCCCAGGCCCCCACCGGCACGAAGGTGTTCACCACGATGGCGACGAGCATCGTCATGATGAGGAAGGCCGTGCCGCACCGAACATGCAGGCGCGAGAAGCGTGCCGCGTTGGCAGGCGTGAGCGGCAGCCCATGCTCGAAGCAGTGAATGCTGAGGTGCTCGGCACCGTGATAGCCAAAGACGCGGGCCATATCGGGCATGAGGCCCACGAGGGCGATATAGGCAACGAAGACGGCGATGCGCAGGGCCGCCTCGACCGCGTTCCACGCGAGGGCGTTGGCGGACGCGTAGTCGCCCACGAGCAGGTTGGCGACCGCAACGGGCAGCGCCACGAACAGCGCGATGCCGAGAGCAAGCCCCGTCGCCATCGACAGGGCAAGGGCGCCGCCGGAGATGCCCGGGGCACGCTCCGCTTCCTGCGCAGACGTCGATGCCGGAGCGGGCGACGGAACAGGGGCGGACAGTGACGCGAGGACATCCGTCTCGCGATGGTTTGCCACGCCTGCAGGGAGACGATCCGCGACGGGCTCGGAGCCACCTGGCGTGGCAGCGCGGCTCACGAAAGACTCACCCTCCGCGTCATAGGCATGGTCGGCGGCAATGGCCATGGCCTTGACAGAGAGCACCATCGACTCGACAAAGGCCACGCAGCCCCGGAGAATCGGCACGCGCCGCCAGGCTGCGCTCGTGACCTTGAGCTCATGTTCCTCGAGGTAGATACTGCCAGACGGCTCTCGGACAGCGACTGCCCAGCTAAGCTTGCCGCGCATCATCACGCCCTCGGTCAGGGCCGAGCCGCCAATGTGCGTGCGGAACAGCTCCCCCTCTTCGCCAATGCCACCTTCGCGCGCCATATGCCCTCCGAACGGTCGTCTCATGGCTTCACCCTACTACGAACGCTCCCCGGCGACAGGGCGCGCGCCGAGGGCACGAGCAGCAGAAAAAAGCCCCCGCAGACCAGCTGCAGGGGCTTGAGCAAGCAAGCTATGGCGCACTCCTCCGCGCGCAATGGAAAACCGGGGCGCGAAAGGGCTGCGGCAGCGCTACTCGGCGGCAGGAGCCTCGGTAGCCTCGGCCTCAGCGGCGGGAGCCTCGGTGGCTTCCTCGGCAGGAGCCTCGGCAGCGGCCTTGGCGGCTTCAGCGGCGGCCTTCTTCTCGTACTCGGCGGCACGCTTGGCCTTCTCGGCGGCCTTGGCCTCGCGCTCGGCCTTCTT
>UWSJ01000032.1 GCA_900549525.1 uncultured Coriobacteriaceae bacterium | reverse complement strand
TTGACAGGCCCGTAAGCGTTGGCTTTCGAGCGCCGTTTTGTCAGCTCGATGGCGCAAGGTGGGAGTACGAAACGGCTTCGGTTGATGGGCCCGCCCATGTTTACAGATCTTGCGACCTCCCTCGGTGACGTGCTCTTGCTCGCCGCTCCTTGGCTTGTGCCTGTCGCCTTTGCGCTCGGCGGCGTTGCCTGTAGGCTCCACGCGCACTTCACCGCACCGAAACCGCAGGCCACGAGCGCGCCTTCCGGCTCTGCCGGGGTGGCCGCCCTTCCGCGCTCCGTCCATCCCGTGCTCGTGGACGCGCTCATGTCCAACGAGCTGCTTGCCGACAGCGACCGGGGAACGAGCTTCGTCGAGTGGTTCGCCGCCAGCGTTGTGCATGCCGCCGGGACTGACGGCTCCGTGGTTGTCGAGACCCATGTCCCAGTCGATGACGAGCCCGGCTCTCTCCTCGCGTCGGTCAAGGTGACGCGCACTCGCACGCCCTCGGATCCCATCGACGCCCTTCTCGTCAGCGTCTTTCTCCCCACGGGAGAGGGGGACGAGGAACAGGAACGGCTCGCCCAGGCACTGGAGACAAGCGACCTCAACGACAGGTCGCGCAAGCGTATGCGCGCCGTCCTTCTCAGCCGGAGACGACCCCGTCGAGACTCGGTGACCCTCCAAGAGCTCGTGGATGAGGCACGCGAGGAGTACGGGCCGCTGAGCTCGGACTTTCGTCGTACAAGAGAGGCGCTCGCACGTCTCGCCACCGAGACCGGCTACCAGATTGACGATCCCTATCACGGCAAGGTCACGCACGGCCCGCTTGCCACGGCGGTGCTCCTGTGGACGGTCTTCGGGGCACCCATCGCCGACGTCTCGATCTCGCTTGCGGGAGGGCCCAGCTTGCCAAACGGCCCGGTCCCCCTGCTGATGCTCCTGACGTTCGTGACCCTCGTGTGGGCGAGCGCCAATCTCGTCTACCCGCGGGGCGCCCCACTCACCCAAACCGGCGCAAATGTGGTGGCCGCAGGCGCCGCCGTGGCAAACGAGGGCGCCGACGACCTCGCCCGCCAAACCGAGCGCGACCAGCTGCTCTCGGCCGTGTTTCTCGTCGCCCACGACCCTCGCGAGGACAACGCGACGCAGCTCGCTGCCCTGCTCGCGCACGCGGTGGAGGGCAAGCCGGGGACGGGCATGCTCACGACCGTCACCACGCAAACACGCGGCCCCCTCATGCCCGACGACCCCACGGCCGAAGGCTGGCGCAGGGCCTATGCCTCCTTCTGCTCGCCGGTATTTGCGCGCGGAGAGAGCCGCCGACACGCCACGACCGCCCTCTCGCTCTGCTGCGACCGCTTTCTGAGCGCCGAGGTCGCCGAGCGCGACGACGGCGTGGACGTGTAGCAGCCGCATATGCGTCCACCGCATGCGCAGATACATCCGAGCTACTCGTCCTCGCGCCAGCCCTTGCCTACGTCAACCCAGCCAAGCGAGCGCGTACGGTGCCCGCCCCAACCGCCTACGATAGTGCTTCAAACCGTACAAGGGGGAGCCTGTGAGCACAGTTGATCACATCGAGGTGCGCGGGGCGCGCGTCCACAACCTCAAGAACGTGAACGCGGACGTGCCGCTCGGCAAGCTCGTGGGCATCTGCGGCGTTTCGGGCTCGGGCAAGAGCTCGCTTGCGCTTGGGGTGCTCTACGCCGAGGGCTCACGCCGCTACCTCGAGGCCCTCTCCACCTACACGCGCCGTCGGCTCACGCAGGCAGCCCGCGCCTCCGTGGACGAGGTCAACTACGCGCCCGCCGCCCTCGCCCTACACCAACGCCCCGCCGTTCCCGGCGTGCGTTCCACCTTTGGCACCATGTCCGAGCTGCTCAACAGTCTGCGTCTGCTCTTCAGCCGCTGTGGCTCGCACGTGTGCCCGCACTGCGGCACGCGCGTCGACCCTACGCTCAACGTCGCGGCCGAGCAGCCCATCACCTGCCCCGCCTGTGGCACGGCCTTCTATGGGCCCGGGGCCGAGGAGCTCGCATTCAACAGCGGCGGCGCCTGCCCCACCTGCGGGGGTACCGGCATTGCACGCACGGTGAACCGCGGCGCACTCGTTCCGGACGAGACCATCTCCATAGACGACGGGGCCGTAAAGCCCTGGGGCAGTCTCATGTGGGACCTCATGAAGCAGGTCTGCGCCGCCATGGGCGTCCGAACCAACGTGCCGTTTAACCAGCTCACGCCCCAAGAGCGCGACATCGTCTTCAACGGACCGGCCGAGAAGCGCCACATCCTCTACCGCGCCAAGAAGGGCGACGACTTTGCCGAGCTGGACTTCACGTACTACAACGCCGTTCGCTCCGTGGAGAACGCCCTCTCCAAGGTCAAGGACGAGAAGGGCCTGAAACGCGTGGCCCGCTTCCTCACCGAAGGCCCCTGCCCGGACTGCCACGGCACCCGCCTCTCCGCCGCCGCCCGCACGCCGCAGGTACGGGACATTAACCTTGCCCAGGCCGGTGAGATGACGCTCGACGAGCTGACGTCCTGGGTTGCCGGCGTGTCAGCGTCGCTCCCCGCCGAGATGCGCCCCATGGCCACGTCCATTTGCGAGAGCTTCGCCCACACGGCCAGGCGCCTGCTCGATCTTGGGCTCGGCTACCTCTCCCTCGACCGCGCGGGATCCACGCTCTCCACCGGCGAGCGCCAGCGCGTGCAACTGGCACGCAGCGTCCGCAACCGCACGACGGGTGTGCTCTATGTGCTGGACGAGCCGAGCATCGGCCTGCACCCGGCCAACGTCGACGGGCTCATCGACGTCATGCGCGACCTCATCGCTGACGGCAACTCGGTGGCGATGGTCGATCACGACACCCGCATCCTGAAGGCGGCGGATTGGCTGATTGAGATGGGGCCCGTTGCCGGTGCGGGCGGTGGCCACGTCATTGCGCAGGGACAGGTGACGGACGTCGAGCAGAACCCGGAAAGCCGCATCGGACCGTACCTTGCCGGTGCGGCAAGGGTATGCCGTCCGCAGCCACACTGTTCACCAGATACCGCCTTTGACCTCGGACGCATTCATCTCGAGACGAGCGCCATCCACACTGTGAAGCCGCTTGCCGTCGACATCCCGCGCGGGCGGCTCGTAGCGGTCACGGGCGTCTCGGGCTCCGGGAAAACCACCCTCGTGCTCGAGAGCCTCATCCCCGCCGTCAACGGCGCGGCGGCGGGCACGCCGCTTCCGGCCCACGTGCGCGCGGTCACGGCGGGCGGCATCCGCCGCGCCGAGCTCATCGACTCATCGCCCATTGGCATCAACGTGCGCAGCACCGTGGCCACCTACGCCGGAATCCATGACGAGCTGCGGCGCGCGTACGCTCGCACCGAGGCCGCCAAGGCCGAGGGCTACAAGGCTGGCGACTTCTCATACAACACCGGCAAGCTCCGCTGTCCCACCTGCGACGGAACCGGCGAGGTCTCGCTCGACGTGCAGTTTTTACCCGACGTGGACATTCCCTGCCCCGACTGCCGGGGCACCCGCTACGCCCCGGCGGCAGACGCCGTGACGCGCCCCGCCGCCGACGGCAGCGAGCTCTCGCTCCCGCAGCTCATGGCCATGAGCGTGGACGAGGCGCTGGAGGCGACCGTGGGGCTGCGCCGCGTGCAGGCGCGGCTCCAGACCCTCTCCGACCTCGGGCTCGGCTACCTCACGCTGGGCGAGGCCACTCCGGCACTCTCGGGCGGCGAGGCCCAGCGCCTCAAGCTCGCGAGCGAGATGGGCAAGCCGCAGGCGGACACGGTCTTCGTCTTCGACGAGCCCACCATCGGCCTGCACCCGCTCGACGTGCAGACGCTGCTCGCCGTGTTCGACAATCTGGTGGCGCATGGGGCCACGCTCGTCGTCATCGAGCACGACCTCGACGTCATCCACAATGCCGACTGGGTCATCGACCTCGGGCCGGGCGGGGGCGAGCGGGGCGGTCGCATCGTTGCCACGGGCGCGCCCGAGCAGGTGGCGGCCAACCCGGCAAGCGTCACCGGCCGCTACCTGTAGGAGCCGCACCGAGCGCAGGAGCTGTGCCGAGCGCAGCCTTTGGCACCGCGCCGTGACTACGGGCGTCTTTGACGGGCGCCTCTTGGGCGGACAAGCCACAGGAGGCGCGCATGGAACCCACGAACACGGTCGTCATCTGCTGCGACCAGCACATCCCGCTCAACGCCGCCGGGGGCGTGGGCGACCTCATGACCGCCGCCCGCGTGCCGGGAGGCTCGCGAGGGGCTCGCCGCCCGAACCGACGCGCCAAGATCGCCCCGGGCGGCCGGAGGCGCCCCTCTACAGCAGCGAGACTCCCCCGATGAACAGCAGGCCGCTCACCAGCAAGCACGCGGCGAACGAGACGCCGAGCGTGAGCCAGAAGCCCCGGCAGATTCCCCGCTTCGAGTCGAGGAAGTAGCGCGTGAGCGCCAGCGCGGGCGGTAGCAGCGCCGATATGCCCACGACGCTCGCGGCGCGCGTGTCCGCCCCGAAGCGCCCCGCCGCGTAGGGAACGAGCACGAACCCCGCAAAGGCCGCGACGAACAGGATGAACGAGCTCGTGAACGTGAAGGGGTAGGTGCCAGAGCGCTCGACCTGCTCCTCCACCATGGCCTCGGTGATGACGCCGTGCAGCTTCGGGCGTCCCGACGATCCGGACGGACGCCGACTACGCCCCGCGCCACGCCCCGAGCCCTTCGCCGGTGATCCGTCACGGGTGCCGTCCCCGTCCCGCCGTGCGCTCGTCTCGTGTCGCACGTCGGCGCTCGTACCGCGTGCCGCAAGCTGCGCGCGACTCAGCTTCCTTCCCATCACTTGCCCCCTGTCTCGAACGTCCGTGGCGGATAGGTCACGCTGCCGAGCACCACCGGGCAGCTCGCCCCCGTGGCGCTCGGCACGTTGGAAGGCCTGCCCCGCAGCGTCTCGTTACCAAGAATGACGAAGGCCACGGCCTCCTTCGCGTCGCTCGAAAGCCCGAGGCCCTCCTGCGTGAGCACCTCGGTGCCGGACAGGAGCCGGGAGATGGCGGTGACGAGCGTCGCGTTGTGGGCGCCTCCCCCGCCAACGACGAGCCGGTCGAGCTCACCCACGCGCGGCCCCACGAACCTCCGGCACGCATCCGCCACGCATGCGGCCGTGAACTCCGTGAGTGTCGCGATGACGTCCTCGCCGGGAAGGCCTTCCCACTCCTCCAGCACGCGCCCGACCGCATCGGCGCCAAACAGCTCGCGGCCGGTGCTCTTGGGAGGCTCGAGCGCCAGGTACGGCGAGGCCATGAGCTCTCCGAGCAGGCCGTCGTTGACGTGACCGCTCGCGGCGACCGAGCCGCCCTCGTCGTACGGGACGCCCAGCAGCCGTCGGCATGCCTCGTCCACCATCATGTTGCCGGGGCCGGTGTCGAAGGCGAACACGCCGGAGGCCTCGGCGGGGCCAGCCGCCCCCGTCCCGCACCCGGCGGGCAGCACGGTGATGTTGCCGATCCCCCCTACGTTGAGCAGCGCCACGTTCCTCTCGGCGTCACCGTAGAGCACGACCTCCGAGTACGGGACGAGCGGGGCGCCCTGTCCACCGGCAGCCATGTCCATCGGGCGGAAGTCGGCGACCACGCGGACGCCAAGCTCCCAGGCGATGACGGCGGGCGCGCCTATCTGAAGCGTGCTCGGGAAGCAGCAGTCGCAGGCGGGGTCGGCGGCGCTGGCGCCGGATAGGGTCGAGGCCGGGGCGTGCCAGACGGTCTGCCCGTGGCTCGCCACGAACGAGAGCTCGCCCGGGCTCACGGACGCCTTCGCGCACACGACCCGCGCCGCGTCCGCGAACAGGTGGCCGAGCTCGACGTTCAGCGAGCAGAGCAGGGGCGTCGAGCTCGCCTTCGGGCCGCAGGCGCGCATGATTCGCGCGCGCGTGGCGGCGGGCATCGGAAGCGTGTCGAACGCCACGAGCCTCGCGCTCGTCCCCATGCCCTCACCCGAGACGTCAACGAGCGCGGCGTCGACGCCGTCGAGGCTCGTTCCGCTCATCAGTCCGACGGCCAGCATCAGCCCTCCTCGCGCTCAAGGCGGCGGCGCAGGAGCAGAACCGCGCCGAGGTCGGGGTCGTGGGCGGGCGACACGAGCTCGCACCGCTCCGGCAGCGCGGCGCGCAGCGGCTCCAGCACGAGCTCGCCGACGCGGAACACCCCACCCACGTACGTCGTGCGCACGGGCGCGCCGGCGGCTGCGCCGGGCTCCGCTCCGGCGGCGGCTCCGGCGGCGGCTCCGGGCTCCGTGCCGGCGGCGTCCGCTTCGCCAGCCCCCGCACCAGCCACCGCGTCGCCCGCGAACAGCTCGTCCACGAGCGCACGCGCGAGCTGCGCCAGCTCCCGGGCGGCGTCCTCGTAGATGGCGCGCGCCACCGGGTCTCCCTGGCGCGCGGCCTCCGCCGCGAGCCGCCCGAGCGCCGCGACCTTCGTGCGGTCGTCCCCCAGCGTGTCGCGCACGTAGCCGATGATGTCGTACTCCCCGGAAAGGGTCAGCTCGCGCATGACCACGTCATGCAGAGCCCCGCGGGGCGAGCGGCCGTCGCTCTCGCGGGCGAAGGCGGCGAGCAGGCGCTTGCCGATCCACCAGCCGCTCCCCTCGTCACCCACCTGGTAGCCCCAGCCGCCGCAGCGTCGCTCGCTCCCACCGCGCACGCCGTAGCCGATCGACCCCGTGCCCGAAACGAGCACGATGCCGTCGGCGAGGTCGAGCGCCGCAGCCCGCGCGGCCTGCCCGTCGTTCACGAGCACGAAGGGATGGCCTCCCGCGACCTTGCCCACGCACTCCTCGATCCGCTCACGCACGGAGCGCTGCTCGCCGTAGCCGGCAAGGCCGAAGCCGATGCCGTAGTCCTCGACGCCGTTGCGCCGCGCGAGGGCTCCGATGCCGTCCGCCAGCACGCGCAGCGTGCCGTCGAACCCGGCCTGGGCGAAGTGGCTCGTCGGCCCCTGCAGGGTGTCGATGCGCCGCAGGTCGCCGTCATACAGCGAGAACGCCGTCTTCGTTCCCCCGCCGTCCACACCTATATAATGCACGCTCGCTCCTCTCCGTCGGGTCTTCCGGCCGCCCCCGCAGCCCCGCGAGGTTCCACGGCCGCACGGAACCATGCCCTACGCGCGACGAAAGCGGAACTTCTGCCACGGGCGAATGGTGTCGACAAGGAACAGCTCCTCGTCCGGGATGTGGCCGACGACGTTGCTCATGCCGCTGTTGCGCATGTCGGAGCGCGCGATCTGCAGCTCGCCGGCGTAGTGGCCGTATTCGCTGCTCTCGATCACCACGTCCCCGCGCCGGATGACGTCGGGCGCGTTGAACAGGTCGAACTGGTGTCCCTTGTACTTGACACGGCTCTGCGTGGAGCGCAGGAAGTTCTCGGACACGTCGCCGCGGTTGAAGTGGAGCTCGTCCAGCACGATGCTCGTCTCCACCTCGGGGAGCCCCTCGATGAGGCCGACGTCGAAGCACACGAGGTTACGGGGCAGACCCTTGAGGCGCGCCAGCTCCTCGTCGCTCGGGTAGCAGTTGGAGATGATCACGTCGTCGATGGTGCCCATGGAGATGTAGTGCTCGACCTGCAGATGGAGCGGCAGGTGACGGTGCATCTCGAGCGTGGGCAGACCGTCGGTCACGGGCCAGTTCGCGAAGGTGCCGCTCGCCTGCGAGGTCACGAAGGCGGCGGTCCGCAGCCCGTAACGGCGGAAGTTCTCGGTGCAGCTGTTGAAGAAGTCGAGGCCGAGGCCGGAGTAGTTGTGCGGGTAGAAGTTATGGCAGCCCACGAGGTGCGTCGTGTCGGGGCAGTAGTCCATGATCGTGTCGATGTAGTGCGTGTCGTTGCTCATGTTGACCTCGACCAGAAGCCCCTCGGGGTTGAAGGTCATGAGCGACTCCTCGTTGCCCGTGAAGCCCATGTCGAGGCGGATCCCGTCGGCGCCGATCTCCTTGAAGAACGACAGGTCCTTGTACGAGACGCCGAGCTCGTCGAACACGCGCGGGTTGCAGTCGAGCACGACCTCGAACCCCAGCTCGTGGGCACGGGCGTTCATCTCCGTGTAGTCGCGGCGAACGTTGTCGCGGCTGTCGGTCACGGACAGCAGGCAGGAGAAGATGCGAGAGAACCCCGCGTCGGCGGCCTTCTCCATGTAGTCGAAGATGGCCTCGCGCGTGGTCTTCTCGGGGTAGATCGAGATGCCAAGTCGTTTCATGCGCCCTCTCTTAGTACGTCGTGATAGGAATCGGACGTCCTGCCGCATCGAGCTGCGATGATGCGGCGGGACGTCCGGTGCCTCACCGGATAGCGCCGCGGCCGACCCCGGGGCTTCCGCCGGAGCCGGCCGCAGCAACGCGTACGGCAAGAACGGGGACTACGCGGCCTGCTCGGCCTTCTCGCCCGTGTCCTCCTGGCCGAGGAAGGTCTTGTCGTAGATCTTCACGAACGGCAGGTACATGAGGACCGAGATGACGATCAGCACGATGTTGAGCACGGCGGCGCGCCAGTCGCCACCGGTGGCGAGGTAGGCGCCCACAGGCCCGGGAAGCGTCCACGGGGCGGTGATGATGACGCGGCTCACGAGGCCGAGACCCGTCGCGGCCCAGGCGACGATCGCGCAGACCAGCGGCGTGACGATGAACGGAATCGCGAGCGTCAGGTTGAGGACGATGGGCGTGCCGAAGATCAGCGGCTCGTTGATGTTGAACAGGGCCGGGAAGAAGCCGATGCGACCGAGGTCCTTGAGGTACTTGGACTTGCAGACCGTCACGAGCAGGATGGCGAGGCCGATCGTGCAGCCGGAGCCGCCGATCCAGATGAACCACTGGTAGAACGGCTCGGCGCCGATGGCCGGAAGCGCGGTGCCGACGGTACCGGCGGCGGCGGCGTTGGCGTTGGACTCGAGCAGCGTCAGCCAAAGCGGGCGGGCGATGGAGCCGACGATGGACACGCCGTGAATGCCGAAGAACCAGAAGAAGCAGGTCAGGAAGCAGACGAGCAGCACGCCGGGCAGCGAGTCGGACGCCTTGACGAGCGGGCTGATGACCGCTGTGATCGCCCCGTTCCAGTTGAACCCGAGGTAGTAGGTGATGGAGCCGATGATGAGGATCACGAGAAGCGTCGGGGTGAGGGCCTCGAACGAGCGCGCGACCGAAGGCGGCACCTGGTCGGGCATCGTGATCTTGAACTTGGAGTGCTGGGTCAGGCGGAAGATGTTGATCGCGATGAACGTCACGATGATGCCGACGAACAGGCCCGCGGAGCCCATGCTCGGCATGGAGATGACGAAGCCGCTGACGCCGGCGGCGTCCTTGGCGTCAGCCGGCACGTTGACCGGCACGATCGTCAGCAGGAATGCCATGACGGACATGATGCCGCCCGACACGCCGTCCAGGTCATAGGACTTGGCGAGGCTGCAGCCCATACCGAACACCACATAGAGCGCCATGATGTACATGGTCATACGGTACGGCAGGAGGATCGTCGCGGCGTTAGAGGTCAGAAACTTGTACACGCCCCAGTCCTGCGGGATAGGCGGGGTGGCCACGATCAGGAAGAACGAGCCCACGATAATCAGAGGCAGCGCGGAGACGACGCCGTCTCGGACCGCAAGCAGATAGCGGTTCGAGCCAAGCACGCTCATCACCGGGCCTAACCTCTTCTCCAAAAACTCTTGTAGCTTCTCCATACTTTCCCTTCCCTTCGTCATGCGACATGACGAACCCCGCCGAAATACGACGGGGTTCGCGTGAAACCGTTTGTGCCGCGCCGTCTCGGGCGGCCTGTGTCGACCCTAGCCGAGAACCTTGTCGGCCTCCGCCAGGATGTTCTCGACGTTGCCAAAGGCATAGTCCTGCGGCGCGATGGCGGCGACCGGGATGCTCACGGTGCCGGCGATCTGCGCCTTGCGGTAGCCGATCTGCGGGCCGAGCAGGATGAGGTCGTAGTCCGCCGCCTCGTCCTGGTAGTTGCCGGTACCACAGGCGTCGACCTTCAGGTCGATGTCGTTCTCCTGGGCGTACTTCTCCATCTTCTTCATCAGCACGGACGTCGACATGCCGCCCGAGCAGACCAGCAGGATCTTGTAGCTCTTCTTCATACGTGCCCCTTTCACGAGTGCGGCGGACAGTGCCGCCCCCACCCTACCGTTCGATGTAGTTGTGCTCAAACGCCTTCGAACACGCCTCGTAGTTCTTGTTGACGTACGCCGCAAACAGCATATCCACCACGTCAAGCTGGGATATGCGCGACGAGCTCGCCGAGCTGCGCAGGATCGGCTCGGTCGAGGCCACGAACAGCGCCCTGTCCGCGAGCCTCACGAAGTCCGAGTCGTGCCCGGCCCGCGTGACGACGATGACGTTCGCACCCCGGTCCTTTGCCTGCTTGACGCAGGTGATGACCTCCTTCGTTCGACCCGAGTAGCTGAAGGCGATCGCGAGGTCGCCCGGCACCATGTTCTTGGCAAGCACGAGCTGCTCGTGCCAGTCCTCGCTCACGTTGCAGGAGACCCTCACCCTCACGAGCTTGTACTGCAGGTCCCTCGCCGTGAGCAGCGACGACCCCATGCCGAACAGGTTGATGGTCCGGGCGTCGGACATCAGCGCCACGCAGCCGTCGATGACCTCCGGGGCGTTGAGCTTCTCGGTGATGGCGAGCGACTCGATGTTCTTGCGCGTGACCTTGAAGACGGTGCGGGCCGTCGAGTCTGTCGGCGTGATGTCGCCGATCGTCGTTCGCTCGGCGTCGCGCGTGGTCGCGAGGTCATAGACGAGCGCGCGCTGGAACCCCTTGTAGCCCCCCGTATCCAGCCGCGCGCAGAGCCGCGAGACGGTGGAGGGGGACACGAACGACATCGCCGCGAGCTCGTGAATGCTCGCGCCGACGACCCGCTCGGGGTCTTTGAGCACGAAGTCTATGACGCCCTTTTCCGTCGGGCTCACGTAGTCCCTATTCTCTTTTAAAAGTGCGAGAAGACTGCGGGCGGCCATGGGAGCCCTCCTCCTTCTGCCTTCAGTTGTACCGATGTGGAATTGTTATGTCATCGATTCTATCCTACTAAGAAATTTAATTTCTTATCCTGGCGCGAATCGTGTCCGAGCGGTTTCTAAACGCCCGCGGGAGGATGTCGCTTGACACGATTTGTTTCAGCGCAGTTGCCCGAAACGCCATGAAAACAGCCGCCGTGGCGCACCTCGAGTTTTCCTATAACTAGATGGATTACCAGCACTTTCTCTAACATGTCTCTTACGCCACATTTCACCCGGACGAAGCGCGACCCTCTCACGGAACACGACCGGAACGCGCCGCCGACCACCTGCGGGCGGCGTTGCCGACCCCAGGGTCTGTGTCTATTCTCAGACTCGCCGAACGCATCGACGACCATCGTCCGCCTGTGGCAGAAGGCGCGGCGGACGGCACCTGAACCCATGCCGACAACGGAGGATCCATGGCAGACGAGAACGACGAGAACTCCACCGAGATGATCGCCTTCGGGCTCATCGCGATGGCGGGCGACGCCCGCAGCAAGGCCTTCGAGGCCCTGAGGCTTGCCAAGGAGGGCAAGTTCGACGAGGCGGACGACATGATGAAGCAGGCGGGCGAGGCGAGCCTGCAGGCCCACCACGCCCAGACCGAGCTGCTCACGAAGGAGGCGAACGGCGAGCACACCGAAGTCAACGTGATGCTCGTCCACGCCCAGGACCACCTCATGACCTCGATCCTCGCCCAGGAGCTGATCGCCGAGCTCATCGACGTGCACAAGCGACTCGCCCAGAAGGCCGACCGGTAAGGGGGCGTTTCCGATGCTGGATCTCAGCAAGCTGACGACCGAACGCAGAAACCCGAACACGATGGAGCTCGACACCTTCACGCCGCTGCAGATCGCCGAGGCCATGAACGCCGAGGACATGCGCGCGATCGAGGCCGTCCGCATGGTGCTTCCCCGGGTGGCGCAGGCCATCGAGTGGGCAACCTCCGCGCTCGAGGCGGGCGGCCGCATCATCTACGTCGGCGCGGGCACGAGCGGCAGGCTCGGCGTGCTCGACGCGGTGGAGTGCCCGCCCACGTTCGGGGTCTCCTTCGAGACCGTCATCGGGCTCATCGCGGGCGGCGAGCATGCGTTCGTGAAGGCCGCCGAGGGCGCCGAGGACGACGAGGCGGCGGGCGCCTCGGACCTCGACGCACGCACGCTGTCCCCTCGAGACCTGGTCGTGGGGCTCGCCGCAAGCGGACGCACGCCCTACGTGGTCGGGGCGCTGCGGCACGCCCGCGAGACGGGCTGCCACACCGTTGCCATCGCGTGCAACGAGGGCTCCGCGATTGGGCGCGTGGCCGAGCTCGCGATCGAGGCCGTCACCGGCCCCGAGGTGCTCACGGGATCCACGCGACTCAAGGCGGGCACGGCGCAGAAGACCATCCTCAACATGATCTCGACGGGCGCGATGGTGGGCGTCGGCAAGGTGTACAAAAACCTCATGGTCGACGTGCAGCAGACCAACGAGAAGCTCCACGTGCGGGCGCGCAACATCGTGACGGGCGCCTGCGGGTGCACGGGCGAGGAGGCCCAGGAGGCGCTCGACGCCGCCGGCGGCCAGGTGAAGGTCGCCATCACGAGCCTTCTGCTCAGCTGCAGCGCCGACGAGGCGCGCGCGGCGCTCGAGCGCGCCCACGGGCACGTCCGCGCCACGCTCTAGGGAGCGCCGGTAGGGGCGCCCGAGGGCGGATGGCGCGGGACGCCCCGCACGGCTCAACGTTCGACCGAGGAGACCAGCATGCGCGAGCTGATGTGGGGCGGGGCCACTGCCTCGAGCCAATACGAGGGCGCCTACGACGCAGGCGGCAAGGGGCTCGACACCCAGGACTGTCGCCCCTACCTCCCCCGCACGAGCAACGCGACCACCGAGACGCGCCTCATAACGCCCACCGCAATCGCGCGCGCGAAGGCCGCCGCCTCCGGGGCCAACTACCCCTTCCGACGCGGGAGCCGCGGCTACGAGCACCTCGACGAGGACATGGCGCTCCTCTCGGAGCTCGGGCTTGACGTCTATCGGTTCTCCATCAGCTGGGCCCGGCTCTACCCCACCGGGGACGAGAACAGCCCGAACCCCTCCGGGCTCGCCTACTACGACCGCATCTTCGAGGCCTGTCGCAGAGCCGGCATGAGGGTCTTCCTCACGCTCACGCACTACGCCGTCCCGCTGGCGGTCGTCGAGCGACACGGAGGCTGGACGAACCGCGAGACGATCGAGCTCTACGTGAAGTTCGCCCGGACGGTCTTCGAGCGCTGGGGCGAGAGCATCGACTTCTACCTGCCCTTCAACGAGATAAACGCCGGGTACTTCAGCCCGTGGAACGGCGTCGCCCTCCCCAGGCCGGAGGGCGAGCCCTATGACCAGTCGCTCGTTTTCCAGTCGCTGCACAACCAGTTCGTCGCGAGCGCGCGCGTCATCCAGCTGCAGCGCCAGATCGCTCCGCGGGCCAAAAGCGGCTGCATGGTGGCCGACTTCTGCTACTACCCCTACACCTGTTCCCCCGAGGACAACCTCGAGCTCGTGAGGAGCGAGCAGGTCAACCAGTGGTACGCCGTCGACGTGCTCGCCCGGGGCTACCATCCCGGCTACATGGACCGCCTCTTCAGGGACCGGAACATCCACGTGGAGATCCTGCCCGAGGATCTCGAGCTGTTCTCGCGCTACACCTGTGACTTCGTCAGCATCTCGTACTACCAGTCGAGCGTCGTGTCCTGCGATGACGCGGCCGAGCAGACGGCGGGCAACCTCGTGAGCGGCGTGCGAAACCCCCACCTCGAGGCGACGGAGTGGGGATGGCAAATCGACCCCGTCGGGCTCAGGAGCGCGCTCAATCGCCTGTACGACCGCGTGCGGAAGCCCGTCCTCGTGGCGGAGGGGGGCATGGGCGTGCGCGACGAGCTCGTCGTCGAGGCGGGCCGGGAGCGCGTGCACGACCCATACCGCATCGACTACCTTCGGCGTCATTTCGATCAGATGCTGGAGGCGCAGCGCGACGGCGTGGACGTCATGGGCTACATCGTCTGGGGAATCATCGATATCGTCTCGGCCGGCAGCTGCGAGATGGAGAAGCGCTACGGCGTCGTCTACGTCGACGCGGACAACGAGGGGCACGGCTCCTATCGGCGCGTCCGCAAGGACAGCTTCAACTGGTACCGCGACTTCATCCGCTCATACCACGAGGGCTACTCGAGGTCGCGCCTGATAAACGGAACGCAGCGCTCGTAGTATGTCGTGACGTAAGAGGCAAACAGCAGGTCGACCGCGTGCATCTCGGCAATGCGAGACATGGTGTCGGTTCCGTGCTCTGCCAGACCCGTCGAAGGTACGGGGATGGTGACGTCCGCGATCTTCCGCAGCCCAGAGGTCGAAGCGCCCCTCGTGATGGCGATGACGGCGGCACCGCCCTCACTGGCGAGCCGGGCGCACTCGAGCACCCTCGGCGTCGTGCCGGTATAGCTGATCGCAACGGCGACGTCGCTGGCCCGCAGGTTGGCGGCGGCGAGGTGCTGGGCGTGCCCGTCGTCGAACAGCGAGCAGGACAGCCCCGCCCTCATCAGCTTAAGGGCGAGGTCGTGCGCCACGACGAGGGAAGACCCGTGCGCAAAGACCGTCACCGAACGAGCTCGGGCGAGCAGCTCGACCGCCCGCTCAATCGCATGGGGGTCGATGAGGGCCTCCATCACGCACAGCGCCTGAGCGTTCTTGCGCGTCACCTTGCGGATGAGACGCGAGATGTCCTCGTGCGGCGAGATCTCCGAGAGAACCTGGCTCGTTGGTATCACGACGGGAGCGACCCTTCCGCCTGCCTCGTACGTAAGCGCGCTCTGGAACTCCCGATACCCGGAGAACCCGATCTTCTTGCAGAAACGCGAGATGGTGGCGACGGAGACAGAGGAGGCCGCTGCCATATCGTGAATGCTCTTGCCGGCCACGCCGTCCAGGTCGGAGAGGATGCAGTCCACGATGCCCCGCTCCTGGGGCGTCAGCTGGTCACGCATGGCGTCCAGCCTGGCAACGACTCCTCTATGCTCCATCCATGCATCACTTGCCAATCACTGCCAAAGCTGCATCAAGAACGTTCTTTCCGTTCATCATGCCATAATCTGTCATCTTGATGACGTCGACCGGCGTGCGTCCGTCCGCCGCCTTGCGCATGTCTTCCAACTTATAGCGGATCTGGGGGCCGAGCATGACAACGTCGTACTCGTCAAGCCTGCGCTCCGCCTCGGCAACAGGAAGCGCCTCGATCTCGACGTCGAGCCCGCGCTCCTTGGCAGACTTGCGCATCTTCTCGACGAGAAGACTGGTGGACATTCCGGCACTGCAGGCAAGCATGATCTTCTTCATGGCCAACTCCCCTCGTTGGGCACCGCGGGGTAAACCCCGAGGCGCGCTGATGCTCTTCCTAGAGACGCTCCAGCACGATGTCCGTCTCCGCGTCGATATGGTCGAGAACGCCCACGTACGACGGGTCGACGAAGCCTATGACGTTCGAGCGCGCCCGTGCGCCCAGGCTACGCTTCACGAGGTAGACCTCTCCCCCATAGCGCCGGGCGTACTCGTTTTCCATGACGATCGAGCCGCGTGCGCGTCCGATCGTGTTGTCCGCCACGACACCGGGCGCGCGAGGGCAGAGGAGGCGGACGATGTCGCCCGGCTGGTCCTTGCGGCTCTTGAGCCTCTGGCCGTAGAGTCCCTCCGCGCCCTCGTACAGGTGGCATGGAACGCCTAGCTCCCCGCGATCGAGATAGGCACCCATGCGCCTGAGCGTCTCGGGGTGTGCGCGCGTGTCCCCCACGATGACGTCGCGCACGCCGAAGGTGCGAACGAGGTCGACGGTAGCGACGAGCGAGGCGACGCCCCGGTGGCACTCGAGCGTAGGCAGCCCCTCGTAGAGCGGGAACCGGCACTCGGCGTCCCCCCGAACGAACGCCTGGACGGACAGACCGCGACGCCGAAAAAGCTCGTTTGCCCTCTCGAAGCCCTCGCGGGAGAGGCCCGTCTCGGCACGCGGGTAGTAGTTGTGCATGAACGAAAGATCCTCGAGCCGCACGTCCTCGGCTACCGCCTCGTCAAGATAGGCGTCGCTCACCACGCTCGCATTCAGCACGAGCCGAAACCGCCGCTGCAAATCCCGCACGAGCCTGAGGTCACGAAAGCCGTAGTCAAGCCGAATCGTGTCCACGCCAAGAGCCCTAAGGGCGTCGTAGTCGCCCTCGGCCACGTGCAGCAGCGAGAACGCCGCCGGCGAGACGTCGGCGACCAGGCTCATGCCGAGATCGTGACACTGCTCGAGCACCTGGGCAAGCACCGGCTTCGCGTGGTCATAGTCAAGCTCCGGCATCTGGAGCGACGTGAAGACGAGCCTGGCTCCCGCGCGGGCGGCCTGCTCGAGATAGTCGGGCTGATATTCCTGCAGATACGTCGACACACCCAGCATGGGGGCTCCTTAGTCGAGACGCGGGACGGGCACGGACGGGGTCGGGGGCGCGAGCGACCCCGACCCCACCGCGCGTCCCAGAGGTCGTTACTCGGCGGACGCCTCGGAATCTGTCGCCTTCTCGGCGTCGGCCCCCTCAATCGCCTCCGCCTCGTCAAGGTCGTTCTTCTCGAGTGCCTTCACGAAGGGGTAGAAGATGAGCCCCACGATAAGCCACGCGACGATCACGAACACGACCGCCGGAACCGCCCCGAGACCGGCACCGGTGGCAAGGAAGGTCTTGATGGGCGCCGGCGTGATCCACGGAGCTGACAGCACGGGCACAGGGATGATGCCGGAAAGCGTCAGCAGGCAGGCGAGTGCAAGCACCACCATATAGGAGAGCACGAACGGGATCATCATGAGCGGGTTGAGCACGATGGGAATGCCGAAGATGAGCGGCTCGCCGATGTTGAAGAGCGCGGGCAGAAGCGCGAGGCCGCCGAGGGCCTTCAGGCGCTTGGACTTCGTGGTCAACATCACCACGGCGAGCGGGAGCAGGCCGACCCACACGTAGTTGTCGTAGAAGATGCTCGTGAAGGTATAGGGAAGCGGCTGCCCAGCGGCGTAGGCGGCCTGGTTCTCGGCGGTCATCTGCAGCCACACGGGGTTGGCGACCGAGCCGACGACGTTGCCACCGTGGATGCCGACCGCCCACAGGGCACGGTTCAGGAACGAGGTGATGAACGCGGCGGCGACCGAGTCAGAGGCGCTCACGAGCGGTGTGAACAGGCCCATGATCATCTTGGGGATGTTGAGCCCGAAGACCGGCGTCACCAGCCACCAGAAGACGATGGCGAAGAAGCTCGGGATAAGCGCCGTGAACGCGTTGGCGACCATGGGAGGGACGCCCTCGGGCATCTTGATCGTGACCTTGTGGTTCACGAAGAAGCGGTAGATCTCAATCGTGAGGATGCCGATGATGAGCGCCGCGAAGACGCCCTTGGTGCCGAGGTAATCCGTGGCGACGCCCACAAAACTACCGGGCTTGTCGGAACCCTCGACCACGGTCTTCACGGTGGTGGCCGGCACGCACACGAAGAAGCTCGAGACCACCAGAATCAGCGGAGCCACGAAATCGATGTGCTCGTCGCGGTTCGTGTTGTACCACTCGATGGTGGCGTACGCCGCCGCTACGCAGGTGAACAGCCCCATGAAGGAGGTGCCCACGCCGGCACCGAGCGCGAACTTCTTGGAGAAGTCGCCGATGAGCTCCTTGGGCAGGTTCGCCAGCAGCGTGAACAGAGACCCGATGATCAGAAGCGCCGTGAACGCGATGAACGTACGCTGGATGATCTGGATGTACTTGAGGTTGGAAAACTTGATGAGAGCCGGAGCGATCTTGCTCTCGATGAAGTCCGTGATTTTCTCCATCGTTACCTTCCTTCCCTGACGGCCGCGCAGACGCACGGCATCACCCGTCCTGACGCCTCACCCCGGGGGCGGCTTCGGACATAACCCCGCCGAACTCACGCCGGCTTTACCGAGACGAGCAGCGTCTTGCCCAACGGATCCGACTTGATCGCACGCTTTGCCGCGGCAACGGCCGTACCGTCATCGGAGTCCGACGAGAAAAAGAGGCTAATTCCCTCCTTTCGCTCGAACGTGAAGCTGACGTCCTTGCAGCCTTCCACGATCCCGCGTATCTTGTCCTGCATAATTCCGGAGCTAACCCGCACCACACGATCCTCTCCCCTCGGTCATTCCGCCAGCCTTGCCGAGCTCACGACGAACTGTCGGAAGGATTTGACGTCTTAGTTTCCTTCCTTCAGCTCTTTGTGGAATTAATACATCACACAAGATGCGCGTTGATGATAAGTATGTTTCTTCTCGGGTTATCTTCCGTGAACGGTTTATTTCGGAAGCCGAGCGGCGTCGGGTCGCCCCCAAGGATCCCGCAGAGCCTTGCGAAGACCATCAACTATGAAGCCCGAAAGGCAGCAGACTGCTGATTATGCCCGCCACTTCAGATGGCTGCGGAGAGAGCGCATGAACGAGAACCGTCGGACTGCAGGTCAGCACCATGGGCACGCCATCCACGCGCTGTACATGAAAAAAAGCAGACGCGATGTAAACAAGTTACAGTTCACCAAGGAACAAATCGCCGTGGTACCGGTTTTACAGCTGGCCTCACTCCGCAGGTTCAGTCGGGATCTATGAGCTTGGCCAGAGTCGAAGCGAACGTTGGTGCCACCCATACGTCACGTCTCTGTGCCCTCGAGATCCTGCTCTGCCTCCGACCTCACCCTCGTCGGTATACTGCGAGACGGACTTGATATCGGCCCTGAAATCGCTCGCGGGGACGACCTGCGGCATGGGTTCCTCCCTTGATAGAAGAAATCTCTTCTATTCAAGCAGGCGGCAAACAGCGAAGGGCGCACGGCGGCCGAGCGCCACCCAATCACATCGGAGATTTCTGGGGTCTCGGCAAGTGTTGCTACAATTCATATACTCGCCAAGACTGCGGCTTCCTAACCGCAGCACATTCTCGCCTCTGATAAAACTCCAGCTAAAAGGACATGCGTCGTGCAAGAGGAACCAATAGCACAGTCAGCCTCCAAAGAGGGCGCAAACCCCGCCGCCTCTCCCGACCCCGCGACTCCGGGCTCGCTCGGCGAGCTCGTGCCCGACCTCTGGTTTGACCCGGAGGAGTGGCCCGACTATGAGCCCGAGGCCACACTCGATCCGGACACCGCACTCGAGCGCTTCCTTGACTGGTGCGCCGGACGCGGCATGGAGCTCTGGCCGCACCAGGAGGAGGCGTTGCTCGACCTAGCGGCCGGCGGCCACGTGATCCTCGGCACGCCCACGGGCTCGGGCAAGTCCATGGTGGCGCTCGGCCTCGCCTACCTCACCATCTGTCAGCACAAGCGCGCCTATTACACCGCGCCCATCAAGGCCCTCGTCTCCGAGAAGTTCTTCGACCTGGTCGAGGTGCTCGGCCGCGACAACGTGGGCATGATCACCGGCGACACCCACATCAACACCTCCGCCCCCGTCATCTGCTGCACGGAGGAGATCCTTGCCAACCAGGCGCTGCGCGAGGGTGCCGCAAGCGACGTGGCAGCCGTGGCCATGGACGAGTTCCACTTCTTTGGCGAGGCCGACCGCGGCTGGGCCTGGCAGG
>UWSJ01000031.1 GCA_900549525.1 uncultured Coriobacteriaceae bacterium | reverse complement strand
GGCCGAAGGGCGTGTGGCCGATGTCGTGGCCAAGGGCGATGGCCTCGATGAGGTCAAGGTTGAGCCCGAGCGAGAGGCCGATGTCACGCGCCACGCGGCTCACGAGCTGCACGTGCAGGCCGCGGCGGGAGATGTCGTCGTTGGCGCGCAGGGAGAACACCTGGGTCTTCCCGGCAAGGCGGTTGTAGGCTGGCAGGTGGATGATCTTCTCAGAGTCCCTCACGAAGGCGGGCCGCCAGGCGGTGTCACGGTCGCGCTCGGTGTCGAGCCGGCGGATGGCCGCCGAGCTGGGCGTGGCGTGCGGGCTCAGGTGCCCGTTGGCGCGCTGCTCGATGACGGCGGCGGACACCTCGGGCGAGAGTCCCTCGCGCAGGTCGGGCGCGCAGCGGTTGGTGCGGGCAACGGAGGCAGGCGCCCCCGGTACGGACATCGCGTCGGGCACGCTCCAGGTGGCAGGGCCTCGGTTGTCTCGCTCCTGCTGACTTGCCATGCTGTCTCCTCCGTCACACCGGTAGTGTCCCGTAGCGGCCCGTGGTGCCCCAACTCGTTCGCGGCCCGCAGCGGCCTGAAGTGCCCCGGAATGCAGGCAATGTACGACCATCCACCCCCGCGTCGGCCACGAGCACTTCCAATGCCCTAAATCCAGCCGAATGTACGAGCTAGATACCCCAGAACTGCCGCCGCATTTCTCGCAAGCGCAAAGCTATGGAGAAAATGCCTGCTCAGCGTCTCACAAGGGACGCCAGCCTTCTCGACGCGGAGCATCCCGCACATAGCCTCGACCTCGACAATCGTACAAACGGAGAGAAGTGCGGCAGACGAGCCCGAAATACCATGCACGGCCCCGCCTTCCATCGACGTCCCGAGGAACGACCACGCCACCAGACGTCCCAAATCATCAATCGCCAGGATCCCGACCCTGCGGCTTCCCGCCGTCGAACACCGCCCTCCTCCACCTCTCCGTCCCAACCGCGCGCGTCGGCCCCGCAATGTAGCGCAGCCAGAGGCGCACCCTCCGATGCCGCATGCTCCCCTCCAGCAGTTCGCGATCGCTCGCCGCCGGGTTGCCCCCGCACCAGCCCTCCGGCCACGCGTCGTCACCGCCAGCCCCCAAGCCAGCACCACACCGGGCAGCGCGCCTGCCCAGCATCCGGCGCATCTGGTCGAACACCTTGCAAACCGCGCCGAACTCGCCTGCTTGCAGAGATGTGAGCGCAAAGTGGGGAAGACCACGCAGGGTCTGGAACTCGTTTCTCCTCGCCTGATCCCGCTCGCGCCGCCGAGCCCCGCCGTGGGTCGAGTCGGCGTCGTAGTCGAGAGCCGCGCGACGCTCCGTACCTCGAGAAACCGCTGTCACGATGATGTCTGGATATCGCTCCCCCACCCTCTGAAGGCCAGCCGCATCCACGTCGTCATTAATGATTACCTGCGGGTTCATGGTCACCTTGCCCAGCGCAAACCCACCGTAGCGCGCGGGCATGCCCACCGCCATCGCAAGCCCCGACTCAACCGGCGATCGGGATCCGTCGCAGACATAGGGCAGCGCCTGACGAGCCCGCGACACGCCCGGCATGCCCTTCGCAGCGTCGACGAACGACCGAAGCTTCTCCACGGAAGTGAACGGAGCGTCGTCCCCCTCGCGATGGGCAGCCCCTCCCCGCGCCGTGTCATCAAGCCGATACGCCGAGCAGAGTGCCATGCCAACGGCAACGACATCGACGAGTTCCAACGTTGCCGCAAGCTGGACGAACGTGAGTGCCGGGGACGTGACGTACACTTCGCGTCCTTCCAGCTCGACCTTGGTAACGGATCCCGGCGGCAGGCTTCGGGAGCACGAGTGGCAATGCAGGCCCGCACGGGGACGCCTGACGGACGGATCGCGCACCAGCACGTGAACCGGCGAGCTGGCATGCCGCGCCACCAGCTCGCACACGGGACGACCGGGCGGACGGGAAGGCACGACACGCGCACGGCAGGTATGCGAGCCAGCACGATTGGGCAGCGTGCAAAGCAGCTCAAGAGCGGTGGTATGTGAGAAGAGGACATCCATGGGGGCAAGGCTATCCGGGACCGTGCCCGCCGGGATGCCAAAATGCCGACATGCCCGGTGAACGGTCTGTTAGATTTCTGTCAGACCGGCCGTGGCGACCGGCAGCGCCGACACACGAAGCGAAGGGCGGGGCGGTACGTGGCACGGAGGCTGCCCCGAATCGCGTCGTTTGTACGACCCCGTTCCTCCGTGTACGAAAATCCAGCCGCCAATGCCCCGGATGGCGTCGTTTGTACGACTGGCCCCGTCCGCCGAGAGACAGCAAACGCCCTTATCGGCAGCCACCCGTCCGATAAGGGCGTCTACCAGCGGAATGTGAGACTTCTGCGGGCCGGATCAAGGTGCACGAGGGAGGCCGATCGTACAAAGCCGGCCATCCGGGGCATCCGAGACCCGAAATCAAGACACGGCCCCGCACCGGCCCGCGAACCCCACGCCCACTCGTGGGCCCGGCCCAAAGCCCTAGCGTTCGTAGAAGCAGCCGAGGTTCAGGCGGCTCGTCCACTCGCCGATGGTGTTGGCAAATCCCGCACGCGTGTACACGCCCGCAAACTTACCGTTGAAGAGGAACAGCCCCTCCATGTTGGAGGCGTCGGCAAACCCCAGCTCGTCAGCCTGGGCAGGCTTGCCACGATGCTCGCCGTCGATGAGGGTCCCGCGCAGGCACGGCGTGCGGTACTGCGGCGCATAGGCCTGCACGATGCCGCCCGACTTCGCCGTCTCGGCAAGCGCGCGCTCCCACTCGTCCTGCGTGGCGTCGAGACCCGCGAGCACGCCCACGGAGTTGTAGCCGCCGCTGGGCTTTACGATCCACTTGTCCTTCTCGGCGTAAGGAGCCAGGTCCGCATCGGCGTCGAGCAGCACCGTGCGCGGCACGTGCGCGTGCACGAACGCAAGCTCCTCGGACGTAAGGACATCGGCAGCGGCGTCGCTCCAGAGCACGGCAAAGACCGTCTTCGTGGCGCACGGCCAGGTGCGGAAGCCGCCAATCACGCAGGCCACGTTCTGCTCGGCCGCGTGGATGAGCGCCTCCTGGCCGTCGCAGCGCTTCTCCCACAGCTCGCCCGTGACGGCGCGACGCCACACGCAGGCAATGGGGCCGTCGTCATCCATGAGACGAACGCGCCCCGGCTTGACCTCCTCGAGGCGCAGGCTGCGCACGTCGGCAAAGCGCGCGTGCACGCCACGGTCGCGGAACAGGTCGATGAAGTGCTGCACGTCCTCGGCGTCGATGCTCTCCGCAAAGTCGACGATGGCGAGGCTCATGGTCTCGTCGCCGTAGGTGTAGTCGTCGCCGGGGTTGGTGTCCGGGAATCCCGGGCCCACCCAGCTCTTGTAGCAGGCGAGAAGCGCCTCGACCCAGGCGTCGGAGATGTCGAAGGCGGCGAGGTCGGGATGCCTGCGCTCGAACTCGGCGAACGACGGCGTGTGGCGGACGGCGCGCGTGACCTCGTCGGTCGTCACCATGCCGGCCGAGCCGTCGGTGTTGAGCTCGCAGAACTGGAAGTCGCCCGTCTCCTCGTTGAGGAAGACGTCCACGCGGGCGAGCGGAATCTGGCACTCGTAGCCCGTGTCGAGGCAGCAGAGGCGCGCAAACTCGGGGTCGAGGCCAAACTGGTCACGGATGGCGGCGCTGGTACGAAAGGCGCGCGTGACCTTGTCCATGATGCCGTACATGGTCTCGGCCGACTCGCGGAGATACGCGACCGTAGCGGCGTCGAAGATCTTGGGCGTGAGCGCCCAGGGCGTGGGCTGGCCGTGATAGAGCGCGTGCGTGCCAGCGAGGTACTCGTCACCGTGCCGACGACCGGCGAGGTCGCCGTCCATCTCGCGCACGATCTGGACGTACTCGTCCTCGAGGGCGCGCGAGCCAAACGTGGGCTGGGTCTCGGTCATGGATTGCCTCCCATGTTGCGTGGAGCTGAGGCGACGAGGCAGGCGAGACACGCGTGTGGCGGGCGTGTCAGCGCAGACGGGCACGACGTCGCGCCGATAAAAACGCGGAAATCCTAGCAGTTCCGTATCTCATGGGCTAGAAATGCCTGTAAGCGCTTCCACCTCAGCTCCATACATGCCTTTTGCAGCATTCATCTATGCCGGGGAGCACGCATAGGGCGTTCGGACGCGCCGCTAGCGGCGACAGGCCCCACAACGGCCGTAGCCGCCCGTCTCGCGCAAGCACCGGCAGTCGAGCTTTTTGATCCCGGCGAGCACGTGCCGCGCGATGTGGGCCTCGCCCTTCGCCGTCGGATGCCCGTCCTCGTCCGCGAGCTGTTTGGCGGGAACGTCCGGGGCGTCGAGCAGCAGGAGCGGAGCCGCATGCCGACGAGCACGGCGGGCACGAACGCGCTCCGCCGCCTGCGCCACCAGCTGCGGCACCTCCTCGTAGCAGCTCCCACGCACGGCCTCGCGCCCCTTCACGTACGGGAGCATCACAACGAGCGGCGCGTCAGGAGCAGCATCGTCGACAAGCGAGAGGAACTCGGCTATCTCGCGGCCTACCACGGCCGGATTGCAGCGGCCAAAGCGATAGTTGCCCCCAAGCGCCGCGATAACGAGACCGAAGGGCGACTCCGGGACATTTTGGCCGGCGAGCCCTGCCAGGGCGGAGGGCTGATACACCTGCGCCCCCACCGACTGGTTAAGCAGCGGCATGCCGAGATTCCCCGCCACGACCGACGGCCACGCAAGCGCGGGGTCATCCGCGCAGAAGCCCTGCGCCACGGAGTCACCAAGGACGAGCAGCCGAGGGGTGCGGTTGTCAATGCGCCGCAGGTAGCTGCCATCGCCGGTAACCATGCCCACCTCGCAGCCCCTCAGACACGGGAGCCACATGGTGACCCGATGGGCAGGCCCCATGCCCGGAAGCGGCATGAGGTCGGCAAGGGCGGGCTGCGACGACACGAGGTCGAAGGTGACGCCCGGCTCGCCCGCAGCGGGCAGGCGGGCCACAAGGTGAGCGCCGTCCACGTCGGCGGATATGCCGTCGTGGGGCAGCTCGGCGTCGGGCCCGTCTACGTTCACAAGCACGTTGCGCGTGGCGCGCGGCTCGCCATCGACGCGCAGCTCGACCGTGACGCTCGTGCTGTCCGTCTCAAACTCCAGCCGCACGCCCGCCGTGCAAGCTGCCATCTGCCGAAAGATCCCCGGGTACCACGCCATGCAGCTCTCGAGCGCCCGACGCTGGCCGGGCAGGAAGCGCCACGGGCGCACCCAGCCATGGCCCAGCTCGTCGACGCAGACATGCCCCGCGAGCAGCTCAGACGCCGCAACGGAGACGCCGGCGGACAGGCCGTCGTCGCCCTCGGGTGCGTCGGGCCGCGGTCGGACGGGCGCGGGACGAATGGGCCCCATGGGCACGAGCGGCTGTGGTTCGGGCGTCGCGCTGGTCTCGGGCGTCGCGCTGGTCTCGGGCACCGCGCCGGGGCTGGGCATCGTGCCGGGCTCGAGCGCCGCACCACCCGCGCCCACTACTCGCCCTCCTCGACGGGGGCGAACCACTCGGCCCCGTCGTCAAGGCGCAAGACCCCCACGCGGCCAGAGCCACAGCCCGCCGCGGCAGCGCAGTCGATGTCAATGCGGTCGGCAACGCCCCCGGTTTGCTCGCATGCGCCCACGCGCACGATCGTGCCAAGCCCCTCCGGCGTCGTGAACTCCGTCTTCGGGCCGTCAGCCAGCATCTTGAGCAGCGTCGAGGGCGTGTGCCCCGCCACAACCACGGGCCCGCGCCCCGTCTCGTCAACGAGACCGGTGGGACAGCCCCAGAACTCCTGGCGAATCCAGAGGAGGTTTTCCTCGTCCTGCGCCGCCAGCAAGTCGGACAGCACGGTTGGATCCGAGGGATCACGGCCAGCCCCCGCGCCGGACGTGAGCCAGGCGCGCGCGGCCTTCGGGTCGATGCCGGCATGCACGAGCGCATACGTCCGGCCACCCGCCCGCGCCACGGCATAGCGCCCGAGACCGGACACCCACGAGAAGAAGTCCGCGTACGTCTCCGCGCTCAGATGCTCGAGCTGGTCGGCCGTGGCCGCCCCGCCGTTCTGCATCCAGCCGACCCAGTCGAGAAACGCATCCATGCCGAAGCCGCCCAGGTCAAAGGAGCCGTCCTTCGGCGCCCCGCTTCGGGCAAGGGCCGTGAGCATGAGCTGCTCGTGGTTGCCGAGAATGACCTGCACATGGGGCAGTGACCGAACGAGCGAGACGACGCCGAGCGGGTCGGGACCGCGGTCAATCATGTCTCCAAGCACATACACGCTGTCCTGAGCACCGGGAGACGCCTGCGCGAGCGCTCGGTCGAGCGCCTTGACGTGCCCGTGGGCGTCGGACGTCACGTAGACCGCCATGCCGCGCACCCCCTCGTCATCCTCGTTGTTAGCCATGTCGGCGAAGCCGCCGATGGTCGCAGACGAGCCTCGGCGCGGCTACGCGCGCGTCCGTCCGCCGTAAGCCTCGGCGCCGTTAGCGACCACTATGACGCTTTCGAAGCCGCAGCGCGAACTTTCGCCGACGCCACACGGGCGTCGACCCCACCTCGATCACCGATCCTGCACGCCTTGGCCACTGGAAGTCTGGCCGCTCGGTTGCCGCCCGCACCTCGCGCACCAGCTCGCGCATGGTGGCGTCAAAGCGCCCGCGCTTGAGCCGGCACTCCCAGATCACGAGCACGAGCCAGCCCTGCTCCGCGAGCTCGCGGCGGTTGCGCTGGTCGCGGGCCCGGTTGCGCTCGAACTTGCGCTGCCAGAACTCCGTGTTGGTCTTGGGGTTAGAGGGGCTGCAGTACGGGCAGCGATGCCAGAAGCAGCCATTCACGAAGATGGCAATCTTGCGACCGGGATAGCAGACGTCAGGCTTGCCCGAAGCGGCCTTCCAGTGAAGGCGATAGCCGGGCAGCCCCGCCTCGCGCAAGGCTGCACGTACCTTGAGCTCGGGTTTCGTGTTCTCCGACTTGTTCGCCTGCATGACATGGCGGGTTGCGAGCGGCACGGCGGGCGCAGATGCCCCCGCAGCCGCCACGGCAGATGCGCCGTCGACGCCAGGCGATACCGCGGCGGACGCCCCGTCAACGGCGGGCCGTGCCACGCGCACCCCTCCCCTCAAGCGGGCGGACGTCGCGCCGCGTCTCGATGCCCCGGACAACGGCGCCTCCAATCTGACAAGCCTCCGGCTTTTTCATTCCGACTCTTTCGTTCCGCCTCTTTCGCGACAAGTTTTGCGCGAACCGTATGGCTTGTCCAACGCATCAGGGGCTCAGGCGGCTGGCAACGAAACCTCCCTTCACAAAGCACACGCCTCGCCACCCGCAGCTCACCACGAACGCCACCGCACGCAGCCACGACGTGCTAGGCTCCGAACAAGCTAACCCCAGACAAAAGGAGTGCTCATGAGCGACGATCAGTCCCCGAGCCTGCCCCGCGTCCGCGTTGCTGCCGCAATCGTCGCGCACGAAGGTCGCATCCTCGCGGCCCAGCGCAGCTACGGCATGAAGGACAAGTGGGAGTTCCCCGGCGGCAAGGTCGAGGAGGGCGAGGAGCCGGAGGCGGCCGTGCGCCGCGAGTGCGCCGAGGAGCTCGGCCTCAGGCTTGGCGTCCTCTGGCCTTTCACAACCGTCGAGTACGACTACCCCGACTTCCACCTCGCCATGGAGCTCTTCATGGGCGCACCGGCCCCCGGCGAGGAACCCAAGAAACTCGAGCACGAGGCGCTGCACTGGCTCGGCCGCGACGAGCTCATGTCCGTCGACTGGCTGCCCGCCGACGTCGAGCCCGTCCGCGAGCTGGGGCTTGCCTGGGACCAGCTCTTCGACGAGATGCACCTGTAGCGCAACGGCCCTCAGCGGGTACAACGTCCCCAGCGACAAAACGCGGCGAAAGACCTCGTCGAAAGGAGCGTCAAGACGATGAAGAAGTTCATCAACAAGCCGGAAGACGTCGAGCGCCAGGTGGTCGACGGCTACGTCAAGTCGTGGCCCGCGCTCATCCGCAAGGTGGGCGACGACGTCGTGGTTCGCACCCGCCCCAAGCAGGGCAAGGTTGCCCTCGTGTCGGGCGGCGGCATGGGCCACGAGCCGGCGCACCTCGGATATGTGGGCGAAGGCATGCTCGACGCGGCCGTGGGCGGCGCCATTTACACCTCCCCCGCCGTCGACCGCATCTCGGCCGGCATCGAGGCCGTCGCTCCGGGAGCCTCCGGCGTGCTACTCGTGGTCAAGAACTACACTGGCGACGTCATCAACTTCAAACTCGCGGAGCAGGCCGCACGCGAGGAGGGCGTCTCCTGCGACCACGTGGTCGTCAACGACGACGTGGCAGTGGGCTCGCCCACCGAGCGCGAGCAGCGCCGCGGCGTTGCCGGGACCGTCTTCGTGCACAAGTGCGCGGGTGCGGCGGCCGAGGCTGGCAAGCCCCTTGCCGAGGTAAAGCGCGTCGCCGAGAAGGTCGTCGACAACGTGCGCACCATGGGCGTGGCCATTGCCCCCTGCACGGTACCCGCCGCGGGCATGCCCGGCTTCACCCTCGCCGACGACGAGATGGAGATGGGTGTGGGCATCCACGGCGAGCCGGGCATCCGCCGCGAGAAGATGGAGCCGGTCGACGCCATGGTCGACGAGATCCTCAACCATGTGCTCGCCGACATCGACTACGCGGGACACGAGGTGGCCGTGCTCGTCAACGGGGCGGGCGGCACCCCCGACTACGAGCTCGCCCTCGTGGCCAATCACGTCCACGACGCGCTGGCCGCCCGCACCATTCCCGTCTGGCACACCTACATGGGCAACTACCTCACCTCGCTCGAGATGCGTGGCTTCTCCGTGTCGCTTCTGCGCCTCGACGACGAGCTCAGGAGCCTGCTGGCAGCGCCCGCCAACACCCCTGCCTGGCAGCAGGGCACGACGGGTCTCGCCCAGGACGCCCAGGCCACGAACGCAGCCGAGAAGGACGGGGCGACGGCGCCTGCCGCCAACACGGAAACGAAGTCGGCCGAGGCGCCGAGCGCTACCTCCTCGCCCGCAGCCGCCGGCGTGACGCGTGCCATCCGCGCCGCCGCCGCTGCCGTCGAGGCCCACAAGGACGAGCTCACCCGACTCGACCAGCCCATCGGCGACTCCGACCACGGCATCAACATGGCTCGCGGCTTCCGGGCGGCGCTCGAGCTACTCCCCGGCCTCGAAGGCGCATGCGCGTCTGACATCCTCAAGAAGGTGGGCTCCACGCTCGTGTCCAAGGTCGGCGGCTCCTCCGGCCCGCTCTACGGCACGCTGTTCCGCAAGCTCGGCGTAGCCCTCAAGGGCGAGGACGAGCTGAGCGTGCGCGCGCTCTCGGCCGGGCTCTCCAAGGCCGTCGTGGGCATAGAGGAGCTGGGAGGCGCAAAGCCGGGCGACAAGACCATGCTCGACGCCATGCAGCCCGCCATGGAGGCCCTCGAGCACGCGCGGGCGCAGGACGAGCCGCTCACACGCGCGCTCGCAGACGCCGCCCAGGCCGCTGCCGCAGGCGCCGAGGCAACCGTGCCGCTCGTCGCCCGCAAGGGCCGCGCGAGTTACCTCGGTGAGCGCTCCGTCGGACACAAGGATCCCGGTGCCGCCTCGTTTGCCCTCATCGTTCAGGCCATAGCGGACACGGCCGCCAACGAAGGCAACGCGACAAGCGCTGCGAAGGAGGCCTAGCCATGGTTGGGTTCGTACTCGTCTCGCACTCGAAGCCGCTGGCAGACGCCCTTGCGGCCTACACCAAGATGATGGCGCCCAACGCCGTGGTCGAGCCGGCGGGAGGACTCGACGACGGCTCCTTCGGCACGAGCGCCGACAAGATCGAAGCCGCCATCCGCAAGGTGGCGGGCCCCGATGGCGTCGTCGTGCTCATGGACATGGGCTCGTCGGTCATGACCACGAAGATGGTCGTCGACGACCTCGCCGACGAGGACTTCGCCTACCCCGTGAAGCTCGCCGACTGCCCCTTCGTGGAGGGGGCCGTCGAGGGCACGGTGCTCGCACAGGCAGGGTCTACGCTCGACGAAGTCACAGCCGACCTCGCCAAGGTAGCCGCAACACACAAGCTGTAGAGTTCGTGTCGGTCACGCGGCCTGCGACCGTCACGAGCGACCAGCCACCCCGCTCCGCTATGCTCGACTGAGAGCAAACCAGCGCCCGCCGCGCACCGCGACGGGCGCTCGCATGAAAGGACGTCCATGAGCAAGGCTGACGACCTGTTCGTGGCCATGTGCCAAGACATTCTCGACGACGGAACCACCACCGAGGGCCAGAAGGTGCGCCCCCACTGGGAGGATGGCACGCCTGCCTACACCATCAAGCAGTTTGGCGTGGTGAACCGCTACGACCTGCGCGATGAGTTTCCCGCGCTCACGCTTCGTCGCACCGCGCTCAAGAGCGCCATGGACGAGGTGCTGTGGATCTACCAGAAGAAGTCCAACAACGTCCACGACCTCCACAGCCACATCTGGGACGAGTGGGCCAACGAGGACGGCTCGATCGGCAAAGCCTACGGCTACCAAATCGCGCAGAAGAGCCACTACCCGGAGGGCGACTTCGACCAGATGGAGCGCGCGCTCTTCGACCTCGAGCGCACGCCCTACTCACGCCGCATCATGACGAACACGTATGTGTTCCATGACCTCTCCGAGATGAACCTCTACCCGTGCGCTTACAGCTGCACCTACAACGTGACGCACCACGAGGGTGACGCCGCCCCCACGCTCAACCTGCTGCTCAACCAGCGCAGCCAGGACGTGCTTGCCGCCAACAACTGGAACGTGTGCCAGTACGCGATCCTGCTCATGATGGTGGCCCGTCACGTCGGGATGATCCCCGGCCAGCTCGTGCACGTCATCGCCGACGCCCACATCTACGACCGGCACGTCGACATCATCCGCGAGCTCATCGCCCGTCCCCGCTTCGCCGCCCCGCGCGTGTCGCTCAACCCCGAGAAGCACGACTTCTTCAGCTTCACGACGGACGACCTCATCGTGGAGGGCTACGAGCACGGCCCGCAGGTCAAGAACATCCCCATCGCGGTGTAGGAGGCACGCATGACATCAAGCACCCTCGCGACACCCAAGTCCCTGCCAAACCTCGCCGCCATCGTCGCCGTCTGCGACGACTGGGGCATCGGCCTTAACGGCGACATGGTCGTCTCGAACCCCGCGGACATGCGGCACTTCGTGGCCCACACCACCGGTCACACCGTGCTCATGGGCAGGCACACCCTCGAGAGCTTTCCGGGGGGCAGGCCGCTCAAGAGGCGCCGCAACATCGTGCTCACGCGTGACGCGAGCTTCGTGCGCGAGGGCGTCGAGATTGCCGCCACGCTCGCCGACGCCCTTGCGCTCGTCGCCGATGACGAGACGTGGGTCGTCGGTGGTGGCCAGGTCTACCGCGAAGCACTGCCCTACTGCAGCCGCGCGGTCGTCACGCGCAACCACTGCGTACGGCCGGCAGACACGTTCTTCCCCAACCTCGACGACGACCCGGCCTGGCGCGTCGTCGAGCGCGTGGCGGCAGACGAAAACGGGAACCCCCTCCTCACCGCCGAGGGAGTTCCCTTCGAGTTCGTGGCCTACGAGCGCACGATCAACGAGCACGTCTAGACCACAGGGCCCGCCGACGCACGAGACGTCGACGGGCCCATGGGCGCCCTTCACGGGCGCTTCGCCCTCTTTGGCGGGCGTCGTTACATGTTCAGGTCGTTCTGGAGATCGGCACCGGCGAAGATGGCCTTGGCAACCTGAGCGTCATCGGTGGTCGTCCAGCTGCCGTCACTGCCCTTCTCGAGGTCAATCGACACGTCGGCGGTCTTGAGGGGCGCGTCGTCGGCCGCCAGCGAGTCAACCAGGGACTGCATGACCTTCTTCATCATGCCGTCCTCGCCAAGCTTGTCGTAGTCGTCATAGGCCTGGGACGAAGACATGTAGTCCAGCACGTCGTTCTCCCACTGGGTCGCGACCTTCTGGACGTCGACGTTCGTGGTGGCGAGCGTGGCCGTGGCCTTGTCACCATCAACCTTCACCTGCAGGTTGTCATAGGAGAAGTGCTTGACGAGGCTGTCGTAGAAGTCCTTCGAATCGATACCGTAGGTCTGCAGCTCGCTTACGACGTCATCGCCGAAAAGCTCCTTGACCTGATCCTCGCTAGCCGTCTTGAGCGAATCGAGGTCGGCAGTAAGCATCTCCTTGACCACCTCCTCGGGCTTCGGACCAAACAGCGAGCAGCCCGAAAGCGCCAGCACAGGCACCATGGCAAGCGCGAGACACACGAACAGCCTGCGGGCCCTATGGACGAGATGGCGGGTATTCATACAACCTCTTCCTGTTGACGGCGGTTCCGCGCGGTCGGTTGGAAACGCAGGCACGCGGATAGTTCCAGTCATCCTACCCCTTGAATGTAAGCTGAAAGTAAGGTCCTTCCTCGTATTACAGACGATTCGTCAGACGGTTGTCTAGCGAGATCAAACGGCATATGCCCTTGGCGAATTCCGTCAGCGGCGTTCTTTCGTCGGCAAGCATCTCATTTGGCGACGCGCGCGTGTCCTCAATGGGTAGAATCGGTCACGTCAGAAGTTAGCCAACGCTAAGTAAAGCATCCGGAGGCCGGGGTGGCGTCCCGCATACCGTCACTCGGCTCCAAGCCCGAAAGAAGGCACAGCATGGTTGTCAACGTCATCGTCGTGGCCGCCGTCGTGGTCGCGGTCGTCCTGATCGTTCGCAAGTACATCCTCGCAGGCGGCAAGGCGGGCTGCTGCGAGCCGGACGAGTCGGTTCGCCTAAAGGGGCCCAAGGACAAGGACGTCGCCAACTACCCACACGAGTACAAGGTCGAGGTCACGGGCATGTCCTGTAACAACTGCGCCAACAAGATTGCCAACTCGTTCAACGCCGAGAACGGCACCTTTGCCGAGGTGAGCCTCAAGGACGGCGAGGCGCTCGTCCACACCAAGCAGACTGCCGACACCAACCATCTGAAGCAGGTCGTTCGCAATGCCGGCTTCGGCGTGGGCCAGGTCATCCAGGTCAAGTAGGGACGGGCGCCGCTATTCTTTACGCGTCAAAGCCCTTCTCGGCACATCCAACACACATGACCTCGGGCGTCAACAGCGCGCGTTGCGGAAGCCATGGCGACAAAATGCGCACGCTACGGTAATCGTGGCAACAGGATGCGGGCCAAACGGTAATATCTGGCTCTCAGAATTACCGTTTGGCCCGCGCTTTCGGACGCGAAGCGGCCGGGTTACCGTTTGGCCCGCATTTTCGGGCGATAACAGCACGCACGGCGGCGACGAGCGCCCCGCACATCAAGCCCCAGACACGCAGCCATACCGTACGCAATAGAAAAAAAGAGAGGCACCCGAAGGCACCCCTCTTGGCTCGATCTATGTGAGTCGAACTTAGGCGAGCTTGCGGACGTTGGAAGCCTGGAGCTTGCCGTTCTGGCCGGTGGTGATGTCAAACTCGACGGCCTGGCCCTCGTCCAGGGTCTTGAAGCCGTCCATCTGGATCTCGGAGTAGTGGACGAACAGGTCGTCGCCGTCCTCACGAGAGATGAAGCCGTAGCCCTTGTCCGGGTTGAACCACTTAACAGTGCCCTGTGCCATGACGTGCCTTTCTTTCGTTTGCCCCTCCGGGGGCAACACATTGCGCCTTGCGGCGCGGAACAAATGCGACCTCGCGGTCACGGGGACTAGTCTACCCCACCCCGCTCAACCCTCACCCGAGAAACCCAAATTCCGGCGAGCGGTTCAGCTTGAGGAAACATGCCGCTCATCGCGGACAAGACACCGTTCGCGATTATCCCGAGAAGCGCCCGCCGCACGCGGGCACCCCACGCGAGCCGAACGGTCCTACAGCGCGCAGACGTTCTGTGGTTCGCCGGCCAGCCACGCAGTCACGTTGTCGAACTCGATCTTGGCGCGGCGCTGCATGGCCTCCTTGGTGAGGAAGGCCACGTGCGGCGTGAGCACGCAGTTCTTGGCACTCGCGAGCGCAAAGCCCTCGGGCAGCGGAGGCTCCATGTCGAAGACGTCCACGCCCGCACCGGAGAGCTTGCCGGAGGCGAGCGCCGCCGCCAACGCGTCGTTGTCCACGATGGCACCGCGCGCGCAGTTGATGAAGACCGCGCCGTCCTTCATGGCCGAGAGCTTGTCCGCGTCAAACCAGCCGCGCGTGCCGTCGTTGAGCGGCACGTGCAGGCTCACGATGTCGGACTGGGCCAGCAGCTCCGCAAGCCCCACCTGCTCGATACCCGCCTCGGCGGCCGCTGCGCTCTCGTGACGGGCATAGCCCAGCACGCGGGCGCCAAACGCCCGGAAGAGCCTGCCCGCCGCGCAGCCGATGTGGCCCGTGCCCACGATGCCCACCGTCTTGTCGGCGATCTCGCGGCCCATGAGTCCGGCCGACGTGCCACCCGCGCGCACGGCGGCGTCCGCCGGCACCACATGGCGCAGCACGTCGATGGTGAGGCCCACGGTGAGCTCGGCCACACTCACGTCCGAGTAGCCGACGCAGTTGCACACCGTCACCCCACGCTCGCGGCAGGCGTCGAGCCCCACATGGTCGATGCCCGTGAACGCCACGGCGATCATCTTGAGCCTGTCCGCCGCGCGAACCGCCTCGGCGGGGTACGGGTTGTTGGCAATCATCACCACGTCGGCGCCTTCGGAGCGCCGCGCGAGCTCCGCCACGTCCGTGGTCTTCTCGGCAAAGGAGACGAACTCGTGGCCGGCCGCCTCGATAGGGGCAGCAAGCTCGCGAATCGTAGCCTCCGGCACACCCAGCGGCTCAAGCAGCGCAACCTTCATACGTGACTCCCAATCCTCCGGCGAATCCCCTTTCGCACATCCCCCGAATCGTAGTCCGTTACGACGGGATACGCACGCGTGAGGCTCCGGTACTTGCCATAGAACGCCCAGAGGAAGTCCAGGGCCGCGCGACGCTTCTCACCATACGGGTTTCCCTTGGCAAAGCGCGAGACGGGCTTGAGAATCCGGCCGACGGACACACCCTGGTCCGGCACCTCCCCCGCCTCGAAGGCCTCGGAGATGAGTTCCCGGGTTTCGGCAGGCTTAAGGTTCTGCTCCGCCACCGCCCGGGAGATATCGTCCTCCATGGACTTGGCGACGAAACGCTTCCACTCTTCCTGAATGCGCTCGTGACGCTGCACCGGCACGAGCTCGACCGCGTCAGACGCCTCGTCGTCGAAGCCGACGGTCCTCAGGAAGGCCTCGATGAGCTCGGCCTTGTCACGCAGCTCCGGCGAGGACGCGACAGAGCTGCGTATCTTCTCCGCAATCTCCCTGTCGTTCACGTTGTCGCCGTGGAGCCGCTCCACCAGCATGAGGATGTAGTCGATGTTGACGTCGACCTGGCTCACGAGCTCCATCTCGAAGACGAGGTCGCTGGCGATGCTCGTAAGCTCGGCCTTCTGCTGACGCTTGTACTTGTCGGCAAGGTCGAGGTAGTGGCTCTGGTAGTCCTGGAGCTCACGCTCGCCCATGGGGTCGTCAGCCGCAAAGGCGTCGAAGCTCTGGAGGATGTTGCGGAGCCGCAGAATCTGACCAAACGTCCGCACGAGCTCGCGCTCGCCCCCCACCCCAAGGCAGGCAAAGTTGCCGTCGAGCGGAAAGGCCTCACGGAGCTTCGCCAGCTTCTCCGCATGGGCCTTGAGGTAGGTCTCGTAGGGCTTGAGAAGCACGATGCCGCCGGCGTTCGGGTCGCCGAAGAGTCCCAGGGCTTCGTCGACCCGCTTCGAGAGGTCGCGGAAGCAGACGATGTTGCCGTAGGTCTTGACCGAGTTGAGGATACGGTTGGTGCGGCTGAAGGCCTGGATGAGCCCGTGCATGCGCAGGTTCTTGTCCACCCAGAGGGTGTTGAGCGTCTTGGCGTCGAAGCCCGTGAGGAACATGTCGACCACGATAAGCAGGTCGAGGCACTCGCCCTCGGGAAGCGCCTTCGTTCCGTCGTCGCCCTTCATGCGGATGGACACGTCCTTGTAGTACGTGTCGAAGCCCTTGGCGTCGGTGCTGCAGCTCGTACCAAACATGGCGTTGTAGTCGCGGATGGCAGCGTCGAGGAAGTCGCGGTCGGCCTGGGCCATGCCGGAGGTGTCCATGCTCTCGTCCGCGAGCATACCGTCGGCACCTTCCTCGTCGGCGTTGGGCTCGTAGGTGAAGATGGTCGCAACCTTGAGCCGCTGGCCGGCAGGGTGCGCGGCATCGAGCTCGCGGATCATAGCGTAGTAGGCCTGCGCCGAGGGGACGGAGTCGCAGGCGAGAATGGCGCTGAAGCCCCGTCGCCGCTCGCCCCCGACGCTGTACGAGGCGCCCCTGCGCTTGGTCTTCTGGTCGAAGTGGTCGAGGATGTACTCGCTCACAAGCCGGATGCGGTGCTGATTCTGCCAAGCGGTGTTGGTATCGATGCCCTCCACCTGCTCGTCCGGCCGGCCGTCGGCATGCTTGAAGGTGCGTACGTAGTCCACGCGGAAGGGCAGGACGTTGCCGTCGTCGATGGCGTTCACCACCGTGTACTTGTGCAGGCAGTCGCCAAAGGCCTGGGCCGTGGTGCGCAGCTCCGGGTCGCCGCCCGATCCGGCGTTCTTGGCGAAGATGGGCGTGCCTGTGAAGCCAAAGAGGTGGTAGTTCCTGAACCAGGCCGTGATGGCCTTGTGCATCTTGCCGAACTGTGAACGGTGGCACTCGTCGAAGATGAACACGACGTGGCGCGAGAAGACCTCGTTGCCGCGCTCGGCCTGGGAAAGGTAGACCGCGAGCTTCTGGATGGTAGTGACACAGATGCGTCTGTCGGCATCCTTGGACTCCAGGTTCTTCCTGAGCGCGGCCGTGTTGTTGGAGCCGTTGACCGCCCCAGCCTGGAACCTGTTGTATTCCTTCATGGTCTGGTAGTCGAGGTCCTTGCGGTCGACCACGAAGAGAACCTTGTCCACGCCCTCCATCTCGCTCGCGAGTACCGCCGTCTTGAACGAGGTGAGCGTCTTGCCGGAGCCCGTGGTGTGCCACACGTAGCCGCCGGCGTCGAGCGTGCCCAGGCGCTTCCTGTCGTACTCCGAGACGAGGATACGGTTCAGGATGCGCTCGGTGGCGCAAATCTGGTACGGGCGCATGACAAGCAGGCTGTCCGTCACGTCGAGCACGCAGTAGTGCGTGAGTACCATGAGCAGGGTCCCGCGCGAGAGGAAGGTTGCCGCAAAAGGCTCGAGCCCCATGATCTTTCGGTTCTCGGCGTCGGTCCACCAGCTCGTGAACTGGTAGGAGGCACTGGTCTTGCGCCCCTTGCCCTCGCGGGTCTTCTGCCAGCGGGTCGTGTTGGAGTAGTACTTGGTGCGCGTGCCGTTGGAGATCACGAAGATCTGCACGTACTGGAACAGACCCGACTCGCTCCAGAAGCTCTCGCGCTGGTAGCGCTCGATCTGGTTGAACGCCTGACGCAGCTCCACCCCGCGCCGCTTGAGCTCGATGTGCACGAGCGGCAGGCCGTTCACGAGGATGGTGACGTCGTAGCGGTTCTTGTGGGCGCCCTCGTTCGCCTCGTACTGGTTCATCACCTGCAGGCGATTGCGATGGATGTGGTTGCGGTCGAGGAGCATCACGTTTTTGAGCGAGCCGTCGGCAAGCGTGAAGTCGATGACGGGGTTACGCTGGATGCGCCGCGTCTTCTCGACGATGCCCTCGGTGCCGTTGGCGATGTGCGTGCGGAAGAACGCGTCCCAGTCGGCGTCGGAGAACCGAAATCCGTTGAGTTCCTCGATGCGCTCACGCAGGTTGGCGACAAGACCGGCCTGGTCGTGCACGTGGAGCCTGCCGAAGCCCTGGGCGACAAGCTGCTTGATGAGGGCGTCCTCGAGCTCGGCCTCGGACTGATAGCCGGCGTCATTGGAAGCTGCGACGGGTGCCTCGGCGCAGACGGTGGCCTCCGGCCCCTCAAGCAGGACGGAGTAAGTTGTGGGGGCTCCGTCAACCGCCTTCGCAAAGACCTGACTACCGCTCATCGCTTCTCCCCCCGTATCGATATGAACCTCTGGTTCTTGCTCCTCGGCTTCTCCGGAATCGTCCACAGCAGCCTGCCGGCCGACACCAGAGGATTCAGATAGCGCGTGCCCATGTAGGAGGTGCCGACCCCAAAGTGATCCGCTATCTCGCGTCTGCTCCTAGGAACAGAACAGAACGCGAGAATCTCTTCTTGAGTAATAGCCTCTCCAGAAGCACTTGAAGCGTCCTCCGTGGGGGGCTCCGGCTCGTTAAATAGACGTACGGTAAACGTCCCACGCACATCCATGAACACCGGCGGGCGCAGCCCGGCCTTCCTCATCTCGTCCCTAATAACCGGAATGCCCGAATGGCGGTTTTCTGCGACCCCCTGGATTTCCAAGATAGATACGAGCGTGGGATTGCGCGTCTGGACGTTAACGTAGCCCAAGTCGTCAACGCTCTGGCCGCCATAGATCCCGCCCGGATTCCAGCACTCGAGTCTGTCGCTAAACAGCATGAGGCGCGTGGGGGTTCCGTTGCTGTAGGGGCCATAGTCGCGGTGCATAAGCGAGTTCGCAAGCACCTCGCGAACCGCGTTCTCGGGGTATTCCGGAACGTCCCTCCGCTTCCCGTCGACTACGACTGTCTTTGTCTTCGAATTCCGCCGCACGAAGGCAAGCGCGTCCTCAACCATCTGGGCAATCGTTCCTTCAAACCGCTTGTTGTCCACAAACCGGTTGCCGCGTTCATCTTGTCCGAGCTCGGTTCCGGCCACGACGACCGCCGTGATGCAGAGGTTGGGATACGCCTGCTGAGGATAGTCCGAGAGCGTGAGCATGCCCGCCAACGTCGGTACGCCGTTTCTCACGGCACCAGTGAGGGAAAGCACCTCGTCCGTTGACCTATGGGAGAGATGCGGCCGCTCCGCCTTGGCATCTAGAACAAACTTGGGCACGAAATCATCGCTCAGCATGTCGATGGAGGAAGCGGGGCTCACGTCTAAGTCGTCGCGCGTGCCATTCCTGAACGATTCGATTTCATATAACTCGGGAGCGCCCATGTGGAGGTCTTGGTCTCCCACGCGCACGAAGGAACCCTTCGTAATCCCGGCCGTACGGCGGTATGCCGGTCGCTGTCCCATGGGCAACCCCGCAACGTAGCAGCCGACAACCACGACGCCCTGGTACTCAGCGACTTCAAACACGGGCACGAGAGCTGGCTCGATTTCTTTGGCCTGTTCTGCAACTGCCTTTTGCAAGGCCTGCGCGTCATAGACTCCGGCTGCGTTGAACGAGTTGTCCTCATCGAGCCCAAATACGATGACGCCCCCGTCGCTTTGGTTTGCGAAACTCGAAAGCGTGTCATAGACCTTCGGGGCACCCTGAGTGGCAGCCTTGACCTCAACCGTCTGCTCCTCGCATTGGCGTCGTTGGATAGACTCGACGAGTTCTACGAGATTTCGTCGCTCCATGGCACCTCCGATTTGGTCGGTCGATAACTTCACTAATTTTAGTAGACAGTTGCCAAATTTTTCTCAAATCTGTCGATGATTTGCGTAAATCAAGGCTGAAATCGCGAAGTTTTTCGCAACTGTTTAGAATTATTTATCGAATTACGAATCTGAATAAAGAACTCCGTTACAGGGTTTTCCAGTCCGGCCCCCAGCTTCAATGCGGGATTGCACGTTTTCGAGGGCAAGGGGCCGATGGGGATTGCACGTTTTCGAGGGCTAGCGCCCGTCATGCCGCCTTGCGCGGAAAGTCGAGGAGCTTGTCGCGATAGTGCTCATACTGCTGGCGGCGCGCCTCGATCTCGGCGGGAATGCCGTCCGTGAGCGAGGTGGTGAGGGCATCGAAGCGATCGAGGATCGAGACGATGCGGCGCTGCTCGTCGAGAGGCGGGACGGGGATTTCGTACTGGGCGATGCGCTCGGCAGAGAGGCGCGTCATCTTCGCCTCGGTGGCATAGCG
>UWSJ01000030.1 GCA_900549525.1 uncultured Coriobacteriaceae bacterium | reverse complement strand
GGGCGTGGAGCGGCTCTTTGGCGCGGGCAGCTGGAGCGAGCGCATCGCGGGCGGCGTCATGCGTCTCTCGGCCCCAAGCTTCTTCCAGGTCAACACGGCGGGATCCGAGAAGCTCGTAGATCTCGTCCTCTCCGCCCTCGAGCCGCGCGAGACGGACGTCGCGATGGACCTCTACTCCGGCGCGGGCACCTTCACGCTGCCGCTCGCCCGCCGCTGTGAGTTCGTGGACGCCGTGGAGTCGTACGGCCCGGCCGTTCGCGACCTGCGCCGCAACCTCGAGGACGCCCGGCTCGACAACGTCGACGCCGTCGGTGGCGACGCCGGACGCGAGTTCCCCGACGACGAGGCCGACGTCATCGTGGTGGACCCGCCGCGAGCGGGGCTCGCCGAGGGCGTCGTGCGGCAGCTCTCGGAGCAGCCCGCGCGGGCCATCGCCTACGTGAGCTGCGACCCGGCCACCCTCGCCCGCGACCTCGCCCGCTTCCGTGCGGCAGGCGCGTTCGAGCCCGTCTCGGTAACACCGGTCGACCTCTTCCCGCAGACCTTCCACGTCGAGACGGTCACGAAGCTCGTCCGGCGCACGGCGTAGGGGCTCGTCCTTGCCCAGACGGGTACCATCAAGCTGACCAGCGGCGCAGTGCGCCAGAAATTGGAGGACACCATGGCAAAGGTAGCCATTCTTCTTGCGGATGGGTTCGAGACGGTGGAGGCACTGGCCCCGGCGGACGTGCTGCGCCGCGGCGGGCAGGACGTCTCGCTCGTCACCATCAGCAAGACGCCGCGCGTCACGAGCGGCCACAAGATCACGATCGAGGCCGACGCGACCATCGACACCTACGACTTCTCCGACTGCGACCTCGTCGTCCTGCCCGGCGGCATGCCCGGTACGACCAACCTGCGCGCAAACGAGCGCGTCTGTGAGCTCGCGCGCAAGTTCGTGGCCGACAAGAAGCTGGGTGCCATCTGCGCTGCCCCGTCCATCCTCGCCGAGCTCGGGCTGCTCGAGGGCCGCACCGCCACGTGCTACCCCGGCTGCGAGGGAGCCTTCCCGGCCGACGTGCGCCCCGAGGCGCTCGGCACCTACACCGACGGCAACCTCGTGACCGCCTCCGGCCCCGCCTATGCCATCGACTTCGGCCTCGCTCTCCTGCGGAGCCTCGCAGGAGAGGCGGAGGCAGACCGCGTCGCCAACGGCATGCTCGAGACGTCCAGAACGGAGTAGCACGTGACGACGGACGCTCCCACCGAAGGTGCCCAGGGCACTCCGGGGCTGAGGCTCATCGCGGAATGCTCGACCCGCCCTCTCACCCCCGATGACCTCGCGCTTGTTGGAGGATTCGAGGCCGAGGACGAACCCGATACGCCCGAGCCGCCGGAAAGCGCCGACACCAAGGGCGAGGTTTCCTCCCGCCAAGACGAACCCGCCCGCGAGCCCAACGGCATGTCCGAAGACGAGCCACCAGCGAGCGTCCACGCCCCGGCGGGCGCGTCGATCTTCGACCTGCCCCGAACGGCGGGGCGCGTCGTGCTCGCAAGCGGGTCGCCGAGGCGCGTCGAGCTGCTTCGGGAGATTGGCTTCGACCCTCTCGTGGCACCCCAGGACGTCGACGAGACCCCGCAAGCTCACGAGGACCCCGTCGAGCTCGTCCGCAGGCTTGCGCGCCTCAAGGCCCACAGCGCCTGCGACCGCAACGACGCGACGCCCGGCGACCTTGTCATAGCCGCCGACACCACGGTCTGGTTCGAGGGAACCGACCTCGGCAAGCCGTCGGACGCGGCGGACGCCTGCCGCATGCTCCGTTCCCTCTCCGGACGCACGCATCACGTGACAACCGGCGTCTGCCTTCTCAGGTGCGACGAGCACGGCGCGGCGGCCACGCGCGAGCTCTCCTTCACCGAGACCTCAGCCGTCACCTTCTACGAACTCGATGACGCCGACATCGTTGCCTACGTCGCCACCGGAGAGCCGCTCGACAAGGCAGGAGCCTACGGGATCCAGGGGCTCGGACGCGCACTCGTGAAGGGCATCGAGGGCGACTATTTCAACGTCGTGGGACTGCCCGTCTCGAGACTCGTGCGCGAGATGGCAAGGTTGCTTGCCTCGTAGGCCCGCAACTCTCAAAGGCCGCCCGAATCCGGTCACCACAGTATTTGGAGGCATCGCATGACGAAGTCATTGCAGGGCAGCACGCCCGCCGACGAGGCTCGGCGAATCGGGGTGGGCACGGCGGTCACGCCGCGTCGGAGCGGGGCCGTCGACCATCCCATCTCGGACGTCTCCCAGATTCCGGGCATCCGCATCGCCCACTACACCGACGAGGAGAATGGAACGGGCTGCACCGTCATCGTGTGCCCGGCGGGCGCGACGGGCGGCGTCGACGTGCGAGGTGGTGCCCCGGCCACCCGTGAGACCGACCTGCTGCGCCCGGAGGAGACCGTCGACGTGCTGCATGCCGTCGTGCTCTCCGGTGGCTCCGCGTATGGCCTCGCGGCCTCCTGCGGCGTGGCGGAGGAGCTCGAGCGCGCCGGCATCGGCCTCGACGTACAGGTGGGCAAGGTGCCCATCGTCTCGAGCGCCTGCCTGTTCGACCTCGGGTTCGGCAACCCGCACATCCGCCCCACGGCGGAAAACGGCGCCGAGGCGTGCCGCGTTGCCCTCGACGACGCCCCCACGCCCCTCCCCCGCGGCAACGTGGGGGCCGGCACCGGCTGCACCGTCGGCAAGCTGGGAGGCCCCAAGCTCGTCATGAAGTCTGGCCTTGGCACCGACGTCGAGCAGGCGGGCCCGCTTGCCTGCGGCGCCGTCGCGGCCGTCAACGCCTGCGGCAACGTCTACGACCCCGACACCGGCGAGCCCATCGCCGGCATGCGCTCGCACGACGGAACCGGCGTGGTCGACGAATGCGAGCTCGCGATCGGGATGGCGGCTCGCATGCCGCTCGGCAACGGCACCCCTCGCGCACCGCGCGGCGGATCCGAGAGTCCCAGCCCGCGCACAAATACCACCATCAGCTGCGTCGTCACCAACGCCCGCCTCACGAAGGCGCAGGCCACCAAGGTCGCCCAGATGGCCGCCGACGCCTATGCGCACGCCATCAGGCCCACCCACACCACCAACGACGGCGACACCGTCTTCGTCATGGCGACCGGTGAGACCGAGATGCCCGTCGACGTCGTGGGCATCCTCGCCACCCGCGCCCTCGAGCGCGCCATCGCCGACGGGGCGAGAAGCGCGAAAACCCTCCACGGCGTCCCGGGCGCGGCAAGCCTGTAGGTAGGGTGCGCTCCGAGAAGCGCCGCGAAGCCCCGCCGACGCGCATGCAACGCACCCGCTTCACACATGCGACGCAGCCGCTACACGACCCCATACAAATAACGAGGCCCCGAGAACATACCCTCGGGGCCTCGCCGTTTCACCGTGCGTGGAGCTTCGCTAGTTGAACTTCACGAGCTTCGACGCCACGCGGTAGATACCGAGCGTGAACTTCTCGCCCACCTTGGTGGGAAGGTTCGTCGCGATGCCGATGACGCCCATGCGGGCCTTGCGATACATGCGCTTGTCGTAGGCCTTGAGGTGGAGCCAGAGGGCCTCGCAGTTGTCCAACGCGTCGGGCCTGTCGGAGAGACGTGAGAAGATGGAGCACACGGCCATCATGAGCGTGAAGTAGCCCAGCATGTAGTTGCGCAGCTTCGTGCTCTCGATGTCGTCGTAGAGGTGGTACGCGTCCATCATGATGCGCGTGACGCGCAGCTGCTGGTCGATGCGGCTCACCATGACCTTCTCGTTGACGCTCTGGTCATCCCTGCCGATGAAGTAGCGATAGAGGTCAACATCGAGGTAATAGAGCGTCTTCACGCGCGGCAGCGGCACGTACGCGTAGATGTTGTCGACGTAGAAGGTGTGCGCGGGCATGGGAACGCCGCCGTCGCGCAGCACGTCCGTCCGGTAGCACAGCGAGTGCATGAGCAGGTTCTGGGCCATGTTGAAGTGGCCGATCTTGTCCCACGTCATGACCCGGTTGCGTTTGAGGACGTACCGGAAGTCGATGACGTTCTGCGTATTGTCCTCGACGTGCTCGTACACGTAGTTGGAGATCACGAGGTCAACGCGCAGGTCGCGCCACTCGAAGTCGCGGAGGGTGCTCAGGAGCTTTGCCAGCGCATCGCCGTCAAGCCAGTCGTCGGAGTCGACCACCTTGAAGTAGAGGCCCTCGGCGTTCTCGAGCGCCTTGAGGACGGCCATGCCGTGACCGCCGTTCTCCTGGTGCACGGCCTTCACGATGGAGGGGTAGCGCTCCTGCCACTCCCGAGCCTTCTCGAACGTGTTGTCCTTCGTGGAGCCATCGTCGACGATGATGACCTGCACGTCCTCAGCATAGTCGCTGCCCTCGAGGATCGAGGAGACGCACCGGTCCATGTAGCCGGCAGAGTTGTAGCACGGAATGCCAAACGTAATGGTCTTGGCCATTGGTGTAGTTCCTCCGGAGGTGTTTCGGCGCAACGCCCGCTAGTTGTGAGCCTGGACGAGCTCGTCGGAGAGGCTGAGCGCGCTCGCCGTCACGCCGTCCATGTCGTAGTAGCGGTACTCCGCGAGCCTGCCCACGGGGTGGAAGTTGGTGAGGCGGCTCACGCGGGCGAGATACTTGCCGTAGAGCTCCTTGTTCTCGGGGTCGAGGATGGCGTAGTAGGGAGTCTCGCCACTCTCGGGCGTATAGGCCTTGGAGTACTCCTTCATGATGGTGGTCTTGCCCGGCACCACCTGACCCGTCATGTTCTTGAACTCGGTGATGCGCGTGAAGTCCTCGCTCGTGGTGTAGTTGACGGTTCCCACAGGCTGGAACTTGTCCACGGGCAGGGTCTCGAAGACCATGTCGAGCGTTCGGTACGGGAGCGCCCCGAGGTCGAGGCCAAAGAGCTCGTCGAGCGGGCCCGTGTAAATGACCTCGCCACCGTAGGGCTTGCCGCCAACCTTCACGTAGTCGTCCTCGACGGTAAGGATGTCGCGGACGTCGACGCCGAGGAAAACGTCGATGAGGTCGTGGTCGAGCATGCGCTCGAACATCTTGGTGTAGCCCTCGGCCGGCATGCCCTGGTGGGCAACGCGCGGGAAGTAGCGGTCGTCGTCACCCACGAACACGGGGACGCGGCCGGTGACCGACGGGTCGACCTGGTCGGGCGAGGTGCCCCACTGCTTCATCGTGTAGTGGAGGAAGACGTTCTCGTAGACGTAGTCGGCGACCTCCTTGAGCTCGTGGTCGTTCTTCTCGCGGAGCTCGAGGATGGGCACTTTCTTGTTCTCGCCGAAGGTGTCGACAAGCTTGCGGTAGAGGGTCTCGCCGCGCTCCTCGCCAAAGGCGAGCTTGAGGCTTGCGTGGTTGAACGGCACCGGCATGAGCGTGCCATGGATGTTGGCGAGCACCTTGTGCTGGTAGTCGGTCCACTCGGTGAAGCGCGAGAGGAACTGGTGCACGCGGTCGCTCTGCGTGTGGTAGATGTGCGGGCCGAACTTGTGGACGAGAATCCCGGCGTCGTCGAGATAGTCGTAGGCGTTGCCGGCAATGTGGTCGCGACGCTCGACAACTGCGACGCGCCAGCCACAGGCCTCCGCCAGGCGACGGGCGCAGACCGCACCCGCGTAGCCAGCTCCGACGACGAGCATGTCATACGAATCGGCGCTGAAGCCGTCGGGCAGACCCTGGGCGATACTCATACAATTCCTCTCGACGCCTTGACCTCGGGCGTCTCACGAGACGGCCCGCTCATGCACGGACGCGCGCGGCACGGGTCGGCCGCGCGTCCGAAAAGTCGCAAGTGATTCTATATCAGCCGAACCTATAATGGCCACTGGGCTACCCGATGCCCAGAAAATGTCAGAAAAGGAGCGAAATGAGCGATTTCCTGCAGCGCATGAAGAACGCCGCCAAGCGCGACGTCAAGACCATCGTCCTACCCGAGGGCGAGGATCCGCGAACCATTGAAGCCGCGAAGAAGATCGTTGCCGAGGGCCTGGCCAAGCTCGTCATCCTTGGCGACCCCGAGACCGTCAAGGTCGAGGGCGCCGAGGTCGTCGACCCCAAGACCTCCGACAAGCACGAGGCCTACGCCGCCAAGTTCGCCGAGCTCCGCGCCAAGAAGGGCGTCACCATCGAGCAGGCTCGCGAGCAGATGAACGACGCCACCTACTTCGGCACCATGATGGTCAAGATGGGTGACGCCGACGGCCTCGTCTCCGGCGCCTGCCACTCCACGGCCAACACCCTGCGCCCCGCCCTGCAGATTCTCAAGACCGCGCCGGGCACCAAGCTCGTCTCCGCCTTCTTCGTGATGTGCACGAGCAAGAAGGAGTACGGCGACAACGGCACGCTGCTGTTCGCCGACTGCGGCCTCAACATCGACCCCTCGGCCGACGAGCTCTCCGAGATCGCGCTCGCCTCTGCCCGCACCTGGAAGCAGTTCGTGAGCAGCGAGGAGCCGAAGGTCGCCATGCTGTCCTTCTCCACCATGGGCTCCGCCAAGGGCGACGTGCCCACCAAGGTCCAGGAGGCCGTGAAGCTCGCCAACGAGAAGGAGCCCGAGCTTGCCCTCGACGGCGACCTGCAGCTCGACGCCGCCCTCGTCGAGAAGGTCGCGAGCCTGAAGGCGCCCGAGTCCAAGGTGGCCGGCCACGCCAACATCCTCGTCTTCCCCGACCTCGAGGCTGGCAACATCGGCTACAAGCTCGTCCAGCGCTTCGCTGACGCCGAGGCCTACGGCCCCGTGCTCCAGGGCATCGCCAAGCCCGTCAACGACCTCTCGCGCGGTTGCTCCGCCGACGACATCGTGGGCGTCGTGGCCATCACCGCCGTCCAGGCTCAGATGGCCGAGTAGCTCGTCGTTTAGTTTCTGCTGCAGCGTTCATCACGCGAAGCTGCGGGCGTCGTCTTCGGACGGCGCCCGTTTTTTGTTTGGCACGGGCGCTGCTGGATCCGTCCACGACCCGGACGCGCACGAAACGGCAAAATCGCTTCTTCCAAACGCGGGCCAAACGGCAATCGAGCGACAGGGCGCGCATGAAACGGTAAACTTGCCGCGAAGACACGGGCCAAACGGTAATAACTCGGCCTTCAAATTACCGAATCATCCGCGTCTGTGGCCGCGATACCGTTTCATGCGCATGCTGGCGGGCGCGTCGCTCTTTCATGCATGCTCTCCCCACGTCATGAGCTGCAGTGTCAGATTCGTGTCACTCCGGCGTCAGGCTTTTGTCGGATTCCCGCCATAGGCTTTTCCTACTTGGCATTCGTACAGAGGAGAAGCCGTGGGAACATGTGCATACCGGCTGCTGGACAAGCTTCGTCGTAGCCAGCAGGCGCGTCTCTGCCTCGAAAGCGGGGCGCTCGACACCAGAGAGCTCAGGACCATATCCAACTGGGTACGCTCAAACAGGGTGATTCGACCGCGAAGATCCATGTACGTCGAAGCCGCCTTCTGGCGAGAGACGCACAGGAACGAGCAGGAACGGATGATCCTCAGGACGGCCTCCGCAATGCATCCAAACTGGGTTTTCTGTCGCGAATCAGCGGCGCTTGCCCACGGCCTGTACGTCTCGTGGTCACGACTTTCAAAGCTGCACGTGGCTCAAAACAACGCGCAGCGCTCAGGCAGCACAGCTCAGACGCTATGGCACAGGGTGATGGACACCGTTCCGGAACACGTTGACGGAATACGTGTGACGCCACTGGTACAGACCGCAGCCGATTGCATGCGAGCCCTCCCCTTTGGCGAGTCACTGGCAGTTGCCGACTCCGCGCTGCGAACACTCAGCGAGGACAGGTCTTCGTTCGTCGAGGCCATCCATGGCTTCGTGCTCGGCAAACGCGGGGCGCAGAAGGCGGTAGCCGTGGCGAGACACGCGAATCCATTGAGCGAGAGCGGCGGCGAATCCATCGCACGATCCATCGTCTTGCAGGAAGGATTTGAGCTGCCGAGGCTCCAGGTAGAGCTACCGAATCTGTCCAACCCAGACTGGCCCTATCGAGCGGACATGCTCTGGAGGGGAACGCGGCGCTGGCCCGTTGACGGTGAGCTCGACGGATACGAGAAGTACAAGAACTCGGCAATGACGCAAGGCCGTGAGCTGGACGAGCTCCTGTTTCGACAGCGCATACGTGACTCAAGGGCTTCGCTCGAGGGGGTGACCGTCATGAGGTTCGAGTTCTCCGACCTCACGCACCCCGAGAGGTTCGTGGCACTGCTCGAACGATTTGGCATACCGAGGTCGGAGAAACCCGTCAGGCTGCCGTGACGAAGGCGCAACGAAAACACGGGGCAAACGGAAACCTCGCCGCGACGAAACGCGGGCCAAGCGGTAACGCGGCAGCAAGACGCGGGCCAAACGGTAAATTACGAGTCGTCAAATTACCGTAACATCCACGTCCCGCACGTCAGGCACGAGACGCGGACGAAACGGAAAAGCACCTAGCCCAGCGGATGCGGGCCGGCCGCAAGCACTGCGGGGTCGAGGTCGGGATAGCGCTCGAGCGCGTGCTGCTCGAACATCGCGGCGAGCTTCTCGGCGGCCTCGTCATAGGCCTCGGGCGTAGCCCACATGTTGCGCGGGCTCAGAACCGTGGGGCTCACGCCGGGACAATCGCGCGGGATCTCAAGGTTGAGGCGGTCGTCGTGCTGGTAGCCGCCCGCGTCGATGTCGCCGGAGAGCGCCGCCGTCACAAGCGAGCGCGTCACGGCAAGCGAGATGCGGTATCCCGTCCCGTAGGCCCCGCCCTGCCAGCCCGTGTTCACGAGGTACACGCGGGCGTGCGTCGCGTCGATACGCTCGCCGAGCATGCGGGCGTAGACACGAGGGGCAAGCGGCATGAACGGCTCGCCAAAGAGCGCCGAGAACGTGGGCTGGGGCTCCTTGACGCCCTCCTCCGTGCCGGCCACCTTGGACGTGAAGCCCGCCATGAAGTGGTACATCGCGCCCTCGCGGGACAGGCGCGAGATGGGCGGCAGCACGCCAAAGGCATCGCACGTGAGGAACAGCACCACGCTCGGCACGCCGCCTCGCCCGTCAAGGCGCACGCTCTTGATGTGCTCCACAGGGTAGGCGACGCGCGTGTTCTGCGTCCGGGAGGCATCGGCGTAGTCGGGCTCGCGGCTCTCGTCGTCAAGGATGACGTTCTCGCACACCGCGCCGAAGCGGATGGCCTCGTAGATGTCGGGCTCGGCTATGGGGCTCAGGTCGATGGCCTTCGCGTAGCAGCCGCCCTCGATGTTGAAGACGCCGTGCTTTGACCAGCCGTGCTCGTCGTCACCGATGAGCAGGCGGTTGGGATCGGCAGAAAGCGTGGTCTTGCCCGTGCCGGAGAGGCCAAAGAGCACCGCGGTCTCCCCCGTCTGTGGGTCGATGTTGGCCGAGCAGTGCATGGAGAGCACGTCGTCCTCGCTCGGCAGGAGGAAGTTCATGAACGAGAAGACGGCCTTCTTGATCTCGCCCGAGTAGCCGGTGCCCGCCACGATGACGCCACCGCCCGCGAGGTCGAGGATGACCGACGCGCCCGAGTGCACGCCGTCGGTCTCGGGGTCGGTGCGGTATCCCGGCGCGGCGAGCACGTAGATGTCGGGCTCGCCAAAGTTCGCGAGCTCCTCGGCCGTGGGACGCACGAGCATCTGATGGATGAAGAGCGCCTGGCTCGCGCGTTCGCACACCACACAGACCTTGCGCGCGTGATCGCGGTTGGCGCCGGCAAGGCCGTGCACCACGTAGAGCTCGCGACCAAAGAGATAGCCCGCGACGCCCTGGCAGATGCGCTCGTAGGACTCGCGCGCGATGGGGACGTTCACCTTGCCCCAGCACACCTTGTCGTGCACCTTGGGGTCGTCGACGACGTAGCGGTCGTTGGGCGAACGCCCCGTGCGCTCGCCGGTATCGACCACGAGCGAGCCGTTGGACGCAAGCCTTCCCTCGCCGTTGGCGAGCGCGATCTCAACGAGCTGAGCCGGTGACAGGTCGTTGTAGACCTTCGGAGCCTGCGGCGAGGCCTGCTCACGCGTGAGAAGCCTCTCGGTCATGCCGTGATTCATGGTTCTCCTCCTCGCTCGGTATGTCGTAGCAGCAACGGTAGACGAGAAGCAGAACGCGGGGAGACAGCGGGGAGCTTTGGTGCCGCCAAAGGCGGAAGTAGGGCGGCGAACGCGTACGGCGCGACCGGGCTCTGCTAGTCCACCATCACGACCGAGGAGATCTTGGGCTGCGCGGCAGCCGGAATGGTGCCGTTGTTGTCGGTGGGCTTGGCCGAGTCGCAGATCGCGTCGACCACCTCGATGCCCTCCGTGACGTGCCCGAACGCGGCGTACTGGCCGTCAAGGCTTGCGGCGTCCTCCTGCATAATGAAGAACTGCGAGCTCGCGGAGTCCGGGTCGCTCGAGCGCGCCATGGATATGGTGCCGCGCACGTGCTTGATGGAGTTAGCGTGCCCGTTGGCGGCAAACTCGCCCACGATGGTCTGGTCGGAGCCGCCGCGCCCGGTACCCGTGGGGTCGCCGCCCTGCATCATGAATCCCCTGATGATCCTGTGGAACGTGAGGCCGTCGTAGAACCCCCCAGAGACGAGCTTGGCGAAGTTGGCGACCGTGACGGGAGCCTCGTCAGCAAGAAGCTCGAGCTTGATGGTGCCGAACCCCTCGATGTCCATTGTGGCGTGATGGGTGCCCGTGGCATACTCCGCGAGATCCCCGGATACGGATGAAGCGGCAGGCCCGGACGTCTCGGGGACGGCGGTAGCGGCAGAGGACGCGGCACCCGTGGTCGCGCCATCGCCTGCGGCCTCCCCGGACGACGCGCCGCCGCAACCGGCGAGCGCGAGGGCGGAAACGCCGAGCGCGCCGAGCACGAACGAACGGCGGCTCAGGACGTGTGTGCTCATCATAAGACTCTCCTTTGTTGACATGACGAGACGGACGAAACGGGAACGAGAAAGGTCTGCGCCGCAAGCCTGCGGGCGTCGTCGCTCTCGTGCGTGGCGACCACGAGCGAGCGTCCGCGAAGCTCGCTTAGCACGACGGCGCATGCCTGCGCGTGCGTTTGGCCATCAAGCCCCGAGAACGGCTCATCAAGCAGCAACGCGTCACCGGGCCCGACCAGCGCGCGCGCAAGCTCCACCCGTCGGCGCTGCCCGCCCGAAAGCTCCGACACGGGTCGGTCCGCATCGACACCGGGGAGCAGCACCTGGAGCAGCTGGCGCACGTCTTCGTCAGAGCGCCACGACGCCGCCGTGACGGCGACGTTCTGAAAGGCCGACGCCTCCTCGATCAGTCGGTCGTCCTGGAAGTCGAACGAGAGACAGCCCGGCGTGGGAACCGACTCCAGGCCAGCAAGGGCACGCAGGAGCGTAGTCTTCCCGGCACCGGACGGCCCCATGACGCACAGCCTGCCGCCGGCAGCAACCGCAAACGACACGGGCCTGCCAGCCGCCGCGCCGTGCGGCAAAACGACGCCTTCGAGCGAGAGGGCGCCTCGTGCCGAGGAGGGGCCCGCCGAGGACGACCGTGGCCGCGCCCTCAGGGAAAGCGAGACGGCGGCACGTCCGCTCAGGCGCAACAGGCACAGAAAGGCCTTCTCGCAGAGGGTCGCGAGCCCAATGACGACGACCGTCCAGGCGAAGAGACCTGGCGTGTCGAGCAGGAGCTTCGACTGGTAGATGCGCTCCCCGATGCTACCGAGCGGGGAGCCGATGAGCTCGGCGGCCACACCGGCCTTCCAGCTCATGCCCACCACGACCTCACTCGCGGCGACGAGAAAGGGCACGACGCCCCGCCAGGTTAGCAGCAGGAAGCGACGAATGCCCCCCACCCCGTACACGCGGAGGAGCTCGTCGAGCTTCGTGTCCAGGTGGTCGAGCCCCTCGAGGAGGGCGAAGTAGACGCCGGGCACCGCCATGAGGAACACGGCCGCCATGCTCACGTTGGCAGCACCCAGCCAGATGAGCAGCAGGACCACCACGCAGGCCACCGGCGTCGACTTGAACACGAGCATGGGCACGCGCACGAGCGCACGAGCAACCTGCGAGGCTCGCGCGCAGGCCGCGAGGGCACCCGCGACGGCATAGGCGAGCGCACAGCCGCCCATGATCCTCGAGAACGAGAACCAGACCTTGCCCCAGAGCCCCGCCGACGTCACGAGGCCAGCGAGGGCCGAGGCGACGCCGGTAGGAGCGGGAAGTATGAGCGGCTGATTCAGGACGGTGGCCACGAGCTGCCAGGCAAGCAGCCAAGACGCGACCGCCCCGACGCGTGACGACACGCCTAGGCGCCCTGCAGCACGTAGTAGAAGTCATCGCCGGGAAGCTGACCGCCCACGGAGCTGACGTCCGCGTCGGCGAGCACCTTGAGGTAGCCGGAGAGCGCGTCCTTCATGTCCTCGCCCTGCGTCGCCACGAGGTGGCAGCCCGGAATGGCCTTCTCGGCGACGGCGGCGGAGCCGACGATGCCTTCGTCGACGATGGCCTGCGCCCACGTTGCCGGATCCGCGTTGACCGCCTCAACGCTCGCGGCGTGGCCGCCGAGGAACTCGAACACGGCCGCGGGATTCGCGTCCGCAAACTCCTTGCGCACGACCGTGACGCCCGTGATGAGCTTGGAGCCGGTCTCGCCCGCGAGGTCGTCCCACACGTCCGTGAGGTCGATGGGCGAAGACAGCGCGGGGTTCTTGACAAGCGCCACGGTCTTGAAGGGCTCGGGCAGGATGCCCACGGCGTTTGCGTCCTGGGCAAGCACGCTCACGATCTCGGTGGGCTCGCTCTTGAACTCGAGCGTCACCTTGTCGGCGATGCCGGCCTGAGCAAGCAGGTAGTTCATGGAGTACTCGGGCGTGGCCCCCTTGCCGGTTAGGTAGACGGTCTTGCCGGCAAGGTCGTCAAACTCCTTGACGGCGCCGTCGCCCGTCACGACGTTGAGGACGCCCAGGGCGTTGATGTCGATGACCTCGACCTTGCCCTCCGTCTTGTTGTAGAGGACGCTCGCCACGTTGGACGGCACGAGTGCGATGTCGACGTCGCCGGAGATGACCTTGGGCGTCACCTCGTCAGGCGCGGCCGACATGGAGAACTCGTAGGTGTTGGTAGTCTTGCCGTCCTTGGCCTCACTCATAAACTGCACGAGACCGATGGAAGTCGGGCCCTTGAGCGATGCCACGCGCACGGTCACCGGCTCGGACGCCGCAGCCGACGTCGCAGAGGTGCCGGCGCTTCCCTGCGAGCCACCGCATCCCACGAGCCCCAGCCCCAGAGCCGTCACGAGCGAAGCGCCGAGGAACCGCCTTCTTGAAATCCCCTGAGCCATGATCTCCCCCTCGAGAGTGAGCCCGCGCGCATCCGCGCCCGGACCGACGTTTATTGGTCACGCCGATCAATGGTAGCAGTACGAGCGGGCAAAGCGACACCCCCGCACGCGCCTTGACGAGAGGGTCCGGCGCTAGAATCGAATGACGCGAAACAACACGACGAGAGGAGTGCGCATGGCACTCGTGGAGATCGGCGAGGGAAACGTAACCGCCGCCATTGACACCAAGGGATCGCAGCTCAGGAGCCTCACACGTGACGGAAGGGAGTACCTCTGGCAGGCAGACCCCCGTTGGTGGGGCAAAAGCGCCCCCGTGCTCTTCCCCATCGTGGGGACGCTGCGCAACAACGAGGCCACGAGCGCCGAGGGGCGCTGCCGCATGGGTCGCCACGGCCTCGCCCGCAACTACGAGCACGAGGTCATCGAACGCACCGACTCGTCCGTCACCCTCAATTTCGTGAGCTCGGCGGAGACGCATCGATACTTTCCGTACGACTTCGCCCTCGAAATGACCTACGCGCTCGAGGAGGGTGACGAAGGCGTCACGCTCGCGCAGACCTTTGCCGTCAATAACGCCGACGTCCGGATGCCGTTCTTCCTCGGAGGGCATCCGGCCTTCAACGTGCCGCTCGCCGGCAAAGACGAGGGCGCGTTCGAGGACTGGCGGCTCGTCTTCTCCCGCCCGTGGACGGCGACGACGCCCACCATCGACGAGGCGGGGCTGCTCGACTACGGTCGGACGCAGGAGGTCTTCAACGACGCCTCATCCCTGCCGCTCACGCACGAACTCTTCTCCCAGGACGCCATCGTCCTCGAGGGCGTGCCGGACAGCACGGTCACGCTCACGGGCCCGGCCGGTCACGGCGTACACGTAGACTTCTCGGGCTTCGACCACGTGGGCGTCTGGAGCGCGGCTCCCTCCGCCGACGGCGAGCCGGCACCCTTCGTGGCCATCGAGCCCTGGTGCGGCACGGCCACGCGAACCGACGAGGACGACGTGCTCGAGCATAAGCAGAACGTGATCTTCGCCGAGCCGGGCGAGACGGTCACGCGCACCTTCCGTGTCACGCCGTTCTAATCGAAGACCGGTAAGACGCGCTTGGCGCACAACGCCAGCATGGGGGCGCCGGATACCGTAGCGGAGGGCTGGGGACTTGCGAAGCAAATGACCCTCCGCGGAGGTATCCGGCGCCCCCCTTCGGAATAGTTTGGGTGGTATGCCTACACCCAGCTGCAGATGAGCGTCATGTCGCCCGAGAAGGCGAGGTCGCCGCTCTGGGCGGGCGCGACGAAGTGCGAGCCGAGGGGCAGGTCGTGCGTGCCGCACGCCGTGCTCACGGAACCCACGCCCTCGATGACGCTCACGCACATGAAGTCGTGGTCCTGCGGCAGGGTCTTCTCGCCCGAGACGCGCACGCGCTCCACCGTGTAGCGATCGTTGCTGTTGAGCAGCGTCACGCCGTCAACCTCGGGGTTGGTGACGGCGCCGGAGGCGGGGGCCTTCATCTGGTAGTCGACGCAATCCGTGCTCTGCTCGAGATGCAGCTCGCGCGGCTTGCCGTCGGCACCCAGGCGGTCATAGTCGTAGACGCGGTACGTGACGTCGCTCGATTGCTGAGTCTCGAGCACGAGCGTCCCCGCCTTGATGGCGTGCAGCGTGCCCGGGTTGATCTGGAAGAAGTCGCCCTTGTGGATGGGCACCTCGTTGAGCAGGTCCCCCCAGTCGCCCGCCTCGACCAGCTTGGCAAACTCCTCGCGGCTCTTGGCCTTCTGGCCGATGATGATCGTGGCGTCCGGGTCGCAGTCGAGCACGTACCAGCACTCCTTCTTGCCCAGGCTGCCGTGCTCGTGCACGCGCGCGTACTCGTCGTCAGGGTGCACCTGGATGGAGAGGTCACCGTCGGCGTCAAGAATCTTGATGAGCAGCGGGAAGCGGTCGCCCGCGGCGGCACCGAAGAGCTCGTGGTGCTCGTCCCACAGCTGAGAGAGGGTGGAACCCTTGTAGGGCCCCTCCTCGATGAGGCAGTCGCCGTGCGGATGGGCGCTGATGGCCCAGCACTCGCCAATCTTACCTGCGGGTATGTCGTAGTGGAAGACGGACTCGAGCCTGCGCCCGCCCCAGATCTTGTCGTGGAAGATGGGCTTCGTGATGATGAGGTCCTGGGCCATTGCCACCTCCTGGTCGTCATTGCAACGCAACTAGTCTAGCCCTTTCGCGCCCATGCGAAAGCCAGGCCGAACAACGCAGCGACGGGTGAGGCCCCCGCTCGAGGCGACCCGCCCCAGAGGCAACCGCCCCTAGGCGCGGCAGGCGTCGACGAAGGACTTCCAGAGCCCCATGTCGCTCGAAAGGTGGGGCCACATGTACTCCGGGTGCCACTGCACGCCGAGCACGAAACGCTTGTCGGGAAGCTCGATGCACTCGGGAACGCCGTCCGTGGCCCGCGCGGAGAGCACCACCCCGTCGCCAAGCTTCTCCACGCAGCAGTGGTGAGCCGAGTTCACCTGCAGCTGGGCCTGACCCCCCACACAGCGCGAGAGGAGCGTGCCCGGGAAGACGTCGACCGGGTGCGCCGGCATCGTGAGGATGCCGGTGTGGCGCCACTGCGCCATGCCCTCGGGCGCGCCGAGGCTGGGAACGTCCATGCAGAGCGTACCCCCACAGGCAACGTTAAGCAGCTGCGTGCCGCGACAGGTGGTGAACAGCGGCTTGTCGGCGGCAAGCACACGCTCCACGATGGCGAACTCGAAGGCGTCGCGCTCGGGGCAGAGCAGCGAGTGGTCGTAGCCCTCGACGCCCCAGCGCGCAGGGTTGACGTCCGGGCCGCCGGGAATGGCAAAGCCGTCGCACATGGCGACGCACTCGTCCATGACCGACTCGTCCTCCGTCAGGGGCAGCAGCACCGGCAGGCCTCCCGCCGCGACGATGCCGCCCGTGAAGCAATGGGCGATGGTCTCCTCGGGCGACACGTCCTCGTAGTCGGCAAGCCCCCCGTGCTTGTGCTCCCACCGCGGGGTAACGCCGATGAGGGGACGGGTGGATGAGACGGGACGTGCGACCATGTGCGGAAGCCTCCAAAGAAATAAAAGTCTGCCGGGCCCAAAACCCGGCAGGCAAGTGTGCCACAAATGAGGGACGTCGCAAACGTTTTCGAGGGGGTGCCCTCTCGCGTCACACGACGTTAATGACCCTTGATGGAGTCAAGGAACTCCTGGGCGCGAGCGCTCTTCGGGTGGTCGAAGAACTCGTCCGGGGAGCCTTGCTCGACGATCTGGCCGTCGGCCATGAACACCACGCGGTCCGCGACGCGACGGGCGAAGTTCATCTCGTGCGTCACGACCACCATCGTCATGCCCTGACGAGCGAGGCCCACCATGACGTCGAGGACCTCATTGATCATCTCGGGGTCAAGGGCGCTCGTGGGCTCGTCGAAGAGCATCGCCTTGGGATGCATCGCGAGCGAGCGGGCGATGGCCACGCGCTGCTGCTGGCCACCGGAAAGCTGGGCGGGGACCTTCTCCGCCTGCTCGGCCACGCCCACGCGTGCGAGCAGATCCATGGCTGTCTTCTTGGCCTCCTCCTTGGACACGCCGAGGACGTCGGTGGGGCCAAGCGTCACGTTCTCGAGGATGGTCATATGGCTAAACAGGTTGAACTGCTGGAACACCATCCCAAGCTCAGAGCGCATCTTGGCGAGGTCCTTGCCCTCCTTGGGCAGGGGCTTGCCGTCGATGAGGATCTCTCCGGAGTCGATGGTCTCGAGACGGTTGATGGTGCGGCAGAGCGTCGACTTGCCCGAGCCCGAGGGACCGATGATGACGAGCACCTCGCCCTTGTCGACCTCGAGGTTGATGTCCTTAAGGACGTGGAGCTTGCCGAAGTGCTTCTCGACGTGCTTGAGCTGGATGATGGGCGTGCCGGCAGTGGCAGACGTGGCGGCGGATACCTTCTCAGACATGACTCTCCCCTACCTAGCGGATGATCTTGACGCCCATGCGCCTGGCCACCACGGCCGACGCCTTGTTGATGGCGAAATTGAGCAGGATGTAGATGATCGAGACGACGAAGTAGACCGAGACGAGCGCGTCGTAGCTCGTGATGAGGACGCGTCCGTTCTGCATGAGGTCGGGATAGCTCACGACGTAGGCCACCGTGGTGTCCTTGACGACCACGACGAGCTGCGAGATGAGCGACGGGATGACGTAGTGAATGGCCTGCGGCAGCACGATCTTGCGCATGACCTGCCACCTCGCGAGACCAATGGAGTAGGCCGCCTCGACCTGGCCCTTGGGAACCGCGTTGACGCCCGCGCGGAACACCTCGGCGAGCACCGCAGCGGCCGCCAGCGCGACCGGGAGCGTGAGCATCCAGAACGACGACATCTTGATGCCGTACTGCGGAACCACCAGGAAGAAGAAGTAGATGAGCAGAAGGCTCGGCACGCCGCGGAAGAAGTCGGTGACGACGCGGCACACGGCGGCAAGCGGGCGGTTGCCGCTCACGCGGCCGAGCATGAGCGCCATGCCGAGCACAAGCGAGATGACGCCGGCCGTGACGGCCACGAAGAGCGTCCCCCTGAAGCCGTCGAACAGGAAGCGCCACGTGGTGAACTGAAGGAAGAACGACCAATATCGGGCGTCAAGCTGCCCGGTGACGTAGAAGCGCCGCACGATGGCAAAAACGCCGAGCGCCACGAGCACGGCAGAGACAGCCGTGCCGACGATCATCTTGCGCCGGGTGACAGGGCCGGGCGCCTCGTAGAGGGCGTCGCGGATGGTGCGCGCGCCCGAGCTGGTCTGTGGGCTCATCGGACGATCCTCACCCTCTTGTCGAGACGGTTACCAAAGAAGCCAATAACCACGGCCGAGCCCGCGTAGCCAAGCGCCGAGATAAGGAACGCCAGAATGCCGCCCATGTCACGCGTGTTGACGTAGTTGACAACGCCCGTGAGCTCGAGGGGCTTGAGGGGAACCTGCGAGCCGAGGGCCGTCGTGAGCATGACGGCGATGAGGAGGTTAGTGAAGGGCAGCACCGTGGTGCGCAGGGCCTGGGGTATGACGATTCGACGCAGGATCTGGCCGAAGGTGAGGCCGATGGAACGGGCCGCCTCGATCTGGCCGACGCTGATCGTGTTGATGCCGCTCATGAAGTTCTCGGTGCCGAAGGAGGCGCCAAGCAGCACCGTCGTCACGATGACGCAGGTCTGGTAGTCGAGCACCACCTTCAGGCTCGGCAGCGCGTATACCACGATGATGAGAAGCGCCACGCCGGGGATGTTGCGGAAGATCTGCACGTAAAGGTCACCCACCGCCCGGAGGGGCTTGAAGGGCGACACGCGCATGATCGTAAGCAGCACGGCAAGAACCATCACGACAACAAAAGAGATGGCCGTCATGCGCCAGGTCATGAGCAGGCCGTCGAGGTACAGCTGCCCGTATTTTGAAAGAAGCTCGGAGAGCCCCATGGAACCTCCCTAAGAACATGGGGCCCGCAGGCCCCATGCATGGTGACGAGCCGTCACAGGCAGGCCACCACCCTCACGCCAGGTTGTTAGGCGCCGATCGCAGGCGGCTCGGGAACGGTCTCGATGCCGGCACGGTCGCCGATGCAGATCTTCCAGAGCTTGGCCCAGGTGCCGTCGCCCTCGATCTTCTTGAGGAAGTCATTGACAAACTGCACGCCGTCGGAGTCCTTGGGCAGGCCGATGCCGTAGTTGTCGACCGGGCCGAAGGGGTCACCGGCAAGGCGGTACTTGCCGGGGTTCTTCGTCATGGAGCCGAGCTGCATGTTGGTGTCGATGACGTACGCGTCGACACGACCCTGCGAGAGGGCCTGACGGGCCTCCTCGTCGGTCTTGAACTCCTGCTGCGTGGCCTCGGGTGCAACCTCCTTGACGATGTCGGGGCCCGTGGAGCCGGACTGGACGGCAACGGTCTTGCCCTTCAGGTCGTCCGGGCCGTTGATGTCGGAGTTGTCGGCGAGCACCAGGATGGACTGCTGGGTGTAGTAGTACGGGCCGGCGAAAGAGACGAGCTGCTTGCGCTTGTCGTTGATGGAGTAGGTGCCGAAGACCGAGTCGACCTGGTCGTTCTGGAGCACGGACTCGCGCGTGTCGGAGGTGACCTGCGTGAGCTCGACGTTGACCTCGCCGAGGATGTAGCGGCTCACGAGCTGGGACAGGCCAGCGTCAAAGCCGCGAACCTTGCCGTCGGTCTCGTCGAGGAGGCTGAACAGCGTGGAGGTCTGGACGCCGCCCACGCGGAGCTTGCCCTCGCCCTTGACCTTGGTCGCCCACTGGCTGGCGGAGACGGCGGCGTCGTCGGCGACGGGGCCGGCGTTCACGAGCTCGTCATAGGCGGTCTTGTCGATCTTGACCGAGTTGTCCTCGGTGGTGGCATCCGTGGAAGCGGAGCCCGTGGAAGGCGCGGGTGCCGCGGAGGAGCCGCAGGCGGCAAGGGTGGCGGTGGCGATGACGCCGAGACCGGCGCCGATGACGGAGCGGCGGCTGATCGCGCGGTCGAGAAGGTTCTTGCTCATAGGTATCTTCCTCTCGTAGAGCTGAGATGACAGCACGTAGTATAAACGAAAATCTCTAATCCCTACAGGGTTGGTAGGTAATTAATCACTTCGAATTAAACCCATGCCGTTCTGTATGAAGATACGCGAGCAACGTTTCGACACGGTAACGAAGGGCGCCGACGGGGCCGTGTCCCGTCGGCGCCCTGGGGTGCCAATGCGTGAAGAAGTGCTAGCCGAGCAGCTCCTTGACGTCGAGCGCAATCATGAGCTCCTCGTTGGTTGGAACCACGAGCACCTTGACCTTGGAGTCGGCGGCGGAGATGTCGCGGGGGTCGCCGGAGCGCACGGCGTTCTTGTCGGCGTCGATCTTGATGCCCATCCACTCGAGGCGCTTCACGACCTCGGCGCGCATCTCGGCGGAGTTCTCGCCCACGCCGGCCGTGAAGGCGA
>UWSJ01000029.1 GCA_900549525.1 uncultured Coriobacteriaceae bacterium | reverse complement strand
TTTCAACATCTTGTGCGTGGGTTTCTTCCTAACGACCAAGATGAAACGAGGCACATTGCGGGTGCCGACACGTTGCGATTGCTTCGCTGTCGGCACCCGTTTTCTGTGTGAGGAATTTACAGTGCCATGTACCTGCGGCTTTACAGAAAATGCGAGGAAGATGGCTATGCCACTTACATAGCCGCAGGTAGATACCTGCAATGGGTACCTGCTTCTATCAATGTTGAAAACTCCGTTTTGACACTGCAGCCAATTGTCGAAAAGTGTGAAAAGTGGAAAAAGCAGGGTTGAGGGGCGCGTCAGTCTCAACACGGACGTGTTGATAGGGCTGGCTGTGGCGCAAACGGCGGAGTGACTCCCCCTCTTTGTCGTCCTTGCCCGCGCGCCGCTCCGTCGGCGCCGCTCCGGAAACGAAGCGGCTAGACTAGCCAGCGTCATCCCAAATCCCTACGTCGCACAGCGAAGGAAGCCCTGATGGACGAAATCGTCTATGACTCCGCACCGTCTCCGGCGTCGTTCGACTCGATTAAGACCATGCCCAACGACCCGGAAGCCGAGCGCTCGGTGCTCTCTGCCATGCTGCTGTCTCCCGACGCGCTCGAGAGCATTCTCGTGGAGCTCAAGGAGGACGACTTCTTCGTCTATGCCAACCGCGTGCTCTTTGCGGCCATCCGCACGATGTTCGAGCGCTCCGTCACGCCTGACCCCATTTCGCTTGCCGACTATCTTCGCTCCAACGACGAGCTCGACAAGGTCGGTGGCATGGGCTACGTCGCCCGTCTCGCCGACGATTACTTTGCGGTGGGCAGCTGGAAGCACCATGCAGACATCCTGCACCGTGACTCGACGCTGCGTCTTATGATCGAGGCCTCGGCCAAGATCGCCAACCTTGCCGCCAACGCGCCGGAGGACACCAAGGAGGTTGTCGACTCCGCCGAGAAGCTCCTGCTCGACGTCACCAACCGCGACATCAAGACGTCCTACGTCAAGATCGAGGATGCCATGGTGTCGCTCTACGACGAGTTGGCGCGCATGAGCCAGGAGGGCGCGCAAGCAGCGGGCGTCATGACGGGCTTCCCGGCCATGGACAAGATGTTCCTTGGTCTGCGCGCCGGCCAGATGATCGTCGTCGGCGCCCGACCGGGCGTGGGCAAGACCTCCTTCGCTCTCAACCTCGCCGTGCAGATGGCCCAGCAGGGCGCCTGCGTGTGCTTCTTCTCCCTCGAGATGAGCTCCGAGGAAATCGCCCAGCGCCTGCTCTCCACGTACTCCATGGTTCCCCTGCAAAACATCCGCTCAGGCAATATCAAGCCGGAGGAGTGGACGCAGATTCTGCAGGCCACGCAGGACCTCTCCAAGCTCGACCTGCTCATCGACGACACGCCCGGCACCACCGTCACCGAGGTGCGCGCCAAGGCCCGCCGCATGCTCGGCAAGAAGGAGAAGGGCGTCGTCATCCTCGACTACCTGCAGCTCGTGAGCCCGCCGCCCTCCAAGCGCGCCGACTCCCGTGCCACCGAGGTCTCCGAGATGAGCCGTGGCATCAAGATCATGGCCAAGGACCTGGGCATCCCGGTCATCGCCCTGTCGCAGCTCTCGCGTAAGAACGAGGACCGCACGGGTCACCGTGGCAAGCGCCCGCAGCTGTCCGACCTGCGCGAGTCGGGCTCCATCGAGCAGGACGCCGACATCGTCATCCTCCTCGACCGTTCCATGACCGAGGACGAGGGCAGCCGCGAGGACCGCCCGGACTACGGCGTCACGCAGTTCATCGTGGCGAAGAACCGCTCCGGCCCCTTGGGCATCATCGACATGGCGTTCTTTGCCGAGAAGACCAAGTTCATGGAGGTCGACACACACCACGACGACGAGTAGCGCGAGACCCCGTCCCTGCGGCGGAGAGGCTCGACTGGCTGCTGTGTGAGCTGCATGAGCCTCCGTGCTGTGCCGTATACTTTAGGGGTTGTGCGGGCGGTGTCATGTTGCCCGCGTACGCTTCGATGTGATTGCCAAGAGAGGGAGTCTTCATGCCGGCAACAGTTCTGGTCGGAAGCCAGTGGGGCGACGAGGGCAAGGGCAAGGTGACCGACCTCGTCTCCGGTGAGTTCGATTGCGTCTGCCGCTACCAGGGCGGCGCCAACGCCGGCCACACCGTCATCGCCAACGGGCACAAGCTGGCCCTGCACCAGATTCCCTCCGGCGTCATGTACCCGGGCGTGCTCTCCGTGATCGGCAACGGCTGCATCGTCGACCCCTCCGTCATGCTCGAGGAGCTCGACACGCTGCAGCCGCAGGGCATCACCTGCGAGGGCCTGCGCGTCTCCGGCAACGCCCACATCGTCATGCCGTACCACAAGGACCTCGACGGTGCCCACGAGAAGAAGCTCGGCAAGAACCTCATCGGCACCACCAAGCGCGGCGTCGGGCCCTGCTACATGGACAAGATGAACCGCACGGGCCTGCGCGTGCAGGACATGCTCGACGAGAAGATCTTCCGCCAGAAGCTCGAGGCGGCGCTGGAGTACACCAACCCTATCCTCGAGAAGGTCTACGAGCTGCCCACCTACACCGTGGAGCAGATCTGCGAGAACTACCTCCCGTACGCCGAGCGCATCAAGCCCTACATCGTCGAGAGCTCCAAGCTCCTCAACGAGCTGCTCGACGAGGGCAAGAACATCCTGTTCGAGGGCGCCCAGGCCACGATGCTCGACATCGACCACGGCACCTACCCGTTCGTGACCTCCTCCAACTGCACGGCCGGCGGCGCCGTCACCGGCTCGGGCGTCGGCCCCACCAACATCGACCGCGTGCTGGGCATCGCCAAGGCCTACCTCACGCGCGTGGGCTCCGGCCCGTTCCCCACGGAGCTCTCCGAGGAGGACGGCGTGGGCAAGTTCCTGCTCGAGAAGGGCCACGAGTACGGCGTGACCACGGGCCGCAAGCGTCGCTGCGGCTGGTATGACGCGGTGGTCGTGAACTACGCCGCCCGCGTGAACGGCCTCACCGACCTCGCGATCACCAAGCTCGACGTGCTGGGCGGTCTCGATACCATCAAGATCTGCACGGCCTACGAGTGCGATGGCGTGGAGTACACCACCGTGCCCGAGCACCAGAGCGTCTTCTATCACGCTAAGCCCAAGTACATCGAGGTTCCCGGGTGGCACGAGGACATCTCCGGTTGCCGCAGCTTCTACGACCTGCCGCGCGAGGCCAAGGACTACATCGACCTCATCGAGCAGCTCTCCGGCGTCCGTGTGTCGCTCATCGCCGTGGGTCCCGACCGCGAGCAGACCATCAACCGTCACTGGAAGTAGTTGGTTCGCCCGGTTCCGTCATGTGCGGGGCCGGGCGTTTTGCGCGAGCGCACGCGCACATGCCGGCCCGTTCGCCCGGCTGTCCCCGAGCAAGGAAGGCAAGGAGCCATGCAGCACGACTTCGAGATCCTCACCGACAGCACCTGTGACCTGCCGCTCGACGAGCTTAACGAGCTCGGCGTCGAGATGGTGCCTCTGCACGTCTTCGTGAGGGACTCCTGCTACCTCGACCAGATCGAGATGAAGCCCGAGGAGTTCTATGACCGCATGGCCGCCGCCAAGGAGCTGCCGCACAGCTCTCAGCCGGCGCCCTCGAGCTTTGGCGAGGCCTACGCCAGGATGGCCGCTGCTGGTGCCAAGCGCATCCTCTCCATCCACATCGCCGCGGCGCTCTCCGGTACGGCCAACTCCGCCGAACTCGCCGCCAAGGATGCCCCGGTCGAGGTGCGCGTCTGGGACACGCGCACGGCCACGATGGTGCACGGCATGCTCGTCAAGGAGGCCTGCCGCATGCGCGACGCCGGCGAGACGCTTGAGGCCACGCTTGCCCATCTTGAGGAGCTGCGGAAGCAGTCCTACCTCATCTTCACCCTCGACACGCTCGAGAACATCGTTAAGAACGGCCGCTGCTCGCGCGCCAAGGGACTCATGAGCTCCGTGCTCAACATCAAGGCCGTGCTCGCGGTGGACGACGACGGTACGCTTTCGCCAGTCGGCAAGGGCCGCGGTTCCCGTCGCGCGTTCGAGAGCCTCGCCACCCTCGTTGAGGCGAAGTTCGGCCCCGGCGCCGACCTCACGGCCTCGCTGCTGACCGTCCGCAACCAGGCTGGCTGCGACGAGATGGTCGATATCATCCGCAAGCGCGGCATCAAGGTGAACGTACTCGCCACCTACGATGCGGGTCCCGTCATCGCCACGCATACGGGGTCGGGGCTCGTGGGCTTCGGTGCGGTGCCAACGAGCGCGCTGTACAAGGGTTAGACCTACCGGCGGCCGCCCCGAGCGGCCGTTTGCCTTCGCCCGCCTGGTTCGTAAGCGGGCCAACCAACAAAGGGGGACTTCATGGCTGATACCGAGAAGATCGACATCCTGCTCCTGGGCGCTGGCGGCCGCGAGCACGCGCTGCTGCGCAAGTTGCTCGAGAGCCCTCGCTGCGGCAAGGTCTGGGCCGCCCCCGGCAACGGCGGCATCCTCGCCGAGGCCACGCTCGCCGACCTCGACCAGGACAGCCCTGCGGAGGTCGCCGCCTTCGCCCGCGAGCACGGCGTGGGGCTTGTCGTCATCGGCCCCGAGGCCCCGCTCGTGGCGGGCGTCGCCGACGCCGTGCGTGCTGCGGGCATCGCGTGCTTTGGCCCGAGCGGCGAGGCCGCGCAGATGGAGGGCTCCAAGCTCTTCGCCAAGCAGGTCATGGAGCGCGCCGGCGTCCCCACGGCCCGCTACCGCAGCTTCACCGAGGCTGCCCCGGCCGAGGCCTACGTCCGCGAGCTCGCTGACCCCTGCGTGGTCAAGGCCGACGGCCTGGCTGCGGGCAAGGGTGTCATCGTCGCCCAGACCACCGAGGAGGCCCTCGTCGGCGTGCGCGAGTGCTTCTCGGGCACCTTCGGCGAGGCCGGCAGCACCGTAGTCGTGGAGGAGCTGCTCAAGGGCCCCGAGTGCTCGCTGCTCGCCCTCACGGACGGAACGACGGTGGTGCCGCTCGCGAGCTCGCAGGACCACAAGCGCGCCCTCGACGGCGACCTCGGCCCCAACACGGGCGGCATGGGCGTCTACTCCCCGGTGCCCTTCGTGTCGCCCGAGGAGCATGAGGCCATGGTCGAGATCGAACGCAAGGTGGTGGCGCAGCTCGTCGCCGATGGCATTACGTACTCCGGTTGCCTCTACGGTGGCTTCATGCTCACCAAGGACGGGCCCAAGGTGCTCGAGTTCAACGCCCGCTTCGGCGACCCCGAGACGCAGGTGGTGCTGCCGCGCATGAAGGCCGACCTCGTCGACGTGTTCCTGCGCTGCGACAACGGCACGCTGGCCGACGCCGACGTGAGCTGGGACGACGACTGGGCCGTCTCGGTGGTGCTGACCAGTGCCGGCTATCCCGCCCACTACGAGAAGGGCAAGCCCATCACGGGCATCGGGGACGCGGAGAAGCTTCCCGGCGTCACGGTGTATCACGCGGGCACCAAGCTCGTGGGCGGAGAGCTCGTGACGGCCGGTGGTCGCGTGCTTGACGTCACGGCCGTGGCCGACACCTTCGAACACGCCCGAGAGCAGGCGTACCGTGCGTGCGACCTTATCGACTTCGACGGCAAGACGATGCGTCACGACATCGGGGCGCGGGCGCTCCGGGGTCGCGAGGCGTGGGAGGTCTAGCGATGGGCGCGGAGGATTCCGAGGAGAAGAAGGGCCTGTCTCGCAAGGAGGGTGCCGACGAGGTGAAGGCCCCGGGTGACATCCGAGCCGCCGCCGACGACGTGATTGACGCCACGGCGGCCTTCACGGTCGAGAGCGGGCGCAGCAGGCACGACCACGAGAGCGGCGCTCCCCAGAGCCGCGACTTTGTGCGAGGGGACGACGACCCGCGCGACGCCGCCCTTGCCGAGCACCCGCTCTCCGAGGACACCGTCTGGACGGGCAAGATCTTCTCGGTCAACCGACTGCAGGTGAAGCTGCCCGACGGCCGCACCGCCATCCGCGACGTCGTGCGTCATTGCGGTGCCGTGGCGGTCGTGGCGCTTACGGATGACGGTCGCATCTGCCTCGTGCGTCAGTACCGTACGGCGCTCGGTCGCGTGACGGTGGAGATTCCGGCCGGCAAGCTCGATCCAGGCGAGGACCCGCTCCACTGCGCCCACCGCGAGCTCGAGGAGGAGACGGGATTTACGGCCAAGAAGATGGCCTACCTCACGAGCATCGCCAGCTCCGACGGCTTCACCGACGAGATCATCCACCTCTACATGGCCACGGGCCTGGAGTTTGCCGAGTCCAGCCCGGACGACGACGAGTTCATCAACGTTGACCTCGTCGAGCTGTCGCAGCTCATTGACGCGGTTCTCGACGGGCAGGTTGAGGACGCTAAGACCATCGTGGGTGCCCTTGCCTGCGATGCCGTCGCGCACCGACTCAAACCGGAGAAGTAGAACACGACGGCAGGTGCCCTACCGTTCCCACGAAGGCCTCGAATTGCACGAATCTTGCATTTCGGAGCTTTCGTGGGAATAGTGCCGGGTATCTAAACGGGTCAAACGCAGACGTCAGCAGAAGACTCCAAAGTTCTCCCATCTCACGAGAACCTCCTGTCGCAGCCTGTCGCGCCGACGCATGAGTTCCTCGCTGTGGCGCTTACGTCGCAGGCCCATCTCATCCCATATCTCCTGCGTAAATTCGTGCATCTTGTAGCTGTTTGCCAGAACGTCATGCGTCAGCAGCAGGGTCCGCACCCCCATGGCCTCCAAGCCGTTAACACGCTTGATGTCAGAGACAGATTTCTCTGGATGCGCGTGCCATATGGTGCTGTGGCACTCGACGTCAACGGCCCTCTTGCTTCTTTTGCGTTGTAAGGGGGTATTTCTATCCGCCCCGCCTTGCTGGATGGCATCGAGGCTTGGTTGCGAATAAAACAGGTCACAGTAGCAGATGCGCTGTCCTGCCAGAACCGACGCATGGTAGTCGAGCCGAACCGGATGGTTGCACCGTGGCGCTACAAGTCCCTCTCCGCCTTTTCGTTGTGGTGCGCTGAGCAACACGGCGGCCTGCGCCTCAAGGGGAGATGCCGTCCCGGCATGTGCAAGGTCTGCTGCCTGGGCGAGTGTCCGAATTCCCCTCATGCCAGTCGCTCGACAGACGAATTCGTCGAGGTTGTCTTTCGTCAGGAGTGGTGGTCTGCGCCAAAGGTTCGTGGCGGTCCCGTCCGGTGCGTAAGCTTGCTTCCAGGATCCATAGCGTGCGAGGTTCCGTATGCGCTGGGGTACGGCGGTTGAGCATGCGGAGATGGCGGAGGGATGCACCCCCTTCCTCACGAGTGCGTCGAGAATCGACTGGGTAAGCGGATTGGGCGAGAAAACAGCGAAGCTCCCCATCGCTTCGCTGGTTGCGAGCGCGAGACGCGCGGAACCAAGATCTCCTGCCATAGTAAGGAGTGTTGCTGCAGGTGAAGTTATGTGCGTGACACGTTTTGCCCCTCCGTCTTTCGGAAGAGAAAAACTAACGGATCTGGTGAGATCGTCCGTGGCTGCGCCGGTGAGTAGATGAGACCGTACTCCCCTTCCGCGCAGACGCTCTCGCTCGGCCGTGGCGAGGTGGTCGAGTGACGCCGCGATTTGCCTGCAGGGCTCGATGCCTTTGCGCCAGCTCCCGTCACCTGTCGTCGCGATGAGCTCCGAGGCTGCTGGCTCGCGCACGAGCCATGCCTCAAGCTCTCGAACGACGGGTGGAACGCGCATGTACTGAAAGGCGGTCCAACCGCATAGCCTGATGTCCATGAAAAGACGGTAGCTTATAAAAATGCTGGTAGATGGGCGCAGAGCAATAATAATCTGACACGGGTCTGACAGTAATCTGACACGGCAGCTCGTGCCGGGCGCGACGGGCCCGGAATCTGGTGTTGATGTGGAGGATATGTGTGTCGTCTGTATGGTGACGTTGCCGCCGACGGCGCATTCCCACGAACGGGGCGAATTGCGCATTAGTCGCATTTCGACGCCTTCATGGGAACGCCGTGCGAGAAGAGCGTGCCGACGGGCAGAGGGCTGGGCCCTCGCGACCACCTGGCCCTCGCGCTAGAATGCATGCATTCTCGAGACCCTCGCGACCCGCTTGTCGCGTAAACGTCGTCGCGTGGGAAGCGACGAGACTGGACGCCCGATGCCCGCCAACACCGCCCCCGCGCACCACCCATCCGCCTCAGCCAAGAGCCGCGCCCGCCTCTGGCGGCGCTTTCTCTCGTACTATCGCTCCCAGTGGCACCTCTTCGCCATCGACTCCGTGGCCGCCATCGTCATGACGGCCGTCGACCTCGCGTTCCCCATCATCCTGCGCAACCTCGCGGGCGGCCTGTTCACCGAGGGGCCCGCCGCCATCATGGCCGCGCTCGGTGGCATCGCGCTCTGGCTCGTGACCATGTACGCCGTGCGCTACGCCTGCCGCTACTTCGTGGCGTACTGGGGTCACGTCATGGGCGCGCGCATGGAGAGTCGGATGCGTCAGGACCTCTTCGACCAGTACGAGCGTTTCAGCTTCTCCTACTTCGACCGTCACAATACCGGCGACCTCATGAGCCGCGTGGTCTCGGATCTCTTCGACATCTGCGAGGCCGCGCACCACGGCCCCGAGTACGCCATCATCTGCGGGCTCAAGATCGTGGGCTCGTTCGTCATCCTCGCGGCGATCAACTGGAAGCTGTCGCTGGCTCTTGCCGTCATCACGGCGGTGCTCGCGCTCTACAATGCCCGCGCCAACCAGCGCATGCGTGCCGTGTTCATGGAGAACCGCCTGCGCATCGCCGGCATCAACTCGCGCCTCGAGGATTCGCTCGGCGGCATGCGCGTGGTCAAGAGCTTCGCCAACGAGGACGTGGAACGCGAGAAGTTCGCGGTATCCAATGAGGCCTACCTCGAGAGCAAGGCCCGCATGTATCACGCCATGGGCAGTTATCAGGCCATGATCGCGGCGCTCATGGGCCTGCTTTTCACGGTCGTCATCGTCTACGGCGGCGCGCTCGTGGCGGCCGGCGAGATGAACCCGGTCGACCTCGCCACCTACGCGCTCTACATCACCACGTTCACGGCCGCCATCGAGCAGCTGCTCAACTTCACCGAGACGTTCCAGAAGGCCGAGGCGGGCTTCCGCCGGCTCGACGAGATCCTCGAGACGCAGCCCGACGTCCAGGACGCGCCCGACGCCCGGCCCTTGCGCGTGAGCGAGGGGCACGTGAGCTATCGGGACGTCCGCTTCTCCTACGACGGCGAGCACGACGTAATCCGCGGCCTTGACCTCGACATTCGTCCGGGCGAGACGATTGCGCTCGTGGGCCCGTCCGGCGGCGGCAAGTCCACGACCTGCGCCCTGCTGCCCCGCTTTTACGACGTGCGCGAGGGTTCGGTCTCCATCGACGGCCAGGACGTGCGCACGGTCACCCAGAAGAGCCTGCGCGAGGCGATCGGCATCGTGCAGCAGGACGTCTATCTCTTCGACGGCACCGTCGGGGAGAACATCGCCTACGGCAGGCCCTCGGCCACGTTCGAGGAGATTCGCGAGGCGGCCCGGCTCGCCAACATCGACGAGTTCATCGAGGGCCTGCCTGAGGGCTACGAGACCAAGGTGGGCGAGAGGGGCGCGCGTCTCTCTGGCGGCCAGAAGCAGCGCATCGCCATCGCGCGGGTGTTCTTGAAGAATCCCAAGATCCTCGTGCTCGACGAGGCCACGAGCGCGCTCGACAACGAGAGCGAGCGTGCGGTGCAGGAGTCGCTGGCGCGCCTGGCCGCGGGACGCACTACGCTCGTGATTGCGCACCGTCTCTCGACCATCAAGGACGCCGATGAGATCGTGACGATCGAGGGCGGACGTGCGGTGGAGCGCGGCACCCACGAGCAGTTGCTCGCCGCAGGCGGCACGTACGCGAGCTACCACCGCATGCAATTTGGCGGGCAGCGGGCATAGCGGCCATCCGGCACGTCGCCCCTGCCACTCCGCCCGCCTCCGCCAAACCCGGCCCTATGGAAACTAGGCGGAAGTCTGCTAGCAGCGGCTATGCCAATTCCGCGTCCGCCTATACTTCATCGTCTGACTGCCGAGCCGCCTTCATGCGTCGGCGATTTGCCCATTGCGCCCGTTCGAGAGGTAGAGCCACATGGCCAAGAGGGACAAGCACAAAGAAACCATGGGCCGCCCCAACGCGCGCAAGCCAAACGAGCCCACCCTCGAAGAGGTCGAGGCCATCTTCGCCGACGTCGACGAGACGGGCCACACCAACGCTTCCAAGGCCCGCCACGAGCGCAGCCGACGCCGCGCCCGCAAGGCCGCGGTCGAGATTGACCCGCTGTCCGGCGAGGACCCCTCCGGATCCAACGTGAGCAAGGTCATGACCCGCGCTGCCATCGGCGTGCTCGTCGTCCTGCTTCTGGGCGTCATCCTCTCCCAGGTGGCGTGCGGCGTTGCCCGTCGTCTGGGCACGGCCAAGCTCGCGGAAAGCGTCAACGTCAAGAACGTGGCAAACGCCCTGCGCAACGGCGTGGAGTGGGGAGACGGCTTCACCCAGTTCCCCTCTGACTTCTCGGTGCAGGAGGCCGACGAGAACACCGGCCGCATCGAGGTCACGGTGGTCGACACCTCGAGCAAGAACGAGATGGAGAGTCTCTCCGGCTCGCAGATCCAGGCCGCCGCCCTCGCGGTGAACGCCCTCATGAACCCCAACATCAACCAGGTGATCTTCCACGTGAACGTGCACGTGGACGCCGACGGCAAGTTCCAGCAGTCCACGCTGTTTGGGTTCCTCAAGCCTACGGGCAACGTGAAGCAGTTCGCCACGTTCATCTGGACGAAGAGCGCCACGGCCAGCGGCGGCGTCAACTTCAACTGCACCATTACGGGCCTTGACGCCTCTTCCGCCGAGAACCTCCGCTCCAAGCTCGTGGTTCAGAACGGCCTGCTCGACGTGATTGCCGGCAACGCCAGCACCGAGGCGGCAACGACTGACACGCCTGCTGCCAGCTCGACCGCAGACGCAGAAACCGACGCTGCCAAGACGGACGGCGGCCAGGCGCTCGCCACCGACGGCGCGTCCGCCGACGCCCAGGCGCCCGCAGCTGCCAACTAGCTGGCGAGCAGCGCGGTAACGTCGCCGAGCACAGACTCGAAGCTCACGCCGCGCAGCTTGTAGCCAGGCTGTGCAGGCGTTATGCCCATCGCGTCGCGCACGAGCTTACCGGCGAACTCCACGCCCTCGATGAGCGTGCGCCCGGTGAAGATGGCCGCCGTGAGGCCGCTCGCGAACAGGTCTCCGGTTCCGTGAATCATGAACGGCAGCAGTTCGGACGTGACCTCCACAACCTCGCCGTTGCCCTCCGTGGCCACGTAGTTGCGGATGAGCTTGCCGTCCTCGCGCACGACACCCTTGAGCACCACCGAGCGGGCACCCATTGCAAGCAGCCGGTCGCAGATCGTGCGCACGTGCGCCTCCTCTACGTTTTGCCCAACGTACGGAACGCCCGTGAGTATGCTCGCCTCCGTGAGGTTGGGGGTCAGCACGTCGGCCCCGTTCACGAGCCCCTTCATGGCCTCGCACATCTCGTCGGTGTAGGTGGGGTACTTCTCGCCCCCGTCGCCCATGACGGGGTCGACGATGCGCAGCGCCCTCGAGTACTCCCGAAAGAGTCGCCGAATGACGTCCACCTGCTCGGCTGACCCGAGAAAGCCCGAGTAGATGCCGTCGAGGTCAACGCCCTCCTCGCGCCAGGCGTCAAGATAGGCATTGAGCATGGAGGTCGTGTCGTGCATGTAGAACTTGGGGAACTTGGTGTGCGCCGAGAACAGCGACGTTGGCACGGGACACACGTCGACGCCGGCGGCGCTCAGCACGGGGATGGTCACGCCAAGCGAGCACTTCCCGTAGCCGCACAGGTCGTGTACCGCGGCGACGCGGGGGATGTAGGTGCCCTTACGCTCGTAGAGGGCTCCTGACGTCCCGGTGGTGAGCCCGTCATGGCTGGTCTTCTCGTCTGTCATGGTCTGCCCTTCGATGCGAACGTATGGACTGGCTTTCACTACCAGCATAGAGCGTTGTGACGGCGTTGCCCGCTATACTAATGAGCATGTGACCATCGATGGCGCGTCCGATGCGGCTGGGACAGACGGCTGCTCGCATGCGCCCCGTACGACGCGCGGCGCCCGGCGCCCGCGCAACCAAGACGTGAGGAGCAACGCATGGCAGAGCAGCCGCTCGTTGGCATCATCATGGGTTCCAAGTCGGACCTTCCTACCATGGAGGCCTGCACCAAGCAGCTCGAGGAGCTCGGCGTTCCCTACGAGCTCGTCATCGCGAGCGCCCACCGCACGCCCGACAAGGTGCACGAGTGGGCCGCCTCTGCCGCCGACCGTGGCCTCAAGGTCATCATCGCCGCCGCCGGCAAGGCCGCCCATCTCGGTGGTGTGGTTGCCGCCTTCACGCCGCTGCCCATCATCGGCGTGCCCATGAAGACGAGCGACCTTGGCGGCATGGACTCCCTGCTTTCCATGGTGCAGATGCCCTCCGGTGTGCCCGTGGCCTGCGTGGCCATCAATGGCGCCAAGAACGCCGCCATCTACGCCACGCAGATTCTCGGCGCCACGATGCCCGAGTACCGTGAGAAGATCGTCGAGTTCAAGCGCGCCATGGCCGAGGCCTAGGAGCCCGCTCGTATGACCGACACTCCGAGGAGAGCGAAGCACTTCAAGGAGCAGGCCTCTGTGCCAGCTGGCGCAACCGGCCAGCCCGCGCCTGTCATGCCTGTCGAGAACGTCTACGCCCCTGCGGCCGGTGCCTATCGTGGCGCGGGCTACGTGGGGCAAGATGCGCGCAAGGCCTCCTCGCGGCGTTCTCGTGGTCGTGGTGGTGCGGGAGGCAGGCGGCGCTCTAACCTGCTCTCTAATCTGCTCATTGGGCTGGGCGTCGTGCTCCTGCTCGTTGCCGGTGGCATCTGGGGCGTCGCGCAGTTCAACTATCACGCGCAGGCGGTCAATAACGAGAAGCTCGCGGCATACGTCACCGTCTCCGACGACCCGGCGGCACCCGAGGGGCCGCAGGTCGACTGGGCGGGCCTCAAGGCCGTGAACCCCGACGTGGTGGGCTGGGTGCAGGTTCCGGGCACCACCATCAACTTCCCCGTGTACCAGGCAGACGACAACGACTACTACCTGCACCACACCGCCACGGGTGAGTGGAGCATCGGCGGCCAGGTCTTCATGGACTACGAGAACACGGCCCCCGGCATGCTCGAGCAGCAGACGCTCATCTATGGGCACCACCTTGCCAACGGTGACATGTTCACGCCGCTCGAGAACCTTTCCGACCAGCAGGTCTTCGACCAGACGACGACCGTCTGGTACGTCACCGAGGACGCCACCTATGAGCTCGAGCCGCTGTTCTACTACAAGGTGGCCGCCACCGACGGCTCAGCCCGCACCCTCTCGTTCCCCTCGGAGGATGACTTCCACAACTACCTCGCCGGGCGCCTCGCCCAGGCAACGACCAAGAGCGGCAAGGCCGACGAGGCCGTGGGAACTGTCTCGAAGGTGCTCACGCTCGCCACCTGTGACTACGACAACAACTTTGGACAGGGGAACGGCCGCGGCCTTGTCGTGTGCGCCCTCAAGTCCGAGGTTGACACACAAGCGAGCTAGATTTGGATGAGCCGACGGCTCGCCTCGTGCGTCCATCGGTGCTGTCCAAGACCGTCGGGGAGCGGTCAGCACGGGTATCGAACCGACTGGGAAGGGTCACCAATGCACGAAGACGCACCGATCCGCGACATGAGCGACGAGGACGTTCTGCACGACGAGTGCGGCGTCTTCGGCGTGTGGGCGCCCAACCGCGACGTGGCGCGTACCACGTATTTTGGCCTTCATGCGCTGCAGCACCGCGGCCAGGAGAGCGCCGGCATCGCCGTTGGCGACGGCTCCACCGTCATGGTGCGCAAGGACCTCGGCCTCGTGAGCCAGGTCTTCACCAACGCCGACCTCTCGGCGCTGCCGGGCAAGGTGGCCGTTGGGCACGTCCGCTACGGCACGGCAGGCTCCAAGGGTTGGGAGAGCGCCCAGCCGCACCTTTCCGCCATCAACGACGTCATCATCGCGCTGGCGCATAACGGCACGCTCGTGAACTTCGATCAACTCCGCGTCGAGCTCATCAACCTCGGCGTGCCCTTCCGCACCCACACCGACTCCGAGGTGGCCGCCCGCCTTATCGGCTACTTCACGCAGAAGACGCACCACCTGCGCGGCGGCATCGCGCACGCCATGGAGATGATGGAGGGCGGCTATGCCATGGCGCTCGTGCGCGAGAACGCCCTCTACGCCTTCCGTGACCCGCGTGGCATCCGTCCGCTCTGCCTGGGCGAGCTGCCGGGCGGCGACGGCTGGGTGGTGGCGAGCGAGACGTGCGCCCTCGACATCGTGGGCGCCTCCTACGTGCGCGACATACGTCCCGGCGAGATCATCCGCATTTCCGACGACGGCCTCATCTCCGAGCAGGCCATTCCGCCCGCACCCCGTGCCGAGTGCATCTTCGAGGACGTCTACTTCGCCCGTCCCGACTCGCGCTTCCACGGCCGCTCGGTGTACTCCATGCGCTACGCCATGGGCGTGCAGCTTGCGAAGGAGGCCCCCGCAGACGCCGACCTCGTGATTGGCGTGCCCGACTCGGGCATGCCTCCGGCGGAGGGCTTTGCCCACGAGCTTGGCCTGCCCTTTGGCGAGGGTCTCATCAAGAACCGCTACGTGCAGCGCACCTTCATCCAGCCCACCCAAGAGCTGCGTGAGCTGGGCGTGCGCCTCAAGCTCAACGCCCTCGTGGACAACGTGGCCGGCAAGCGCCTTGTGGTCATCGACGACTCCATCGTGCGCGGCACCACGTCCAGGCAAATCGTGCGCATGCTTAAGGACGCCGGGGCCACCGAGGTGCACATGCGCATTAACTCGCCCGAGGTCACCTGGCCGTGCTTTTACGGTATCGACACTGACACACAGGATCAGCTCATCAGCGCGAGCAAGACGGTCGACGAAATATGTGACTACATTGGCGCCGACTCCCTGGCGTTCCTCTCGCCCGAGGGGCTCGTCTCCTGCGTGCCCGAGATTGCCGAGGCCGGAGAGGCGGCCGTGCCCGGTGCCTCGTGTGCCCAAGGCGGCAGTTGTGACGGCTACTGCAAGGCCTGCTTTACGGGCGAGTACCCGGTGGAGATTCCCGCGAGCTTCTCCAAGGGCAAGTTCCTCGAGGGCTACAAGCCCAAGAACCTCTCTCGTGCCAGCGCCACGAGCCGCATGAGCATCGACGAGGTTGCCGAGGCATAGCGCTTGTCGTTGTGCCGAGGCGTTTTGCCCAAGCCCCTACCCACAGCTAGCAACAACGTGCGCCGAGTGGCGCCTCACCTGCCGAAAGGAACATCGATGAGCGAGAACGAGCAGAGCACGCAGGTTACCTACGCCGACTCCGGTGTCGACACGGCGGAGGGAGCCCGTGCGGTCGACGCCATCAAGCAGATGGTCGCTTCCACCAATCGCCCCGAGGTCATCGGCGGTATTGGCGGCTTTGGCGGACTCTTCTCGGCCGCGGCGCTCAAGGACATGGCCGACCCGGTTCTCATCTCCGGCACGGACGGGGTGGGCACCAAGCTCGTGCTTGCTCAGATTCTCGACCGCCACGAGACGGTGGGCCAGGATCTCGTGGCCATGTGCGTGAACGACATCCTTGCCAGTGGTGCCGAGCCGCTGTTCTTCCTCGACTACGTGGCGATTGGCCACATCGAGGCCGCGCACATGGCACAGATCGTGAAGGGCGTGGCCGACGGTTGCAAGCTCGCGGGCTGCGCCCTCGTAGGCGGCGAGATGGCCGAGCACCCCGGCGTCATGCGTCCGGACGACTACGACCTCGCGGGCTTTGCCGTGGGCGTGGTCGATCGCCCGAAGATGCTCGACCCGGCCAACGTACGCCCCGGTGACGTGATCCTGGGCCTCTCGAGCACCGGCATCCACTCCAATGGCTACTCGCTCGTGCGCCGCGTGCTGGGCGTCGACGGCGTGGTGCCCGGTACGGCCGAGGCCGCCGAGAAGCGTGCCGAACTGGAGCGTCCGCTCGAGTCGCTCGGCGGCGAGACGCTTGCCGACGCGCTGCTGCGCCCCACGCGCATCTACGTGAAGCCCGTGCTCGCCGCCCTTCGTGCCGGCGCCCCCGTTCGCGCGCTTGCCCACATCACGGGCGGCGGCATCACGGAGAACCTCAACCGTGCGCTCGCGCCCGACGTTGACGCCGTGGTTGACCGTCGCGTCTCCGGAGATGCCAATGCGGCGGGTACTACCTGCGAGTTTGGCTGGCACGTGCCGCCCGTCATCGACGAGGTGTGCCACCGCGCCCAGCTCTCTCCCAACGAGGCATGCAAGACCTTCAACATGGGCGTTGGCCTCTGCGTCATCTGTGCGGCCGAGGACGAGGACGCCGTCCGCGCCGCGATCGAGGCGGTCGGCGAGCACCCGTTCCGTGTTGGCACGTGCGTGAATGGCTCCGGCCAGGTGCGCTACGCGGACGAAGCGGCGAACTAGCGCGGCAAATCATAGCGATTGCGTAGAGGGTCTCACAGTCCCGGCTCTGTCGAGTCGGCCCGCTGTGAGGCCCTCATTTTCGAGACTACCGAGGATGCCGTGTCTGCGGATGTCGTGAACTCGAGCAGCGCCGTCGTGACGGCTACGGTGACCGTCTCGGCCGATGCCACCACGGGGGCGCTTTCCGCCACGGTGTCCTACAGCGGTGACGATCGTCATGGGCCTCGCGTTCAGGCATCGCTCACGCCAGGACCCGCGTCTTTTGATGCAATCTCGCATTCCCGCCCTCCGGCTCGGTAGAATCGGAGGGCAGGTTTGTATGAAAGCGCGGCGCAGGCGCCAGATGATGGGAGTTCACATGGCACGTGAAAGCCTAAGCGACCAGGCTCTCGACGAAGAGGCCAAGGGGCCGGTGGCCCCTCAGGCGGGCAACGAGCTCCAGACCGCCATCGCCGCTCGACGCGCCGCCGGTGACGATGAGCCGTTGCGCATCGGCGTGCTCCTCTCCGGGTCCGGCACCAACCTCCAGGCGCTTATCGACCGTATCGCCGCAGGTACGCTTAACGCATCCATCGAGCTCGTCGTGTCCAGCCGCCCCTCGGCCTACGGCCTTACGCGCGCCGAGGCGGCGGGCCTGCAGACCCTCACGCTTTCCAAGGAGGTCTATGCCGACCCCATGGCCGCCGACGAGGTCATCGCTAGCGCGCTCTACGCCCGCCACGTCGACTACGTCATCATGGCCGGCTACATGCGCATGGTGCACGAGCCCATACTCGCGATGTTCCCCAATCGCGTGGTGAACCTGCACCCGGCGCTGCTTCCGAGCTTCCCGGGTGCCCACGCCATCGCCGACGCCTACGCGCGAGGTGTCAAGGTCAGTGGCGTCACGGTGCACTTCGCCAACGCCGACTACGACGCTGGCCCCATCCTCGCCCAGCGCCCCGTGGTCGTGCGTGAGGGTTGGACGGTCGACGAGCTCGAGGCGGCCATCCACGAGGTGGAGCACGTGCTCTATCCGGATGCCGTTCAGCTGCTTGCGGAAGGGCGCGTCCGGGTGCGTCCCGACGGTGTCGTCGAGGTGGCCGAGTAGGGGCTTGTCGCGACCTCTTTTCGGTTCATGTGGCGCTGTGGCAAGCGCAAACGAGCCCATTGAACCGGCGTTGTCGCACAATTGAACAAATTGCTGATAGGCAGAAACAATTCTGATAACATATTCGAATAATTATATTCAATATAGGCTATATTATTAATAACTTATGCAATATCAGTGCATTTAATCAATAACTTATAGATAGTTGGTTTTTTTCGGTCAACTACCCCAAAATGGGGGGTCGTTGGCAAGCAAATCGATTGCGTCAGCGCGGGCACCGTTTGAACCCGGACAACCGGGGTTCTACGCCTTCGCAGGACGATGGGTTTTATTTGCTTCAAAGGTTTCTGTGCGCGAGTACGGGGTACTACGTACACTGTCGAGACCCATGGAGGCGTGGGGCACATATGAGGATTCAGAAGGGGACGGGCGCTCATCGGCTCAGCGTAGCCGTCGGTCAGACGTTCGCGCACATTCGCCGGGAGAAGGGTATGACCCAGTCCCAGGTGGCCGAGAGTGCCGGCCTGCAGCAGGCGTTTATCAGCCGGTTCGAGAACGGCAGGACAAACCCGACGCTCAAGACTATGTCCGACATAGCGGCAGTGTTTGGTTGTCGTCCGGAGATCACCCTCGTGCCTGACGACGGCGCCGACGCGGCCCACGGAACGGCCTCGGAAGCATAGCTTCGCGTACTGACCGGGCGGCGTGCTAGCGGCCGAGCACCATGACCGTCTCGGCATGCTTGGTGTGCGGGAACATGTCCACCACGTCAAGCGACTTGATGGCGTAGCCACCCCGCAGCAGCGCATCGATGTCTCTGCGCTGCGTCTCCGGGTTGCAGGATATGTACACGACGCGCATGGGGGCCAGGCCCAGAACCCCGTCGAGAAACTCCTGCGTCGATCCCGCGCGCGGCGGGTCCATGAGGATGACGTCGAACCCTCTCCGATCGCATTTTGCGTCATGCATGTAGGCCGTGGCGTCGGCACGCACGAACCGAGCCCGGCCCTCAAGCCCGTTGCGCCGGGCATTGGTGCGCGCGTTCTTGACGGCACCCTCTACCTGCTCGACGCCCACGATGTCGACGTTCTTGGTGCGTCGCGCGGCGCAGAGCCCTATCGTGCCGATGCCGCAGTACGCGTCGAGCACGCGCATGCCGCCCTCGAGCTTGGCGCCTCGAATCGCAAGGTCGTAGAGCTGCTCGGTCTGGGCCGGGTTGGTTTGATAGAACGACGTGGGGCCAATCAGGAATGAACAGCCCAGCAGCTCGTCTACCATCGACCCGCCGTTGTAGAGCGCCTGCGTCTCGCGGCCAAGAATGGCATTGGTGCGGCGCTGGTTGACGTTCTGTGCGATGGCCGTGACGTGCGGCGCATGTGCGAGAATGCGCTCGACGAACTGCTCCTCGCGGGAGATGTCGCGGCCGTTCGTGACGACGGTGAGCAGGCACTCGTCGGTGGCCCAGCCCACGCGTACGACGGCGTGGCGAAGCATGCCGCGCCCGCGATCCTCCTCGTAGGCGGGGACGTGCAGCTCCTCTGCCGCTCGCGCCACGGCAGAGAGCGCCTCGCGCGCACCGGGTGCCTCCACCAGACACGACGCGCACGGGACGATGCGGTGCGAGCCCCGTGCGTAGAAGCCTGAGCGCACGGCTCCCCTTCGGCCGGGGGCGAAGGGCGTGGCGGCCTTGTGGCGGTAGTGCACAGGCTCGAGCCCCAGCTCGTCCATGCCGTGAATGGGGACGTCGAGGCCTTTTGGCAGGACGTCGGCGAACAGGTTCAGCACGGCTTCGCGCTTGCGCCTGAGCTGGATGGGATAGGGGACGGCTAGCCACTCGCAGCCGCCACATTGACGTGCGATGGGGCAGGTGTATGTCTTGAAGCCCATGATTGTCTGCCCTTCTCGCGGTGCGTTTCTTCGAGCGTAGGTATCTTACGGTTCTCGAGCGGCGGATGTCACGTCACGAAGCTGCTCACAGTGCTACCGTAGCTGCAATTCGTTCGGCGTGCGGGCACGTTGGCATCCCGGCCGTCGTCCCGCGCCGAGACAGGGGGAACGTATGGCACTCATCCGCAAGATTGGCATCGTGGGCATGGGTCACGTGGGCGCGCACGTTGCGAACGCCCTACTCATGCAGGGGATTCCCGACGAGCTCTATCTCGCCGACGTCAAGGCGCAGAAGCTCACGAGCGAGGCGCAGGATCTTTCTGACGCGCTGTCGTTCTATCCGCGCTCCTGCAAGATCGTGGCCGTGGGCGACGAGTACGAGCGCCTGGCCGGCTGCGACGTCATCGTGAACGCCGCCGGCGAGGTCACCGCCTCCGCCACCGATCGCGACGGCGAGCTCTTCGTGACCACCGATATCGCCCGCACCTTCGTGGCCCGCATCGCCGACGCCGGCTTCAAGGGCGTCTGGGTATCCATCTCCAACCCGTGCGACGTGGTCTGCACCGAGATCTGGCGCCTCTCCGGCTGCGACCCGCGTCGCGTCATCGGCTCCGGCACGGCGCTCGACTCCGCACGCCTGCGCAACGCCATCGCGGCCAAGACGGGCGTCGACCAGCACTCCATCTGCGCCTACATGCTGGGCGAGCACGGCTTCTCGCAGTTCGCGGCCTTCTCGCACGTGAACTTCGGCGGCAAGCCCCTGGCCGAGCTCGCGGCCGAGCAGCCCGAACGCTTCGGCTTCGACCGGCCCGAGGTCGAGGAGCTCGCCCGTCGCGGCGGCTACGTGACCTACGCGGGCAAGCAGTGCACCGAGTACGCCGTGT
>UWSJ01000028.1 GCA_900549525.1 uncultured Coriobacteriaceae bacterium | reverse complement strand
GTTCTCGCCAAAGGTGGCGTACCCGGCGTCCATGGCCGCCACGACGGCGGCGGGACCGACCGTCTTGGACACCGCCTCGACCGTCACCTCGGAGGCGTCCCTCCCCGCACGCTCGCACGCCGCACGGAGCCGCGCCAGAATCTCGTCACGACGCTCGGCCACGAAGTGCCCGTAGCCCTCGTCATAGGTTAGGCCCACGCACGCCTCCAACGCTTGCCAGCCCTCGGGTCCCGATTCTCGCTATTCGATGCCCTCGATGATAACCTCGGGTATCTGGCGCGCAAGCCCCTCGTCAACGGAGCGCTCGCTCGCAAGGCCCGCACCGCGCGCCACGTAGAGCCCGCAGAGGTCGTCGTCGTCAAGGTCGGCCAGGTCGTCAAGGCTCCGGCGCTTGCCCGTGAGCAGGAACACGAGCCGCTCACCCACCTCCACGGCGTTGTCGGAGATGCGCTCGAGCATGCGCGAGGCCATGATCACGCGGCTCGCGCTGTCCATGTCGTCGTCGGGGCCCAGGGTCGAGAGCGTGCGGAAGAACTGCCGGTAGAGCTGGTCGACCGGCTCGTCGAGCGTGGGAAGGCTCGTGGCGAGGCGCAGGTCCTCCTCCACGATGGCCATGACGCAGCTCGAGAGCACGCGGTAGACGAGGTGCCCCTCGCTCGCGAGAAGGTCGAGGAGCTGGCCGGGGACCTCGCGGCCCGCGCAGCGCTTCGCGGTCTTGGCGATGTTGCGCACGTGGTTGGACATGCGCGCGAGGTTGAAGTTGGCGTAGATCGCGAACTGGATGAGGCGCAGGTCGCTCGCGACGGGCTGCTGGGTCACGATGAGGCCAAAGGCGCGGTCCTCGAGCGCGGCGCAGCGGTCATCAATCTCGCGGGTGAGCTGCTTGACGGCCTTGGCCTTCGCCTTGTCGCCGTCTGCAAGCGCGTCCACGGCGTCGTGGAGGGCCAGGTCGATGTTGGCGTAGATGGACACGAGCTCCTGGCGGATCTCGATGAGCTGCCGGTTGAAGGTCTCTCGCATGGCGTCTCCAATCAGCCGAAGCGGCCGGTGATGTAGTCCTCTGTGCGCTGGTCCTTGGGCGAGCTAAAGATCTCCTGGGTTACGCCGTACTCGACGAGGCCTGCCGGCTCTCCGGCGTGCTCCTGCAAGAAGAAGGCCATGTAGTCCGAGATGCGCGCGGCCTGCTGCATGTTGTGCGTCACGATGATGATGGTCATCTCGGGCGCGAGCTCGGCCATGAGGTCCTCAACCTTCTGGACGCTCGTGGGGTCGATGGCGCTGCAGGGCTCGTCCATGAGCAGGACGTCGGGCTGGACGGCGAGGGTGCGGGCGATGCAGAGCCGCTGCTGCTGACCGCCGGAGAGCGCGAGGCCGTTCTTGTCGAGCTGATCCGAAACCTCCTTCCAGAGGTTGGAGCGCTTGAGCGACTCCTCCACGATCCCGTCGAGGTCGCCCTTGGAGGTGACACCCAGAAGGCGCGGCCCGAAGGCGACGTTCTCGTAGATGGACTTGGGGAACGGGTTGGGCTGCTGGAAGATCATGCCCACGCGTCGCCGCAGGTCGACCGGGTCGACCCCGTCGGCGTAGATGTCGGCGCCGTCGAGGGCCATGAGACCGGCCGTACGCGTCCCCTCGATGAGGTCGTTCATGCGGTTCATGCAGCGCAGGAAGGTAGACTTGCCGCAGCCCGACGGCCCGATGAAGGCCGTGATCTTGTTGGGCGCCACGTCCATGGAAACGCCCGTGAGCGCATGGAACTTGTCGTACCAGAAGTCGAAGCCCTCGACGTGAATGCCGGCGCCGCCGTTCTCGGGCGCATGACGGTAGACGGTCATCTTGCTCAGTTTCCCTTCGACTTGTTGGCGGAGCGGCGCGACAGGTGGCGCGCAAACAGGTTGAACGCGAGGATCATGGCCATGAGCAGCAGGGCGGTGCCGTAGGCGGCCTGCATGTTGATGCCCTCGTTGGCGAGCTGGTAGAGGTGAATCGTCATGGGGCGGCCCGAGTCGAGCGGCGTGACGGGCAGGTTGATGGCCTGGCCCATGGTGTAGAGCACGACGGCGGTCTCGCCGATGGCGCGCCCGATGGCAAGCACCACGCCCGTGGCGATGCGAGGGAAGGCGCTCGGCAGCACGATCTTCGAGACCACCTGCCACTTGGTGGCGCCGAGCCCATAGGCGCCCCAGCGGATGTAGCGCGGGACGGCCCGGATGGCCTCCTCGGTGGTGCGCATGACGATGGGCAGCATCATGAGCGCAAGCGCCAGCGCCGCGGAGAGCATCGAGAGGCCAAGGCCCATGGCCTCGACGAACATCGCGTAGCCAAAGAGGCCCATGACGATGGAGGGCACGCTCGAGAGCGTGTCGGCCGCGTAGCGGATGAAGGTCACGAGACGCCCCTGCTTGGCGTACTCGGCGAGGTAGACGGCAGCGAGCACGGCGACGGGCGTGCAGACGAGCATGGCGAGCGCCGTAACGTAGAGCGTGCTCACGATGGTCGGGAAGATGCCGCCCTCGGCGTTGACGCCGTGCGGCCAGCCGAAGACGAAGTCGGGCGACATGACCGGCAGGCCGTTCACCGCCACGAACAGGATGATGAGCGCGAGCACGACGGCGGTCACGAGGCCGGCGGCCGAGAACACGCCGAGCATGACGTCGTTGACGCGTCCCTTGTTGGCACCCTTGCCCTCCCCCGAGGCGAGCAGCCGCTGGATCTTGGCGCGGCTGCCCTCCCGGCGCGGCACGGCCTCGCCCGTGACGGGCGTGACGGCGTCAGCCGACAGCGTGGGCTTCGGCGCGTGCTCGGCGGGCTGCTCGGCGCGGTTGAACGATACGCCGCCGGCCGCGACCGCGCGGTCGGCCGCCTTGGCGCGGCGGTGGCGCGAGCGGCCGCGCCCGCCCTCGCGCGTGGCGGAGAGGAAGCGCACGAGCCCCACGAGCGCAGCGGAGATGATGAAGAGCACGACGCCCATGCCGAAGAGGGCGCTCCGGTGCAGGCCGCTCGAGTAGCCCATGTCGAGCGCGATCTGGCTCGTGAGCGTGGAGAGCGGGCTCGCGACGCCGGCGGGGATGACGGGGGCGTTGCCCACCACCATGAGCACGGCCATGGTCTCGCCGATGGCGCGGCCCATGCCGAGCACCACGGCGTTCACGATGCCCATCTTGGCCGCCGGAAGCACCACCTTGTAGATGGTCTGCCAGCGCGTGGCTCCCATGGCGAAGCTCGCCTCGCGGATGCCCATGGGAATGGAGCGGAGGGCGTCCATCGTGAGCGTGGTGATGGTGGGCACGATCATGATGGCCAGCACGAGCCACACCGTGAGCGCCCCGAAGCCAAGGCCGCCGGTGGCGTTGGCGACGAGCGGGCGCAGCACCACGAGCCCGAAGAAGCCGTACACGACGGAGGGGACGCCGGCGAGCAGGTCGACCGCCGTGCTCACGACGCCCGCAAGCCGCTTGCCCGAGATCTCGGTGAGGAAGACCGCGCAGCCCACGGCGAGCGGGACTCCGATGGCGAGCGCGCCTACCGTCACGATGCCCGACCCCGCGAGCAGGGCGAGGATGCCGTAGTGGCCGCTCGTGGGCGCCCAGTCGAGCCCGAAGAACGCGCCGAGGCCTATGTCGGTGAGGACGGGGGCCGCCTTCCAGAACGTGAAGACGAAGATGAGCGCGACGGCGAGGACCGCCACGCAGGCGCAGGCGAGGAAGAGGTTCTTGAGCGCCGCCTCCTTCATGCGCGTGGCCGCCGTCACCTGCTTGAGCGAGGGCGCGGCCTCGTTGGTGGGGCTCACTCGGCATCCTCCTTGCCACCGGGTATCGAGTCGTAGGCGGGGATGTAGCCCGCGTCGCGGATGACCTGCTCCATGTCGTCCGAGAGCAGGTAGGAGATGTAGTCGTAGGCGTCGCCGCGGGGGTCGCCGTTGGTGAAGACGTAGAGCTCGCGGCTGATGGGGTACGAGCCGTCCTCGACGTTGCCCTCGGTGGCGTCGACCCCGTCGACGGGCAGGGCGCGCACGGTGGTGGTCGTGTAGGCGCTGTCCACGAAGCCGATGGAGATGTAGCCGATGGCGCCGGGCGTGCGGCTCACGACGTCGCGCACCTGTCCCGTGCCGGGAAGGACGGCGGCGGCGCGGTCAAACTCGACGCCGCCCATGACTATGGACCGGAAGGCCTCGCGCGTGCCGGACGCCTCGTCGCGGTTCACAACCTGGATGGCGAGGTCGGGCCCGCCCACTTCGCTCCAGTTGGTGATCTTGCCTGCGTAGATGTCGCGCAGCTGCGCGAGCGTCAGGCCGGAGACGGGGTTCTCGGGGCTCACGATGACGGCGATGCCGTCGTGGGCGATGACGGTGGAGACGAGCTCGTGGGACGCCTCCTCAGCCGTGAGATCGCGGCTGCTCGTGGCGATGTCAGCCGTGCCGTTGGTGACGGCCTCGATGCCAGCCGAGGAACCCAGACCGCTCACAAGGACGTGCGCCCCGCCCTGGGCCTCGAAGCCCTCGGCGGCCATCTCGGCGATGGGCAGCACCGTGGTGGAGCCGGCGACCGTGAGCGTGTGCGAGGCACCGCCCCCGCCGCAGCCCGCAAGCGCGAGCAGGCCGACGAGCAGGCCGACGAGCGCTAGGACAGAAAGGCGATGGCGGCGTGACGGCCCGTGTGGCCGCCCTCCGCGCGATAGGAGAAGAAGCGGTCCGTGAGCGATGCGGTCGAGACCTGCGCGTCCGTGATAAGGCAAGGCTTCACCCCGGCGGATTCGAGCGTGGATGTGATGGCTGAGGAAAGGGAGAGGTTCCTTAACATCCCCTTTACATTGACCATCGTACCAAACTCGTCAACGAACCTGCCGAGAAGTTCGGACGACACCTCGTAGTCCTCCCCCGCAATGTGGGGGCCGAGGTAGGCGCGAACCTGGGACGGGTCACAGCCAGCCTCGGCGCAGAGCGAGCGCACGGCCTTGGCCGAGATGCGCGCGAAGGTGCCGCGCCAGCCGGAATGCACCACGGCGAATGCCCCAGGAGCCACGAGCACCACGGGCACGCAGTCGGCAAAGCAGAGCAGGACGGGGACGCCGGGCACCGTGCAGACCACCGCGTCGGCACCCTCGAGTGCCTCCGCACGCACCTGCGCGAGCGAGTCCTCGTCCGCCGAACGCACGACGACGATGTGGTCTCCGTGCACCTGCTTCGGCTCGACGACCCGTTCGGCGATGCCAGCGGCACCGAGCGCCCCGAGGGCAAGCGCGCGGTTGCGGGCCACGTGCACCGGGTCGTCTCCGCAGCGGCTGCCCAGATTGAGCGCGTCATACGGCTGCAGGGACACGCCGCCCGTGCGCTCGGTGAACGCAAACGTGACCCCGCCGGGACGAGCCAGGTCGCCCAGCAGGGTCACGCCGTGTGAAACATACCTCGTGAGCGAGGGGGTCACCATTAGAGGCGGCCGCGCTTCAGGAAGTCGGGGATGTCGAACTCCTTGCTGCCCGTGGCGCTCGCGGCAGGCTGCTGGGGGCGCGCCGGCTGGGCGGCGGGCTGACGGGCAGGGGCGGGCGCGGGCTGGAAGGCCTCGGTGGGAAGCGTGGGCTGCGAGGAGCTGTCCTGGAAGCCCGTGGCGATAACGGTAATGCGCACCTGGTCTCCGAGGCTCTCGTCGACCGTGGTGCCAAAGATGATGTTGGCGTCGGGGTCGACGTTGGAGGACACGAGGTCGGCAGCGTCGGAGATCTCGGTGATGCCGAGGTCCTTGTTGCCGGCAATGGAGAGCAGCACGCGGGTGGCGCCGTCGATGGAGGTCTCGAGCAGCGGGCTCGAGATGGCGTCCTGGGCGGCGTCGGTGGCGCGGGAGTCGCCGGAGGCGAAGCCGATGCCCATCATGGCCGAGCCGGAGCCGCGCATGATCGTGCAGACGTCGGCGAAGTCGAGGTTGATGAGGCCCGGGACCGTGATGAGGTCGGTGATGCCCTGGGTGCCCTGGCACAGCACGTCGTCGGCCATGCGGAAGGCCTCGAGCATGGTGGTCTTCTTCTCGGCGAGCTCGAGCAGCTTGTCGTTGGGGATGACGATGAGGGTGTCGACGTTGTCGGCGAGGTTCTCGACGCCCGAGACGGCGTTGGCGGAGCGCTTGCGGCCCTCGAAGGTGAAGGGCTTGGTCACGACGGCGATGGTGAGCGCGCCCACGTCGTTCTTGGCGATGTCGGCCACGACCGGCGCGGCGCCCGTGCCCGTGCCACCGCCCTCGCCCGCGGTTATGAAGACCATGTCGGCACCGGCCAGGGCCGCCTTGATCTCGTCGCGGCTCTCCTCGGCGCACTCCGCGCCCACCTCGGGGACGGCGCCGGCGCCAAGGCCCTTGGTGATGTCGGTGCCGATGTGCACCTTGATGTCGGCGTCGGACAGCGCGAGCGCCTGGGCGTCGGTGTTGATGGCCACGAACTCGACGCCGCGGATGCCCTCCTCGATCATGCGGTTGACCGCGTTGGTGCCGCCGCCGCCGACGCCAACGACCTTGATCACGGCCAGATAGTTGCTGAGGGTATCGCTTGCGCTCATGGTTCCTCCTTGCGTGCGGGACTTGCCCCTGCCTGTGGTGCTCCGGTTCTGCTTCGTCGTGCGGCGTCTTGGCGCGGTGCCTGCGGTGCCCCCGACCGTGCTTGCTTCATGCTTAGCCATGTGATCAAACTCTCAAGCTCAGGTTTAGCTCTATGTATGAGTTAAAGCGCCATATGTTGACACATGCGGCGCCCGCGCGTCAAACGAAAACGGGCGAATGGGCAGGCCCTTCACGCCCACGCCACGCACGAACCGCACCCGCTCCGTGCCCGCCGTCACCCCGACGAGCCGGAGGAGTCCGTCTGGCCCTGCGTCGTGGACGCCTCCGTCGTGGCGCTCTGCTGCTTGTCGGCCACCACCCCCGACGCGCCGGAGAGCGTGATGTCGCCCGAGATCTTGCGGTACGTGGGCTTGCTCGGCACGCGGACGTTGACGTAGGTGAGCTGGTCGGGATAGGAGTTCATGAGCTCGGTGAGCGACTGGGCCTTGGCGGAGATGTCGGTGGGCGAGCCCAGGGAGATCTCGAGGCCGCTCTTGAGCACGAGCGAGGTGCTGCCCGCACTCGCCGCGTAGTAGACCTGCGCCTGCGAGGTGACCGTGTCGGGCAGCTGCTGCTGGTAGGCGAGCACCGCCTGGATGGTGTCGTCAGTCGACGGAGAGCCCTGGGCAGGGTCGACGCTCGAGGGGACGTTGGTGATGAGCAGGCATCCGAGCTCCTCGGCCTTGGCGAGGGCCGCGACCGTGACGTCGGACGTGGTGCTCGTGTCGAGTTGCACGGGCTCGATCCAGACCCCGTCATCCCCGAGCGCCCAGACGCTCGACCCGGACCCAATGACCACCACGGCGAAGACGCTGCGCTCCTCGACCGAGATGCCGAGCGTGTCAGGGAAGTGCCGCGAGACGTTGACCGCCTTGACCCAGGGGTTGCGTTTCACGTTCGTCTCGACCTGGCTCGTGTCGACGTTGAGCAAGGTCGTCCCCTCCTCCACGCCGGCGAGTTTGGCGATGGCATCGGCGCTCACGTGCTCGGAGCCCTGCGCGTCGATGCCCGTAATGACGAAGACGGGCAGCCCCGAGAGGGCCCCGACGACGATCGCGCCCACGACCGCCAGGGCAACGACGGCCGCGGCGACTCGCGGAAGGACGCCGAGCGCCGGAATCCGGCTCGTCCCGGACAGGCCGCGCGAGGAGCGCGAGCGCGCCGAGGGGCGACCCCCTCCCGCGGAAGGACGAGGCGACGCGGCGCGAACGGAGGGCCGGGAGGCGCCGGGGACGCGAAGCCGCGAGGCGGCGTCGGGCCCGGGGGTCTGGAGCCTGCGCGTGGAGGTGGGCCGGGATACGGGGGCGCGGCCTGCCGCACCCCTCGCGCCGGAGCGGCCAGAGGGCCGGGAGGAGGAAGGCCGCGCCTGCGAGCGTGCCCTAGGACGTGAACCCGACGAACTTGACTTCCGGTTGGAGGTCGACACCCGAGACCTCCTTCACCCTGCTCTGCATGGCGCGCATGAGGGTCAGCACGTCGCTGGCCGTGGCGCGCCCGGTGTTGACGATGAAGTTGGCATGCTCGGTCGAGACCTGCGCGCCGCCGGCCATCATGCCCTTGAGCCCCGCCTGTTCGATGAGCTCCCCGGCGCCCTTGGGGCCGAGGGGGTTCCTGAAGACCGAGCCGCAGGTGGGCCTGCCCATGGGCTGCGTGGCGCGGCGCCTGGCAAGACGCGCCTCCATGTCGCGGGCGATGCCCTCGCGCGCTCCCGGGACGAGGCCGAGGGTGGCCTCGAGCACGATGTCGGCGGGGCCGAGGCTGCACCAGCGATAGCCCCACGTGACCTCGGAGCCGCCCAGGCGGACGAGGCCCGTGCCCGGGCGGAAGACCACGAGGCTCCGCACGAGCGGACCGATCCACTCGCGGCGCGTCCCCGCGTCCATCGAGACGGCCCCGCCGAGCGTGCCGGGGATGCCGCAGGCAAACTCGAGACCCGCAAGCGACGCCTTCATGGCCTCGGTGACCACGCGCGAGAGCAGGGCCGCAGCGCCGGCCGTGACGGTGGTGTCGACGGTGGACACCTCGATGCGCGAGAACTCGCGCCCGAGCACCACGACGCACCCGTCAAACCCGTCGTCGGAGACGAGCACGTTGGAGCCCTTCCCCATCACGACCCAGTCGACGTCCTGCGCCGTCAGGGTCTCGATCACCCGAGCCAGGGCCAGCGGGGTATGGCACACGGCAAGCATCGCGGCAGGGCCCCCGATGCGCCAGCTCGTGCGGCGGGAGAGCCGCTCGTCGCAGGTGACGTCGGCGTCAACGGCACCCGAGAGCGCCAGGTATGCGTTGGATACGCTCACGCGCTACGCCTCGAGGCCGCCCGCGGCGGCGTCAGCCTCGCGCCTGGCCTCGACATAGGCGGGCCCCACGAGGGTCACGTCGCCCGCGCCCATGGTGATGAGCAGGTCGCCGGGACGAAGGACGCGCACGAGCTCGGCGGTGAGCTTGCGGCGGCTCGGGAGGTAGTGGACCTCGCCCACGTTGCCCTCCGAAACGACCTCGCCCACGATGGTCTTGCCGGAGATGCCGGGGATGGGCATCTCGCCGGCGGAGAACACGTCCATCACGTAGAGGACGTCGGCGTTGTCGAAGGCATGGGCGAACTCCGGGGCGAGTGCGGCGGTGCGACTGTAGCGATGCGGCTGGAAGACCACCACGACGCGGTCGTAGGCGAGGTCATGGGCCGCGGCGAGCGTGGCGGCCACCTCCGTGGGGTGGTGGCCGTAGTCGTCGACCACGGTGACCCCGTCGATGTCAGCCACGTGCGTGAAGCGACGCTTGACGCCACCGAAGGTCGAGAGCGCCTCGGCGGCCTTCTCGACGTCGAGTCCCAGGGCGTCGGCCGCGGCGATGGCGGCCGTAGCGTTGAGCATGTTGTGTCGGCCGGGGTTGGCCTTGATCGTCACGGCGACCGTCTTGCCCGCCGGCGTGGTAACCGTGAGATGGCTCTCGATGGTGTGGTGGCTCGGCGCGGGCGTGCAGACGTAGTCGAAGTCGCCGTCACCGGCAAACCCGTAGGTCACCACGCGGCTCTTGGAGCGGGCCGCGACCCTGCGCACGCGCTCGGACTCGCCGCAGACCACCGCGCAGCCGTCCTCGCCCACCGAATCCATGAACGAGGCGAACGCGTTCTCGAGGTTCTCGATGCTGCCGTAGTGGTCGAGGTGGTCGTCCTCGATGTTGGTGACCACGACTACCGTGGGGTCGAAGTAGAGGAAGGAGCTGTCCGACTCGTCGGCCTCGGCCACGTAGTAGGGGCCCTTGCCCGAACGGCCGTTGGCGTCGTAGCCCTCCACGAAGCCGCCGATGAGGAACGACGGGTCGAGGCCCGAGCGGTCGAGCATCGTGGCGATCATGGACGACGTGGTGGTCTTGCCGTGGGTGCCCGAGACGGCCACCGTGGTGTGGCCGAGCGAGAGGGCCGGCAGCATCTTGGCGCGCGGCCAGACGTCGATGCCCAGCTCGCGGGCGCGCACGACCTCGACGTTGGTCTCGGGGATGGCGGTGGAGACCACGACGACGTCGGGCTTGACCTCGTCGATGGTGGCGGCGTCGTGGCCCACGTGCACCTCGATGCCCGCCGCCTCGAGCTCTCGGACGTAGCGCGAGCTCTTGAGGTCGGAGCCGGTAACGTGGCAGCCGCGCTCGTGGAGGACGAGCGCGATGCCGCTCATGCCGGCGCCTCCGATGCCGATGATGTGAACGCGATTGAACGGCAGCTTTGCCGATGTGGTTGCCATGAGTGACGAATCCCCTCGTTGGATGCCTGCGGCGCGCGAGCGACGCACGAGCCCGCGCGCAGAACGCACGGGCATACGGCTCGATAGTGTATCCCAAGGCCGACCGCCTGCCCTTCGGCGGCGGAGCGCACCACGCCCGGGCACATAAACGTCATGCCGGTACTGCGGGTCGATGGCAGCGCGTATCCCCGTGTCGATAGGTAAAGCGCCCGTGCGGGCGGCACTGGGGCGGGCGCGAGACCGGAACTCGACGGAAGCGAGGCCGGACTCGACGCGCGTGGCCAGGAGCTATCCCCGTGCCGCAGCCTCGAGCTGGTCGGCGAGCTTGGAGGCGGCCTTGTCCTGGGCAAGCCCCGAGGCTGCCGCGTGCATCGCGGCCCTGCGCGCAGGAGAGCTCACGAGGTCGAGCAGCTCGCTGGCAAACCTGTCCCCGGAGACCTCGTCGTCGGCAAACAGCTCGGCGGCGCCCGCGTCCGTGAGGTAGCGGGCGTTGGTGGTCTGGTGATCGGCCGTGGCGAAGGGGTACGGCACGAGCACGGCCGGCACACCGAGCGCGGCTATCTCGGCGATCGAGGAGGCCCCGGCACGGGAGAGCACGAGGTCGGAGGCCGCGAGCACGTCACCCATGTTGTCGATGTAGGGCATGACGCGCCAGCGCTTCTGCTCGGCGGGCGTGAGCGCAAGCGCGTCGACGGTGGCGTCGAACCCGTCCTTGCCGGTGGAGTGGACGATATAGAGCCCCGGCACCGCGAGCAGGCGGCCCTTGAGACGAGCCATGCCCTCGTTGATGGTCTTGGCGCCCAGCGAGCCGCCAAAGACGAGCAGCAGCGTCGCGTCAGCGGGGATGCCGAGCGAGGCGCGACCGGCCGCACCGTCGGCGTCGATGACGCTGCGACGCACGGGATTGCCCGTGAGCACCACGTGGGAGGCGTCGCCCTCGCGGGCGAAGACCTTCTCGGCTGCGGGCACGGAGATGCAGACGCGCGCCGCATGCGGGGCCATCATCTTGTTGGCAAGCCCCGGCACGGAGTTCTGCTCGTGAAGCAGGTAAGGCACGTGGGCGCCCTTGCACCACAGCAGCAGCGGCACCTCGACGTAGGCGCCGAAGCCAATCGCGACGTCAGGCGCTCCAAGCGCCTTGAAGCGCCGCGCGAGCATACGCTGTGCCGCTCCGACACGGTACATCGACGTAAGCGCCGACCAGGGACGCGAGCGGTCGAAGCCGGTGACCTCCACCGGGACGAGCTCGAAGCCGGCAGCGGGAACGAGCCTGCCCTCGAGCTTGCTGGGCCGCCCATAGAACGTGACATGGTGCCCGCGCCCGCGCAGTTCCTCGGCGAGCGCGAGGGCGGGATTGATGTGGCCCGCGGTGCCGCCCGCCGCTATGGCAACCCCGAGCGGCTTCGTGCCGCCGGCCTTCTCGTCGGACATGCTAGCTCCTTCCACCACGGCGCGGGCGAGATGCGCGACCCGTGCCAGAACCGTTTCTTCCTGCTGCCCGCGCATCCGCGCGCCCGTTGGCACGCACGCGGGGACCCGACGTCGACCGAAGCCGCTCGGAGGCGCTCGGCCCGAGGTCGATGCGGGTGCGCCCCGCTCCGGCGGACGCCGAGCCACCCGCGCGACGCCCGTCGGACGATACGGCGCCCGCACGATCGCCTGCGGCGCCCGCACGCTCCGAGCCGCCTTCGACGAGGCGAAGGCCCCGCCCGGCTCCCGCCGCAAGGCCGATGGGAGTCGAGGACGCCCGCGAGCCCGCGTCCCTCACGTGCGCCTCACCCACGCCCGTGTCCTCGTCGGCAAGCGTCATCTGGCGCCTGCGCACGTCGTGCACCGTCTCGGGCAGGTCGGAGCGCAGCGACACGTTCGCGACACAGCCAACGAGCATGAGGCAGCTCATGATCGACGAGCCGCCGTAGGAGATGAACGGGAGGGGCTTGCCGGAGAGCGGGAACATCCCCAGCACGCCCGTCACGTTGAGGAACAGCTGGGCGCACAGAATTGCCATGGCTCCCGTGACGAAGAGCCGGCCCTCGAGGTCGGGGGCGTCATGGGCCACCTTGAGCATCTCCCTGAAGAGGAGGCCAAAGGCCGCGAGCAGGCACAGCACCCCCACGAGCCCGAGCTCCTCCCCCACGATGGCGAAGATGAAGTCGTTGTGGCTCTCGGGGAGCCACGAGTACTTCTGCACGCTCATGCCCACGCCGCGCCCAAACAGGCCGCCCGAGCCAAAGGCGATGAAGCCCTGCGTGAGCTGCCAGCCGTCCTTGTATTGGTCGGACCAGGGGTCGAGCATGGTGAACAGGCGCGCGCGGGAGTAGCCGTCGGCAAGAGTCAGCACGAGGGCGAGCGCCACGCCCGCGATGATGATCCGCCAGGCGTAGCGCTTCGGGAAGCCTGCCGTCACGGCAACCGTGAGCAGCATGACGGAGACGATGCCCGTGGTGCCCTTGTCGGGCTGGGCAAAGATGAGCGCCAGGGGCAGGCCCACGAACAAGCCGAGGCGCACGAGCAGCTGCTGCATGCTGATGGACCTAAGCGCAACGTAGTCGTCGGCAATGCCAACCGCGGCCATCAGGATGGCCACCTTCGCGAACTCCGAGGGCTGGAGGCTGAACGAGCCGATCATGACCCAACGCGTGGCGCCGTTCGTCTCGGTGCCGAAGAACTCGACGACGAGCAAGAGGACGACGGCGACGGCGCTGATGAGCGGCAGGGCCGTCCGGCACCAGTGGTGGTAGTCGACGGCCGCGATGACGACGGCGCCGACGAGCCCGAGGACGGCAAACTGCGCCTGCTTGCGCACGTAGAACCACGCGTCGCCCGTGGCGGAGACCGCCTTGACCGAGCTGGCCGAGAAGATCATGACGAGGCCGAACAGGGTGAGGCCGAGGGCGAGCGCGATGACGAGCACGCGGGGCGCCATGATGCGGGCCGGGGCGCGTAGCGTCAGCCTTCCCATGACGCTCCCGTCAAAGGCATCGGACGAGGCGGGGCGCCGGGCGGACGAGCGGGCCGTAAGCCCCGAGGCCCGAACCCCAAGGCCCGAGGTCACTCGCCCGCCCCCGCCGCGATGCGGTCAGTCACAAGGCGCTTGAAGACGTCCCCGCGCTCCTCGAAGCCGCTGAACTCGTCAAACGACGAGCACGCCGGCGAGAGCAGCACCGTCTCGCCGGGACGCGCCGCGGCGAGACCCGCGTCGAGGGCCTGCTCGAGGTGGGCGGCACGCAGCACCTCGACGTGACCGGGAGCGGCTTCGAGCGCCTGTGCGATGCGCTCCCCCGCCTCGCCGAAGCAGACGGCCACGCGCGCGTCACGAGCGACGTCGGCCGCCATGGGGCCAAGGTCGGTCCCCTTGTCGTGCCCGCCAAGCAGGATGACCACGCTGCCGGGCGCGAAGGCCGTGAGGGCCTTGCTCACGGCGTCGGTGTTGGTGGCCTTGGAGTCGTCGACGAAGTGCACCCCGCGAAGCTCGCCGCACGGCTCGATGCGGTGCTCGAGCGGACGAAACGCGCGAAGGCCCGAGCGCACGTCGGCGAGCGCCACGCCGCAGGCGAGCGCGGCGGCGGAGGCGGCAAGCGCGTTCTGGACGTTGTGCTCGCCTTTGATGGCCAGTTCGTCCTTGGGAAGCAGCTCGTGGGTCTGGCCGTCGAGACGGACGCGCAGCACGCCGTCCGCACCCTCCCAGGCACAGCACGCCTCGCCCTCCTGGGGCTTCTCGCCAGGGGCCAGCAGCGGGCAGACGCGCAGCCCGCGCGCACGGAGCCTGCCCGCGATGGCGCGGCAGTAGGCGTCGATGTCGCCGATCACGGCCAGGTCGCCCGCGTCGAGGTTGGCGAAGACGCGCTCCTTCGCGGCGGCGTAGTTCTCCATGGTCTTGTGCCAAGCGAGGTGGTCGGGCGTCACGTTGAGCAGCACCGCCACGTGCGGGTGCAGCTGACGCGTCCCGGCGAGCTGGAAGCTCGAGAGCTCGGCCACGAGCCACTCGCCCTCCTCGCGATGGGCCACCTCGCCGATGGCCATGCGCCCGATGTTGCCCACGGCCTCGGCCGCGAGCCCGCCCGCGCGTAGCAGGTCGCGCGCGAGGGCGGTCGTGGTGGTCTTGCCGTTGGTGCCCGTGATGCCCACCCAGCGCTCCGGGCTCTCGAGCCACGCGAGCTCGGGCTCACCGATCGCGCGGGTGGCATGCGAACGGGCGGCCTCATAGAAGGGAGAGAACTCGGAGATGCCGGGCGAGGCCACGCAGAGGTCGTAGGAACCCTCGACGTCCTCGGTGCCGCACACCACGCGCGCGCCAAGGCGCTCGAGCTCGGCCGTGGCCTCGCCCTCGACGCTCTTGGCCCCGCCGTAGACGGTGACGGACGAGACGCGCCCCTCGGCACGCGGTCCAAGCAGGTAGCGCGCCACCGCCTCGCCCGTCTTGCCCAGGCCAAGCACCAGCACGTCACCGTACGTACGACCGCAATCCTCACCCATCGAGAAAGCCCCCTCGAAGACATCCCTTGCGCGCCCCGGCACCGGGACGCGACGGCCCCGAGACGGGGCCACCCCTTGCTAGCGAAGCTGGAAGTACAGCGCGAAGCCAACCGCCGCGAACATGGCGCTCACGATCCAGAAGCGAATGACCACCTTCGTCTCGCTCCAGCCCTTCTTCTCGAAGTGGTGGTGGAGCGGTGCCATGAGAAAAATGCGCTTGCCCGTGGTCTTGAAGCTCACAACCTGCATGATCACGCTCACGGCCTCGACGATGAAGAGCCCACCCATGACGAGTGAGGTCACCTCGGTCTTGGTGAGCACCGCAAGCGCCGCGAAACCCGCGCCCAGGGCGAGCGAGCCCGTGTCGCCCATGAAGATCGACGCCGGGTAGCAGTTGTGCCAGAGGAATCCCACGCACGCACCGGCGCAGGCGCCGGCGAAGACGGAGAGATTGATCTCGTCGTAGCTGTAGGCGACCATCGCCATGGCCAGCATGACCACCATGACCGTGCCGCTCGAGAGCCCGTCCAGGCCGTCGGTGAGGTTCACCGCGTTGGAGAGGCCCGCAAGCAGCAGAAAGACGAAGGCGAGGTAGAGCCAGGGCACCTGCACCCCGCCGATGGTGGTGGAGAGCACGCCGAGGTCGATCGTGAAATCGCCGGGGAACGTGAGCGTCGGCGGCACCCCCACCCAGTTGACGGCGAGCAGGCAAAACGCCACCGAGACCACGATGAGGCCCGCCATCTTCTGCGGGGGCGTGAGCCCGAGGGAACGGCCGTGGCTCACCGACTCGATGTCGTCGAGAAGCCCGAGCATCCCCGTGGCGATGGTGGCCACCACGCACAGGATGAGGTCGGGCGTCCAACGGGCAAACAGCGCGCAGGTCACGAGCGCGCCCGCGAGCATGATGACGCCGCCCATGGTGGGCGTGCCCTGCTTCACGAGGTGCGTCTGGGGGCCGTCGGCGCGCACCTGCTGGCCGATGCCGTCCTTGCGCATCGCGCGGATGAAGGCGGGCATGAGCAGGGCCGTGATGAGCCCGGCGACGAATATGGCGACGAAGACCTGGTAGGTGGGGTACTTTGAGCCGATGAGCAGATTGGTGAGCATGACGCTAACCCTCCATGGCCTTGACGAAACGGTCGAGGTACGCGGCGCGAGAGGCCTTGACGAGCACGAGGTCAGACGGCTCAAGGATGGGGCCCACGACGCGCGTGAGCTCGTCGACGTCCGTCACGCGCACGATCTTGTCCTCCGAGAAGCCCATGAGCCGCGCGGCGCGCTCCATGTGGTCCGCGCGCTCCGTGCCCACGATGACGAGCATGTCGAGGGACTTCGCCGCCGCATAGGCGCCCACGAGCTCGTGAAGCCGCGCCTCCTCGGAGCCGAGCTCGCCGATCTCGCCGAGGATGGCGACGCGACGCCCGCCCTCCCCCGGCGCCATGCTGCACAGCGCGTCGAGCGCGGCGGCGACCGAGTCGGGGCTCGCGTTGTAGGAGTCGTCAACGATGCGGCAGCCGCAGGCTGTGCGCACGACCTCCTGGCGCATGTGCGTGGGCGCGAGCGCCGCGAGCGCACGGGCCGCGTCAGGCGCACTCACGCCGAGGTGGAGCGACACGGCGAGCGCGAGCAGGTAGTCGGGCACCACCTGCGCGCCGACAAGCGCGAGGGACTGGTGCCAGGACGTCCCGGGGGCCGCCTCGCCGATTTGCTCGAGCACGCGCACGTCGAAGCTCGGACGCGCCTCGGCGTCGAGCGACACGGAGCTCGCCGCAAGCGCGCTCTTCTCGCCCGTGCCCACGAGCGTGACGGGCACGCCCGCAGGAGTCGCGAAGGTGTCGCGGATGAAGGGCGTGAAGTCGTCATCCGCCGTGAGGAACAGCCTCGGCTCGGGCGCCACCGTGCTGGCGGGGGCGTCTGCGAGCGGGGCCACGATCTCGGCCTTGGCGCGGGCGATGTTCTCGCGCGACCCGAGCAGCCCGATGTGGCTCGTGCCCACCTTCGTGACAAGCGCCACGCGCGGGCGGGCCACCTCGGCCAGCCGCTCGATCTCGTGCGGGTGGTTCATGCCCATCTCCACCACAAGCACTTGGGCGTCCTGGGGGGCAGAGAAGAGCGTCATGGGGACGCCGATGAGGTTGTTGAAGTTGCCGGCCGTGGCGTGCACGCGATAGCGCGTGCCGAGAGCGGCGGCCAGCATGTCCTTCGTGGTGGTCTTGCCGACCGAGCCCGTCACGCCCACGACGCACCAGTCCTGGAGCGACCTCCACCACTGGGCCAGGTGCAGCACGAACTCCTCGGCGTCGTCGCCCGTGCAGCGCACGAGGGCGGCGCCCGTCTCGCGGGCAGCCGCCAGCGCGTCCTCGTCCGGCTCGCGCGTGAGCGCCACCGCAGCGGCGCCGCCGCGCACGGCGGCAGCCGCGAAGTCGTTCCCGTCGACGCGCTCGCCGGGGAAGGCCACGAACAGGCCGCCCTTCTGCACCTTGCGCGAGTCGATGGCGACGCCCTCCACGTGGGCCTCAGCCGCGCCCGCCACGAGCGAGCAGCCCGTGGCCTCGCAGATCTGTTCCATCGAACAAGAAATCATCGAACGTCTCCCGTCATCGACGCGCCGCCCCTAGCGCGTGGTCGCCACGTCGAGGTCCGTAAGTGCCTCACCCATGATAGCCGAGGCGGTGGGCGCCGCCACGTCTCCGCCGTGCGTGGCCGTACCGGCAAGGCCCACGAAGCAGAGCACCTGCGCGTCCGAGCCGCTCGCGTCGGCGAAGGCGATGAACGAGCTCATGAGCTCGCCGTTCGCATATCCGCCCGAGCTCGATGCCTGCTCGCCCGTGCCGGTTTTGCCAGCGACCGTATAGCCCGCGACGCGCCCGAGCTTGCCCGTGCCGCTGTCGACGACCGTCACCATGTCGGCCGTCGTGTCGGCGGCGGCCTGCTCGGAGATGACGCGCGTCCCCTCGCCCCAGTCGACCTTGTCGGCCCCCTTCTGGACGAGGAAGTGCGGGGTCACGAGCGTACCGCCGTTGGCCACGGCCCCGGTGGCCCGCACGAGCTGCACGCTGGGGAAGGCAATGCCCTGGCCGAAGGAGGCCGACCCCACGGTGGCACCGGTGTACTCGTCGCGGCTGGCCACGATGCCCGCCGACTCGCCCGGGAAGTCGATGCCCGTCGCCTGGCCGATGCCAAAGCGCGAGAGACCGTCGGCGAAGGTGTCGGTGCCAATCGCCATGCCCACCATGGCCGCCCCCGCGTTTGACGAGCGCCGCATGATCTCGGTGGGGGTCATGTCCATCGTGGAGGAGCGCCCGTCGTCGTCGCTCACGTAGTCGTCGCCCACCTTCACCTTGGCGGGCACGGTGAACGTGGAGTTGCGGTTGATGACCCCGGCGTCATAGCCGATGGCCATCGTGACGATCTTGAACGTCGAACCCGGCTCAAAGGAGTCGGACACGTTCTGGAGCTTGAGGGCCTCGTTGGTGATCGTCGAAGAGTCGTTAGGATCGAACATCGGCGTGGAGCAGGCGGCGAGGATCTCGCCGGTCTGGGGATCGGTCACCATGGCGTTGCCCGACTTCGCCTCTGCGGTCGAGACGGCGGCCGTGAGCTGCTCCTCGGCAACCCGCTGGACGTTGAGGTCGAGCGAGATGATGATGTCCTGGCCGTCGGTGGCGTCGTGGATCTCGTAGGCACCTCCCGCGACGGGAGTGCCGTCGGCGCCGCGCTCCATGATCATCTGGCCGTCGGTTCCCGAGAGCACGTCGTCGTAGTAGAGCTCGAGGCCCGACAGGCCATGTCCGTCCGTGCCAAGAAAGCCGAGCACCTGGGCGCCCGTGGCCCCGTTGGGATAGACGCGCTTCACGTCGTCGAGCGTGTAGACGCCCTTGATGCCCGCGCTCGAGAGGGCCGAGGTGGCGCTGTCGGCCGCGTCGGTGTCGGCCTGTCGCTTGAGGTAGGCGAAGGTGGTGTCCTGCGAGAGGGTGCTGTAGTAGTCGCTCGCGTCTCCCCCGAGGGAGGTGGCCAGGATGTCGGCCGCGCGCGACTTGTCGCCGATCTCGCTGGGGTTGCAGTAGAGCGTCTTGCAGCCAACGCTCGTGGCGAGCACGTTGCCGTTGCGGTCGTAGATGGTGCCGCGACGGGCCGAGATGGTCACGTCGCTCGTGTGGTAGGAGTCTGCCTTGGCGGCGAGGCTTGGCGCCTCGATGACCTGCAGCCACACGAGCCGGAGGGCGACGAGGGCAAACAGGACGAGGACGCCCACCGGCAGGCCGAACCTGCCCGAGCGCTGCGGGCGCGCCTCGTCGTAGGACGAGAGCGGGCCGCGGGCCTTGCGCCCGTTTCGGGACGAGGGGGCGCGGCGGGACGACCTTGCGCCGCGTCCGCGCGTGCCCTGCCGGGAGCCAGCGTCTGGGCGCCTGCGCGAGCCAGCGCCGCGTCCGCGTGAGTTGTTGTGAGACTGCTTCATGGGAAGATAGTCTACGCGAGTCGGCGGGATGGTGACGTCTTAGGAGAGCGAGTCCACGTCAGCCGCATTTGCGCCGGCGAAAGACCCGTCACCTGCGCTCGCAGAGGAGGAGGCAAGGGCGCTCGTCGTGGCGTCATCGACGGCGGTGGAGGCGTCCGAGGAGGACGTCGTATCTGCGGACACGTCCGAGGACGAGCTGTCAGCCGTACTGTCGTCAGACGACGCGGTGGCGTCGCCCGCGCTCGGGGCTGCCGTGGAACCCGCGTTCATCTGCTCGGCGCTCGAGGCGGGCACCATGCCGTAGGCCTTGGTCGCGATGCGCTCGATGCGCTGGGAGTTGCCAAGCACCGACTCCTCGATCTTGAGCTCGTCGGAGGCAGAGCGGGCGTCCTTGAGCTCCGTGCGCATGCTCGTGTTCTCGGAGAGCAGCGAGACGGTTGCGGCGAGCACCCCCACGCGCACGACGGCGAGGGCCATGATCGCGAAGGCCACGACGGCCGCCGCCCTGAGCCTCGCGACGAAGCGCGGCGAGAGGCCCTGCCTTGCACGGGCGTCGAGGCCCCTGCCCTCAACGACCTCGAACGAGGGCCGAGAGCTCTGTCGAGTGAGTGCCCCCTCGGAGGCGTCGAGGCGATATGCCTCGGAACCCTGGTACATCTGAATCATCCCTGTTGCTGCGATGGTGACGGCGTGCCCGGGGGCCGTGGGGCGGAGTCGGCATGGAGGTACCGACGCCGCCCGGGGCGGCCCCGTGCATGGGCGCGTGTTCGTGTGTGCTGTGAAGGTGGTGCGTTTGAGCTGCGGTTAGGTGCGTTGTGTCGTGTTAGTGCTTCGGTGGTGCTGCGTTCGTGCCTCGTGCTATGCATTGACGGCCGCGGGGCCGGCGATGCCTGTGTGCGCTGACCGCCTTCGCAGGCGGCCGGCCTTACGCGTCGAGCCTGACGGCGACGCGCGTCTTGGCGCTGCGGGCGCGCGGGTTGCGCTCCAGCTCCTCCTCGCTTGCCACAAGGGGCTTGCGAGTCTTGACGCGAATGATCGGCACATGCCCGCACACGCACACCGGAAGATCCGGTGGGCAGGTGCAGCCCTGGGAGAGCTCGCCAAACAGGTGCTTGACGATGCGGTCCTCAAGCGAGTGATAGCTGATGACGGCGATGCGTCCGCCGGGGTTGGCCCAGCGAACCGCCGCTTCCAGCCCGCGCTCGAGAACGTCGAGCTCGTGGTTCACCTCGATGCGCAGGGCCTGGAAGGTCTTGCGCGCGGGGTGGCCCCCGTGACGCCGGGCGGCTGCCGGGATGGCGGCCTTGATGACGTCCACAAGCTCGAGCGTGGTCTCGATCGGCGCCTTGGCGCGGCGTCGCACGACCTCGGCGGCGATGCGACGGGCGAACTTCTCGTCGCCGTAGAGGGAGAGGATCCGGGCGAGGTCGGCTTCGGTGTAGGTGTTGATGACCTCTTGTGCGGTTAGGGTGTTGTTACCCGGGTCCATTCTCATGTCGAGGGGTGCGTCCTCGTGGTACGAGAACCCCCTCTCGGGTATGTCAAGCTGCGGGGACGAGACGCCAAGGTCGAACAGGAAGCAGTCCACGCCGGGAACCTCGGCGGAGACGAGGAGTGAGTCCAGGTCGCCGAAGTTGCCCTTGAGGAACAGGTGCCTGCCCTCCGGAACCTCGCGCTCGAAGCGCTCGGTGGCGGCGGCAAGCGCCATGTCGTCCTGGTCGA
>UWSJ01000027.1 GCA_900549525.1 uncultured Coriobacteriaceae bacterium | reverse complement strand
CCTGGGGCTACGACGAGTCGGTCGAGGCCGACGTCCCGTCCTACGACCCCGAGGGAGCCAAGCAGCTGCTCGCCAAGGCTGGCTATCCCGACGGCATGACGCTCAGCTACTACTACAGCGGCGCCACCACGGCCGACAAGGTCTGCACCATCCTCCAGTCGCAGCTCAAGAACAACCTCAACATCGACCTTGACATCCACAAGAGCGACTGGGGCACGTTCTCCGAGTCCGCGTCCTCCGGCGTCGCCGACCTGTACTCCATGAGCTGGACCTGGTACCCCGACCCGTACTTCTTCCTCAACAAGCTCTTCTCCACCGAGGAGAAGGGCGCCCTGGGCAACGGCGCGGGCTTCTCGCACCCCGACGTCGACGACCTGCTCACCAAGGCGCTCGAGGTCACCGACCAGGACGAGCGCGCCGCGTACTACAAGCAGGCGCTCAAGGCCATCGTGGGCTACGACCCGATCATCGTCTACGGCACCACGAAGGTGTCCACGGGCCTCTCTAAGAAGGTCCAGGGCTACCAGAGCCGTGCCGACAAGCTCGTCTACATCGTGAACGACGAGGTTAACGTCTCTAAGGAGCAGTAGGCTTCGGAGAGTCCGTACTGCTGCGGCGCGGCTGGTTCGCTGGTTGCGCCGCAGTCCTGTTTCGAGCCGGCCGAGGCCGGGAGCGGGCTGCCGCCACGCGCGGGGCCCCGAGGAGGTTGATGGCAGGTGGGAAAGACGATCCTGAAGAGGGCGCTGCAGGTGATACCCGTCCTCTTCGTCGTTGTCACCATCACGTTCGTGCTGACGCGCATGATCCCTGGTGACCCCGCGACGATGATGCTGGGCCCCCAGGCCTCGCCGGACGAAATCGCCGCGATGAAGGAGCGGCTCGGCCTCAACGAGCCCATGCTGCAGCAGTACGTCGAGTACGTGGCGGGCATCCTCCACGGCGACTTTGGCTACTCGGTGTCGTACAGCAGCACGGTGATGCCGCTCATCCTGGGCAAGCTGCCGGCGACGCTCTCGATCACGCTGACGGGCCTCGTCATCGCCGTGCTCATCGGCGTGCCCATCGGCGTGGAGTCGGCGCTCAAGCAGAACACCGCCTTCGACTACGTCTTCATGGTGCTCGCGCTCGTGGGTGTCTCCATGCCGATCTTCTGGCTTGGCCTCATGCTCGTGCTCACGTTCTCGGTCAACCTGGGGTGGCTGCCGGCCCTTGGCCAGGGCGCCATGTCCAAGGGCGTCTGGGACGTGGTGAGCCACATGATTCTGCCGTGCGCGTGCCTCGCCACCATCCCGGCTGCCACCTTCGCACGCATCTCGCGCTCCAGCATGCTCGAGACGATCAACTCCGACTACGTGAAGGCCCTGCGCGCCCGCGGCGTCAAGGAGACCCTCATCGTCTGGAAGCACGCCTTCAAGAACGCCCTGCCGCCCATCCTCACGGTGCTGGGCCTGCAGCTCGCGTTCTGCTTCTCCGGCGCCATCCTCACCGAGACGATCTTCTCGTGGCCCGGCATGGGCACGCTCATCGTCAACGCCGTCAACAGCCGTGACTACGCGCTCATCCAAGGCGTGGTGCTGTTCAGCGCCGTGGCGTTCGTCTTCATCAATCTCATCGTCGACGTCGTCTACATGTTCATCAACCCGAGGGTCAGCTACGAGGGCGGGGGTCAGAACTAATGGCCGAGACCAACACCGTGTCCGTGCACGACGCGCTTTCCGAGCAGTCCACCCTGGACATGCTCAAGCGCGAGCGCAGGGCCAACAACGCATGGCACAAGCTGTGCCGCAACAAGATGGCCATCGTGGGCCTCGTGATCGTGGCCGTGATGGTGCTGCTCGCCGTCTTCGCTCCCCTGCTTGCACCGCAGGATCCCAACGCCATCGACGTGGTCAACTCCTTTGAGAAGCCGGGCGTCGACGGGCACCTCTTCGGCACCGACGCCTATGGCCGCGACCTTCTCTCACGCATCATCTACGGCGCGCGCATCTCGATCTTCGTCGCCGTGGGCGGCTCGATTCTTGGCGCCATCGTGGGCGTGCTGCTGGGCCTTGTGGCCGGCTACTTCGGCGGCGTGGTCGACTCGATCATCATGCGCGTCATGGACGGCATGATGGCGTTCCCCTTCATCCTGCTTGCCCTCATCCTCATGACGATCCTCGGCACCGGCACGCTTAACGTGATCCTCGCCATCGGCGTCTCCAACGTGCCCAGCTTCGCGCGCGTGGTGCGCGGGCAGGTGCACATCGTCAAGAACGAGGAGTACTGCAACGCCGAGCGGGTGCTGGGGGCGTCGGGTGCTCGCATCCTGTTCAGGCACATCTTCCAGAACGCGCTGAGCCCGATCATCGTGTACTTCACGCTCAACGTGGCGAGCGCCATCATCTCCGAGGCGGCCCTGTCGTTCCTCGGCCTGGGCATCACGCAGCCCACGGCGTCCTGGGGCAACATCCTGTCCGAGGGCAAGGAGACGCTGCGCACCGCCCCGCACATCGCCACCATCTCCGGCATGTTCATCCTCACGACGGTGCTGGGCTTCAACCTGCTCGGCGACGGCGTGCGCGACGTGCTCGACCCGAAGCAGAAGAGGTAGCGCCCATGAGCGACACGAAGAACACCGACGTGCGCGAGAGCGCCGAGGCGCGCGAGAAGGGTGCTGACACGTCCTCCGAGCGCCTCGTCGAGGTGCACGACCTGCGCACGTACTTCCACACGGCCGCCGGCACGGCCAAGGCCGTCGACGGCGTGAGCTTCACGCTCGACCGCGGCAAGACGCTCGCCATCGTGGGCGAGTCGGGCTCGGGCAAGTCGGTCACGGCGAGCTCACTCATGCGCCTGCTCCCCAAGACGGGCAAGATCGAGGGCGGCACCATCACCTTCGATGGCGTCGACATCGTGCACGCGAGCGACGCCGAGATCCGCGAGCTGCGCGGCAAGGACATCTCGATGATCTTCCAGGATCCGATGACGGCCCTCGACCCGGTCTTCAAGGTCGGCAGCCAGATGATCGAGAACATCCGCATCCACGACGGCATCGACAAGAAGGCCGCTCGCGAGCGCGCCATCGAGATGCTCAAGCTCGTGAACATCCCCAACCCTGAGAAGCGCCTCGACTCCTACCCCTACGAGCTCTCGGGCGGTATGTGCCAGCGCGTCATGATCGCCATGGCCGTGAGCTGTCATCCCAAGTTCATCATCGCCGACGAGCCCACCACGGCCCTCGACGTGACGGTTCAGGCACAGGTACTGCGCCTGCTCAAGGGCCTGCAGGAGAGCCTCAACACGGGCATTCTGCTCATCACGCACAACCTCGGCATCGTGTGGGAGATGGCCGACGAGGTCATGGTCATGTACGCGGGCCGCACCTGCGAGTACGCCCGCATGGAGGATCTCTACGCCGAGCCGCTCCACCCCTATACCTGGGGCCTGCTCGACTCGATGCCCAAGCTCTCCGACACCGCCAAGTCCGATCTCAAGACCATCCCGGGCGTCCCGCCCGACCTGCGCCTTACCGGTTCCTGCTGCAACTTCTACAACCGCTGCCCCTATGCGTGCGAGAAGTGCAAGAAGGAGGTTCCGCCGCTGGTCGAGGTGTCGCCCGGCCACTTCGTGGCGTGCCACAGGCAGAACGGCAAGGAGACGCTCGTCCGCGGGGAGGAGAACTAGCGTGAGCGACAAGACGAACGAGACCGTGGCCGCTCCCGCGGCGCCGGAGGTCACGGCAGACGCGCACGGGTCCGGCCAGGGCGAGGGCGGCCGCAAGGTCATCCTCGGCATACATCACCTCAGCAAGGAGTTCAAGCTCAGGGGCGAGGGCATCTTCGGCAAGTCCCAGATCCTGCACGCCCTGTCCGACGTCTCGCTCGACGTGTACGAGGGCGAGACGCTTGGCATCATCGGCGAGTCGGGCTGTGGCAAGTCCACGCTCGGCCGCTGCATCGTGCAGCTGCACCGCGCCACCTCCGGCGAGATCGACTACGCGGGCTCCGACATCACGAAGCTCAAGGGCGAGCAGCTCAAGGCGGTGCACAAGGACATCCAGATGATCTTCCAGGACTCCTACTCGTCGCTCGACCCGCGCTTCACCGCGGCGGCGGCCATCGAGGAGCCCATGCTCATCTACAAGATGGAGCCGGACGCCACCAAGCGCCAGGAGCGCGTGCTCGAGCTCATGCGTGAGGTGGGCCTCGACATCCAGCACCTCCAGCGCTACCCGCACGAGTTCTCCGGCGGCCAGCGCCAGCGCATCAACGTGGCGCGCGCCCTGTCGCTCGACCCCAAGGTCATCGTCTGCGACGAGCCGGTGAGCGCCCTCGACGTGTCGATCCAGGCGCAGGTGCTCAACCTCTTCCGTCGCCTGCAGCGCGAGCGCGGCTTGACCTACGTGTTCATCTCGCACGACCTGTCGGTCATCAAGCATATCTCCGACCGCGTGGCCATCATGTACCTCGGCCGCGTCGTGGAGCTGTGCCCGGCGGACGACATCTACGCCAACCCGCTGCACCCCTACACCAAGGCGCTGCTCTCAGCCATCCCGCCCGAGAGCCCCTTCGTGAAGCACCCCGAGATGCGTCTCCAGGGCGAGATTCCCAGCCCCGTGGGCAAGCAGGTCGGCTGCCCGCTCGCCGGCCGCTGCCCCAACGCCACGGAGCGCTGCCACCGCGAGCGTCCGGCGCTCAAGGAGGTCGGCACCAACCACCGAGTGGCGTGCTTCCTCTATCACGATGAGGTGGCGGAGTAGGGCATCTTTGCCACCACGAATCTGGTTCTATAACCCGCGCGTGAAAGGCGGTTCGGAAGGCATGAGCGTTACGAAGCGACAGATGCACGAGATGGTTCTCGCCCACAAGGACGACCTGCTGGAGCTGTGCCAGCACCTCATCCGCATCAAGAACCAGAGCCCCATCGACGACCAGGAGCCCGCAATCGAGTTCGTGCGCGGCTACCTCAAGAATCACGGCATCGACTCCGAGCGTCTCGTGGCCGACGCCGGCGAGGACTACCCGGTGGTGTATGCCCACATTGGCACGCCGGAAGGCTTCCGCGTGGTGCTTAACGGCCACGTTGACGTGGTGCCCGTGGGCAACCTCGACGGCTGGAGCTACGACCCGTTCTGCGGAGACATCCGCGGCGGCAAGATCCTCGGCCGCGGCACCTCGGACATGAAGTGCGGCCTTGCGGTGCTGCTCTTCTCGATGGCCCTGCTCAATGAGAGCGCCGCGGCGCTCAAGGGCGACATCCGCCTGCACGTGGTCTGCGACGAGGAGATCGCCGGCACGGGCACCAAGTGGTTCTGCGAGCACGGCTACGCCGACGGCGCCAACGCGGTCATGGTGGGTGAGCCCACGGGCCACGACACCATCGAGATCGGCCAGAAGGGCATCCTCCACCTCACGCTCACGGCCCACGGCACGCCGGGCCACGGCTCCACGGGCAACTATAAGGGCGACAACGCCATCACGAAGCTTGCCCGCGTGCTGCTCAACGTCGACGACCTCACGGCGGTGCCGGGTCACTACCTGCCCAGCCAGGAGCGCGCGCTCAAGAACTCGCGCACCATCGCCGAGCGCACCATCGACAATCCCAAGGTGGGCAACGTCATCGACCACTGCTCCGCCAACGTGGGCATCATCGAAGGCGGCGGCAAGATCAACCAGGTGCCCGACCTCGCGACCGCCAAGATCGACGTGCGCCTGCCCTACGGCTGCAAGCACGAGGACGTTGTGGCCGCTGTCGACGCGATGGTCGCCAAGAGTGGCGTCAGCGGCGTGGAGGCCTCCTACGAGTGGATCGCCGAGGGCAACTACACCGACGACGAGTCCACCCTGGTCACGAGTCTCAAGAAGAACATCGAGGACGTGTGGCACGAGGAGTGCCTGCCCGCCTACCAGTGGGCGAGCTCCGACGCCGCGCACTACCGCGCCCTCGGCGCCCCGACGATCCAGTTTGGCCCGGCCAACAACGCCGGTATCCACGGCTATAACGAGGACGTTGACGTCGAGGACGTGGTGCACGCGGCCGAGATCTACATGCTGTCGCTGTGCGACATGCTCGGCGTGGAGTAGGGGGCAGCCATGAGCAACGAAGAGCAGCTAGCGGCCGCAACCGTCGACGCGGGCCCCAACGCCGTGCCCGAGGCCCGGAGCGCCAGGCTCTCCTGGCACGTGGGCGACGAGTCCATCGACTACACCGCCACGGCGTCGCACCTCGACATCCACGACAAGCAGGGCGTGCTCGAGGGGCGCATGTTCAACGTGTCCTACGTGGCGAGCACCGTCAACGGCAAGAAGTGCAAGCGTCTCAAGCGCCCGGTCACCTTCGCCTACAACGGTGGCCCCGGCTCGTCGTCGGTGCCCATCAACTTCGGCGGCCTGGGCCCGCGCCGCGTGGTCACCCATGGCCTCGACTTCGTGGGCGCCGGCTACGAGGTGGTCGACAACCCCGGCACACTCCTGCGCGAGACTGACCTCGTGTTCCTCGACGCGCTCGGGACGGGCTGGTCGCGCGTGGCCGACGGCTATGACACCAAGCGCGTCTACGGCCTCGAGGAGGATGCGCGCACCTTCTGCCGCGCCATCTGCGAGTGGCTCGAGGAGCACAACCGCTGGGGTTCCCCGCTCTACATCTACGGCGAGTCCTATGGCACGATGCGCTCGGCCGTGCTCATGCGCTATCTGGGTGAGGCCGGCGTGCCGCTTGCGGGCGTGGTGATGCTCTCGGCGTACTTTGACTGGACGCAGAACCTCCCGGGCTCCGACCTCTACTACGTGGGCATGCTGCCGAGCCTCGCCTCCACGGCGCAGCACTTCGGCCTGGTGGGCAAGGACGTCGACCCCGACGAGTGGTTCGACCGCGCCGGCGAGTTCGCGGGCGGTGCCTACGCGCAGGGCCTCATGCTCGGTGACCGCATCGAGGACAGGGCCAAGCGCGAGCTGGCCGAGCGCGTCGCGGGCTTCATCGGCCTCGACGCCGACTACGTCCTCGCCCGTAACTGCCGTATCGAGCTCGAGGACTTCCGTCGCGACCTGATGGCGCATGAGGGCAAGATGGTCGGTCGTCTCGACATGCGCTTCTCCGAGACGTCGCTGCTGCCCGGCCAGCGCTCCTCGTTCTACTTTGCCTGCGAGGACCCGGCCAACCATGCGCTCGAGAACGCGTGGTACGGGGCGTTCCGCGACTTCCTGCGCAACGAGCTGGGCTACGAGGGGCCGAGCGGCTACCGCCTGAGCGTCTGGGGCGAGATCGGCATCGGCTGGAACTGGGTGCACGACGAGCCGGGCTTCGACGAGACCACCGTGGCCGCGCCCAACCTGGCGTTCGACATCGCCGTGGCCCTGCGCCGCAGCCCCACGACCAAGCTCTGCATCCTGGGCGGCCGCTACGACGCGGCGACGCCGTGGTGGAACATGGAGCACACGGTCTCGCAGCTTTACCTGCCTGCCGAGCTCAAGCGCCGCATTACGTTCCACCGTTACGGCTGCGGGCACATGGCCTACACCGACGAGCCCACGCTCATGCAGATGGTCTCCGACATGCACGAGTTCTATCGCGCGTAGCGCCGCTTTGGTGTGCCACGTCGTCAGCTGAGTGCTGGCGGCGCGGCGCAGCCTTCTTGCGGCCCCGTGCCCTCCGGCTTCTGCGCGCCTCTCGCGTCTCCCCCAAGGTGAGGTAGCGGTCTCCGGCCGTTTTCGTCGCTCTGCGGGGCGATTTCGACCGAATATCACCACCTCAACGTTTGCGGGGAAGCGTGCGGCGTGCGAGCGGGCGGCGCGTGCGGGCACGAGCGTGTGAGCGCACGGTGTGCGTGCTATAGTGACGACCAGTGCGTTGACGGAGAGGTTCGGACGTCGCGTTGCCAGCGGACAAGAGATGGGGGTCATCGGCTGAGAGCCCCCTCCAAGGCAGACGGCCGGAGTTCACTCCCGAGCAGCAACCTGAACGGAGGCGCTTCCACGCCGCCCAGTAGGGAAGCCGTCAGCCCCACGAGACGGGGTCAAAGTGGCACGTCGGGCGTCTCACAGCGACTACAGCCGACGGCAAGCAAGGTGGTACCGCGGATTCGTTCGCCCTTGTGTGCGCAGGTGCGTATGCAGGGGCGTTTTTTGTGCGCGGGCAAGGCCCGTGCGGGAAGGGGCAACACACCATGTCGATCATCGACGACCTCAAGGCCATCGAGGCCGAGGCGCACTCGGGCATCTCCGGGGCGTCCGACCTCGCCAACCTCGACAAGATCCGTGTGGCCGTGACGGGCAAGAGGGGCTCGCTCACGGGCGCTCTCCGTCAGATGGGCAAGCTTGCGCCGGAGGAGCGCCCGCAGGTGGGTAAGCTCGCCAACGAGGTGCGCGCCCGCGTGGAGGCGGCCCTCGAGCAGCGCCGCCACGAGCTGGAGCACGCCGCCCTCGAGGCCCGCATCGCCGCCGACTCGGTCGACGTCACGCTGCCCGGCCGCGTGCCCAACGTGGGATCCCAGCACCTCATCTCCCAGATCATCGAGGAGATGGAGCAGATCTTCTGCGGCATGGGCTACACCGTGGAGGACGGTCCCTACATCGAGACGAGTTACTACAACTTCACCGCGCTCAACGCCCCGCTCGACCACCCCAGCCGCAGCGCCCGTGACACCTTCTACGTCGTCGACAACAACCCCGGCTCGCTCGAGCACTCCGAGGTTCACGCCAATGGTGAGTCCGACATCCTGCTGCGCACCCAGACCTCCGGCGTCCAGGCGCACACGATGGAGAACCACAAGCCGCCCATCTACATGATCTGCCCGGGCACGGTGTTCCGCCCCGACACCCCCGACGCGTGCCACCTGCCGCAGTTCAACCAGATCGAGGGCCTCGTGGTCGACGAGGGCATCACCTTCGGCGACCTCAAGGGAACGCTCGACTACTTCATCCGCGAGATGTTCGGCCGTGAGCGCGCCACGCGCTATCGCCCGCACTTCTTCCCGTTCACCGAGCCCAGCTGCGAGGTCGACGTCTCCTGCGGCGTGTGCCACGGCGAGGGCTGCCGCTTCTGCAAGGGCACGGGCTGGCTCGAGATCCTCGGCTGCGGCATGGTCGACCCCAACGTCCTCGACAACTGCGGCGTCGACCACGAGAAGTACACCGGCTTCGCCTTCGGCATCGGTGCCGAGCGCGTGGCGGCACTGCGCTACAACCTCCCCGACCTGCGTATGCTCATGACGGGCGACGAGAGGTTCCTCAAGCAGTTCTAGTTGCAGGTCGTACGCCCAAGGCAATTCCCGCGCAAGCAGAAAGGCATCCCAATGCGCATCTCATATGAGTGGCTCAACTCCATGGTGGATCTGCCGGATGACGTGCAGGTTCTCTACCACGAGCTTATCCGCACCGGCACCGAGGTCGAGACCATCGAGAACGTGGGCGAGCATCTCGATCACGTCGTGGTGGGCCAGGTTGTCTCCAAGCGGCCCCACCCCGACTCCGACCACATGTGGCTCTGCAAGGTGTCGGTGGGCGACAAGAACGTCGACGAGGCGGGCAACCCCGTTCCGCTGCAGATCGTCTGCGGCGCCCAGAACTTCAACGAGGGCGACAAGATCGTCGTGGCCATGATCGGCGCGGTGCTGCCCGGTGACGTGAAGATCAAGAAGAGCAAGCTTCGCGGCGTCGAGTCCTGCGGCATGAACTGCTCCGAGCGCGAGCTGGGCCTGGGCGGCGACCATTCCGGCATCATGATCCTGCCGCCCGACGCCCCCGTGGGCATGCCGTTCTCGCAGTACCACGGCACGAGCGACGTGGTGCTCGACTGCGAGATCACGCCCAACCGCCCCGACTGCCTCTCCATGACCGGCATGGCCACCGAGGTGGGCGCCATCCTCGACGAGGACACGCACATCGACCTGCCGGCCATCGAGCGCGAGGAGGGCCCGCGCTCGAGCGAGCTCGTGGACGTGCGCATCGACGCGCCCGAGCTCTGCAGCCGCTACGTGGCGCGCGTCGTGCGCGGCGTCAAGATCGGCCCGTCGCCCGAGTGGCTCGCCCGTCGTGTCATCGCCGCGGGCAGCCGTCCCATCAACAACGTCGTTGACGTCACGAACTACGTGATGTACCTCACGGGCCAGCCGCTCCACGCCTTCGACCTCGGCAAGCTCTCCGAGCGCGACGGGCGTCGCCACATCGTGGTGCGTGCGGCTACGGACGGCGAGCGGCTCACCACGCTCGACGGGGTCGAGCGCGCGCTGACGACCGACATGGCCGTCATCACCGACGACGGGGAGCGCCCGGTGGCGCTGGCCGGCGTCATGGGCGGCGAGAACTCCGAGATTAACGACTCCACCGTGGACGTCCTGCTCGAGAGCGCCTGCTTCGACAAGAGTCACATCTCCCGCACGAGCCGCAACCTCAACCTCATGAGCGAGGCCTCCATCCGCTTCGAGCGCCAGGTTGACGCTGCGAGCTGCGAGGAGGTCGCCGACATCGCGGCGGCGCTCTTCGAGAGCTGCTGCGGCGCGACGGTGTGTCCCGGCCGTGTGGACACCTATCCCTCGCCCGTCGAGGCCGTGCGTATCGCGCTGCGCCCTGATCGGGTGCGCGCCGTCTGCGGTGCCGACATCTCCGACGCCGACATGTGCCATCTGCTCGAGCGCCTCGGCTGCGCCGTGGTGCCGCAACGCGACGGCGTGCTGCAGGTGGTGGCGCCTACCAACCGCCCGGACCTCACCCGCGAGGCCGACCTCATCGAGGAGGTCCTGCGCCTCTGGGGCATGGGCCGCGTGACGCCCACGCTGCCGGCGGCCAAGAACCACCACGGCGGCCTTACCGTCGACCAGCAGCGTAGCCAGCTTATCGGCTCCACGCTGCGTGCCTGCGGCCTGTCCGAGACGATGACCTACTGCTTCGCGATCGACGGTGACCTCGAGCGCGCGCAGATCACCGAGACCGGTCGCGGTGTGCCCGTGCGCATCATGAACCCGCTGCTCGCCGACCAGGGCGAGATGCGCCGCTCCATCCTGCCGGGCCTTCTGCGCTCGGTGGCCTATAACCTCGACCACGGCGTGCCCAACGTGGCGCTCTACGAGCAGGGACGCGTGTTCTTCGGCCACGAGAAGCGCACGCTTCCCGACGAGCCGCGCTCCGTGGCGGGCGTGCTTGCCGGCGCCTGGGGTCAGGACGGCTGGAACGAGAAGCACCGCAAGCTCGACTTCTTCGACGCCAAGGGCGTGGTGGAGCGCCTGCTCGTGGCTCTGCGCATCACCAAGGTGCACTTCAAGGTCGCCAAGCCCGAGAAGTATCCGTGGTTGCAGCCCGGCCGCGCGGCCGAGGTCTACGCCGGCGGCGGCGAGCTGCTTGGCTGGGTGGGCAACGTGCACCCCACATCGCTTGCCAACTTCGGCATCTCCGAGGACGTCGTGGCCTTCGAGCTTTCCGAGGCGGCGCTGCTGCGCCTTGCCAAGCGCGAGCTGCCCTACGTTGACGTGCCCACGCTCCCGGCCATCACGCACGACCTTGCCATCGTCGTGGACGAGGACGTGACCTGCGAGAGGCTCATGCAGCGCATCGAGAGCGCGGGCGGCAAGCTCCTCGAGAGCGCACGGCTCTTTGACGTCTACCGCGACCCGATTCGCGTGGGCGTGGGCAAGAAGTCGATGGCGTTCGAGCTCACGTATCGCGCGGCCGACCACACGCTCACGAGCGAGGAGGTGGAGAAGGCGCACGAGAAGCTCGTCAAGAAGGTGTGCCGCTCCACTGGCGGCGAGGTGCGCGGCTAGCCAACGCTGGTGACCGGTGCGAGCCGGCGCGGATTCGGCGCGCATGGTCAGATAAAGGGCCGGTCCCTCATTTTGAGGGTGCCGGCCCTTCTTTGTGGGAGGCACTGGCAGATATCCCTCGTGCGGGACCTAGAAGATCCCGACAAGCGCGCCCAGGATGCCAACGGCAAACAGCCCGAAGATGATGGCAATGGGGCTTACCTTCCGCTTGAGGAGCACGATGCACACGATCGTGAGCCCCAGCGGAAGGAGACCGGGAAGCAACTGGTTGAGCACGCTCTGGAGCGTCACGGTATTCACGAGCTGGGCGACGTTACCGTTCGTGACAATCGAGTAGCCGCTGCTGCTGATCGAGCTCAGGGCGGAGAGGCCGTTCTGCAGCGCCTCTGCGGTGATCGCGCCACCACCGTTGACGAGACCGGTGAGCGTGTCGAGGGCGGGGAACTTGTCAGCCACTGTGCCCATGCTCGTGCTGGAGAAGACGAGCTTGGAGAGATCGATGCTCGTCCAGCGCGGGATGAGCACCCCCATGATAAACATGCCGAGGATGGAGGCGCCGGTCGTCACCTTCTGCATCATGCCGCCGGAGAGATCCTTGGTGATGTTTGAGCCCTGGCGGTAACCAAGCTCCTGCGTGTACCACGTGAACGCGAGTCGAATCGCGTTCCATGCCAGGAAGAAGATGGCTGGTCCCAGCATATTGGCGGAGAGGGCCAGGGCCGCGGCAAACGCACCGAGGACGGGGCGGAGTGTTCCCCAGAAGATGGGGTCACCGACGCCGGCGAGCGGTCCCATCATGCCGATCTTCACGCCCTGGATTGCCTCGTCGTCGACCTCGGCCCCGTTGGCGCGCTGCTCCTCCAGAGCCATCTCGACGCCCAGGATGGGGGAGACGAGATAGGGATGGGTGTTGAAGAACTCAAGATGCCGCTTGAGGAAGGCTGACCTGTCGGCGTCCTGGCGCCAGAGCCTGTGCATCACGGGCACCATGGAGTAGCACCAGCCAAGCGCCTGCATGCGCTCGTAGTTCATGGCGCCCTGGATGAAGGTGCTGCGCAGCCATACCTTGCGTCGGTCTGAGACGGAGAGCGTGAGCTTGGGGGCCTGAGCCGAATCCGTCCCCTCCATGCGCGCGGGGTCGGTCGAACTCGTGTCGAGGTGGTTCCTCGAACTGACGCATGTCGTCATGATGTGCTCCCACCTATTCGTAGTCGTTGAGGATGTCGTCGATGGCGTCATCGACGGCATAGGTCTTGCCGCCTCCCGCAGAGCTCCCGCTGTTGAACTCGGGGGCGACTTGCAGGTATATGAGGGCGAGCGCGACCCCGATCATGCCGAGTGCGATGAGGTTGAGCTCGGAGAGCGCTGCCAGCGCGAAGCCGATGATGAGGAATGGCCAGAGCTTGGGGGTGGCCATCATGTTGATGACCATCGCGTATCCCACAACCACGATGAACCCGCCCGCCGCCGAAAGGCCCGAGGTGAGCCAGGTGGGGATGGCGACGAGCGCAGCCTGGACCGCCTCGACGGGCACGGCCATGACGAGTGCCGCCGGGATGAGGATGCGAAGGCCCTGAAGCGCGAGGGCGCCATAGAGGGCGACGTCGATGCCGCGGCCGCTACCCCTATCCGCCGCGGTGTCGGCGACGTGGATAATGCCTACGGCAACGGTGCGCACAAAGATGGTGAGGGCGAGGCCCGCCACCGCCAAGGCCATGGCCGCCGCGGTGGCGACTCCCACGTCAACGCCCTTCATGCAGACGAGTACGGCCGATGCGACGGAGCAGAGGGCCGCGTCGGGCGCGACGGCAGCTCCGATGTTCATCCACCCGAGGGCCACGAGCTGGAGTGAGCCGCCGAGCGCCATGCCCTCGATGGGATGCCCCGTAATGAGGCCGACGAGCGTGCAGGCGACGATGGGCTGGTGAAACTGGAACTCGTCAAGGACGCCCTCGAGCCCGGCGAGAAACGCGACGATGAGCACGAGGATGATTTGGAGGATTTCCATGGAGCCGCTCCTTATGACTGCGTCGAGTCGGTTGTGGTGGAGAGCCCAGACCTAGATATGAGCCCCCAGATGTCCTGGCTCTTGTCAGTGGGGACCTTCTGCACCCCGAAGGTGCACCCGTGATCGCGCAGGGCACTGAGCGCCTGGACGTCCTGAGCGTCTACGGAGACGGCATCGTTGAGGAGCGTCTTGCCGGCAGAGTGCGCCATGGAGCCGATGTTGACATGCCGTATGGGAACGCCGCCTTCGACGCAGCGCAGGACGTCGGCTGGATTCTCGAAGAGCAGCAGGACGCGCTGGGAGCCGAATCGTGGGTCGTGGGCTATCTCGATCATCTTCGAGATGGGAATGACATTTGCGCGTATCCCCGGCGGCGCCGCCTCGGTGATGAGGCTCTTGCGCAGGGCGTCATGGGAGACGCCGTCGGAGACGACGATGATTCTCGTGGGTTGGATCTGCTTTGACCATGCCATGGCAACCTGGCCATGGAGCAAGCGCGAATCGATGCGGGTCCAAGCGATGTCGACCCTTCCGTCTCCGAGGACGGTGCCCCGAGGGAGGATTTCGTTTGCCTTGGTGGCCGGTGCGCTGACGGGGGGATCCGCCGGATCGGGCTCCCTAGTGAGGAACTCGGGCTTTACGCGCATCCACTCCCGTCCCCTTGCCTGCAGGCAATCGGCTAACTCGAATGCGGTCGGGACCGAGGAGCGCATGGCATATGCCTCGATGACCATGGGGAGGTTCATGCCCGTGACCAAGGCCCAGGTATCGTGCTCCTCCAACAACAGACTTGCCTGGTTGAAGGGAGTGCCTCCCCAGAGGTCGACGAGGATCAGCACCTCGCGTCGTTCATCTAGGGAATCAATAGCGTCAAGGAGCTTACGCCTGAAATCCTCCGGTCCCTCACCGGGCATGAGGGATACGTCGGCACTTGAAGGCTGGTCTCCAAACACCATGGAGGCACTATGACGTACTCCAGAGGCGAGCTTCCCGTGACTCGCCAAGATGATTCCAATCATACGCCCCTCTCTTCGTAAGACGATTTCTAATGAAGTAAAGAAATATTACGAACGAAGCTGCAGCCTGCTATGAGGACAATAGAGGAAGAAAGAGAAGGAGGCTTTGCCAAGATGGAAGACTTCCGGTTACCGGAAACACCTATCTATAGGATGAACCAGTATAGATTGAGGCTAATATTAAAGCGTATGGAAGCAATATGATACTGATGAGGTGGCATTTCGTAGCCACAGACTCATCTATTCAGCTCGTCTTCTCTTGGGCCGCTTGTCGACGCCGGGGTAGAGGAAGCCGCGCTTGACCGAAGGAGTGGCCATGGGGGCTCGCGACTCGCGTATTCTCGAGATTCTCAACGAGCGGAATCGGGTGGAGGTCTCGGAGCTCGCCTCGACGCTCGGCGTGTCCGAGGTGACGATGCGCAAGGACCTCACGGGCCTCGAGGAACGTGGCATCATCCAGCGCGAGCACGGCTATGCCCTGCTCGCGAGCAGGGACGACATCAACGGCCGCCTCGCCTATCACTATGACGAGAAGCTGCGGATAGCCCAGGCCGCCCTTGGGCTCGTCTCGGACGGCGACACCGTGATGATCGAGAACGGGAGCTGCTGCGCCCTGCTCGCCCAGGCCATCGTCGCGGCGCGCCATGACGTGCAGATCATCACGAACAGCGCGTTCATCGCAGGCTACGTGCGCTCGACGCCGACGGCCCGGGTGACGTTGCTCGGCGGGGACTATCAGAACGACTCGCAGGTGACGGTTGGTCCCATACTGCGTCGCTGTGCGGAGGAGTTCTGCGTGGATCGACTCTTCATCGGTGTGGACGGCTGGAGCGCGCGGCTCGGGTTCACGAACGACGACCTGCTGAGAGCCGAGGCGATCCGGGACATGGCGGTGTGCGCCGAGGGCGTCGTCGTCCTCACGGAGAGCGAGAAGTTCAAGCGCCACGGCGTCGTGCCGCTACGCATCGACGAGCGCATCGCCCAGGTCATCACCGACGAGGCCATCTCGTACGAGGCGCGTGGCCAGCTCGAGCGCACGGGAGCCAGGGTCACGTGCGTGAGGCACCGATAGCGCCTTCGCCTTACACGAACGCATCGACCCCCCGCGCCCTGAGCCCGTCGATCAGCCCGCCAAGGTCTTCCTCGTGCAGCGCCCCCACCTGCGCAAGCTCGTAGCTGCGCTGCAGCAGCTCGTACTTGTTCTCGCCAAACTGGTGGAAGGGGAGAAGCTGACAGCGCGGTAAGCCCGCCTCGTGCAAGACGCGCGCAAAGCCCTCTGCCGCCCGCATCGGATGCTCCGCATCGAAGTTGAAGCCTGGGATCACCGGTATACGCGGCAGCACTTCCTTGCCAGCCGCGACCGCGTGGGCCAGGTTGGCCAAGATGCTCCGATTCGAGACGCCCGTGCCCTCGCGGTGGCGGGCGTCGTCCCAGTGCTTTACGTCGAAGAGCAGGTAGTCCAGATGCTTCGCTACGCGGGCGAACGTCTCGGGTAGCGCGTAGCCTGTGGTCTCGATGGCCGTGTGAACGCCATGCTCGTGCAGGGCCTTGAGCAGGTTCACGCTGAACTCGGGCCACAGGAGCGCCTCGCCGCCCGAAAGCGTCACGCCGCCCCCGCTCTGCTCGTAAAACGGCAGGTCCTGGAGGCAGACGCGCACGACGTCATCCACGTCTCGCTCGCGGCCAACCAGCTCCAGGGCCTTGCCCGGACAGGCCTTGGCGCACTCCGGGTGCTCGCCGGCGCGGCGGGGGTCGAGCGACACGCGCTCGCCGTCGAACGTGATCGCTCCGTCCCCGCAGAGTCGCGCACACGTGCCGCAACGGCGGCACTTGCCGGCATCCCACTCGAGCTGGGGGCGCGTGAGCTGGCTCTCAGGGTTGGCGCACCAGGCGCAGCGAAGCGGGCACCCCTTGAGGAACACCACGGTGCGGATGCCCGGCCCGTCGTTCAGGCTGAACTTCTGGATATTGAAGACGATGGCGTGCTGCCCGTCCATGGTGCCTTCCTTCTGGAGTCAAGGGTTCGGGGTTGCGCGGCAGAACATGTATCCGCAGCATATTATACTTACGAACGAAATTATAATCTATTACGAACGTTGACAGTGCGGTAATTTGGCGCGATACTGGCGCCAGAAGAAGGGTCGGCGGGGCCAGATGGGCCCACGTCGCACGCGAGAGTGAGGAGCACGTATGTCCAGCCAAACACCGCAGGAGCACTTCGGCCAGCTCACGCCGCGCATGGAGAGCTTCCGCGACCAGCTGCTCGACGCCAAGCCGCAGGTGGACGTTGAACGCGCCGTCATTACCACCGAGGTCTACCGCGACTGCGCAGACCAGCCCCTCGCCCTCAAGCGCGCCATCATGCTCAAGCGGGTCCTTGAGGAGATGACCATCTTCATCGAGCCGGAGACGCTCATCGCCGGCAACCAGGCGTCCTCCAACCGCGGCGCTCCCATCTTCCCCGAGTACGCCATGAGCTGGGTCATTGACGAGTTGGACAAGTTCGACAAGCGCGACGGCGACCGCTTCTACATCACTGAGGAGAACAAGCAGAGGCTACGCGACATCGCGCCGTTTTGGGAGCACAATACGTTGCTAGACCGCGGCCTTGCCGCCTTCCCGCCCCACTCTAAGCTCTTCTATGACCTGGGCATCATCAAGAGCGAGGGCAACATCACCTCGGGCGATGCCCACTGCGCCGTGGATTACGGGCGCCTCCTGCGCGAGGGGCTCGCAACCTACGCCCGCCGCGCCCAGGCCAAGCTCGATGAGCTTGACCTCACGGACTATCGCAACATCCAAAAGAGCTACTTCTACCGTGCCATCCTTATCGTGGTGGAGGCCATGCGGACCTTCGCGGGCCGCTTTGCGGTGCTGGCCCGCGAGCAGGCGGATCAGGCGCGAACCGCCGGCAACCTTGGCCGTGCCAACGAGCTCACGCAGATGGCCGAGGCGCTCGACCGCGTGCCCTATGAGCCTGCCCGCACCCTGCGCGAGGCCGTGCAATCCGTGTGGCTCACGCACCTCGTGCTGCAGATTGAGTCCAACGGCCACAGCCTTTCCTATGGCCGCATGGACCAGTATCTCTGGCCCTTCTACGAGGCAGACCTGGCGGCGGGTCGCGTCACGGAGGCCGAGGCCGACGAGCTCATGTGCAACCTCTGGCTCAAGACCTACACCATCAACAAGATCCGCTCCTGGAGCCACACGCAGTTCTCTGCGGGAAGCCCGCTCTACCAGAACGTCACCGTAGGTGGCCAGAAGCTCGTGAACGGCGAGCCGCAGGACGCCACCAACCCCATGAGCTGGCTCATCCTCAAGAGCGTGGCACAGTGCCACCTCACCCAGCCCAACCTCACGGTGCGCTACCACAAGAACCTCCCGGCAGACTTCATGGCCGAGGCCATCGAGGTCGTGCGCTGTGGTTTTGGCATGCCTGCCTTCAATGATGACGAGGTCATCATTCCGAGCTTCATCGACAAGGGCGTGAGTCGCGAGGACGCGTACAACTACTCCGCCATCGGTTGCGTGGAGACGGCAGTGCCGGGCAAGTGGGGCTACCGCTGCACGGGCATGAGCTTCCTCAACTTCCCCAAGGCCCTGCTCATCGCCATGAACGACGGCGTGGACCCGGCAAGTGGCACCAAGCTGGTGGAGGGTGCGGGGCACTTTCGCGACTTCACGAGCTTCGATGACGTCATGCGCTGCTGGGACAAGGTCATCCGCGAGATGGCGCGTCAGTGCGTGATCATCGACGCCACGTGCGACATGGTGCTCGAGCAGGACACGGCCGATATCCTCTGCAGCGCCCTCACGGACGATTGCATCGAGCGCGGCCTCAACATGAAGGAGGGCGGTGCGGTCTACGACTTCATCTCCGACCTGCAGGTGGGCATTGCCAACCTCGCCGACAGCCTGGCGGCCATGAAGAAGGTCGTGTTCGAGGACGGTGCCGTGACGCCGTCCCAGCTCTGGGACGCCCTCATGAGCGATTACGCGGGCGAGGAGGGCGAGCGCATCCGCCAGCTCATGGCCGACGCGCCCAAGTACGGCAACGATGACGACTACGTGGACTCGCTCGTGCGCGAGGCGTACGACATCTACATCGACGAGATGAAGAAGCACCACAACACGCGCTACGGCCGTGGTCCCATTGGCGGCACCTACTATGCCGGCACGAGCTCCATCTCCGCCAACGTGCCGCAGGGCGCGGGTACGCTTGCGACGCCTGACGGCCGTCACGCCGGCGAGCCTTTGGCGGAGGGCTGCAGCCCCAGCCACGCCGCGGACGTCAACGGCCCCACCGCCGTGTTCAAGAGCGTCTCCAAGCTTCCGACGGAGGACATCACGGGTGGCGTGCTGCTCAATCAGAAGGTGACCCCGCAGGTGCTCGCCAAGCCCGAGAACCGCCTGAAGCTCGAGATGCTTGTGCGTACGTTCTTTGATCGCCTGCACGGCTACCACGTGCAGTTCAACGTGGTAAGCAGGGAGACCCTGCTGGACGCGCAGGCGCATCCCGAGCGGCACCGTGACCTCATCGTGCGCGTTGCCGGCTACAGCGCCTTCTTCAACGTGCTCTCCAAGGCCACGCAGGACGACATCATCGAACGGACCGAGCAGGCCCTGTAGCACGCATTCGGGACGGGGCGGCACGGCCGCCCCGTCGGTGCTACCATGGCAGCATGCCAAGCTGGAACGTACATACCGCCCACGTGCAGCGGCTCCTCCGCGAGGGAGGGCCGTCAGACTACGGTATTCGCGACGTCAGCGCCTTCCTGTTCGGCAACTTCGTGCCCGACATCTACCTGGGCTACATGGTGAAGGAGCCCTCCGGCATCCTTCCGTATCGCCTGACGCATTTCGCCGACCCCGGCCACATTCCCATCCCGCGCGCGCAGGAGTTCTGGGACACCTACGTGGAACCCACGCTGTCCGTTCCGGACAATGTGCCGCTGGGGCAGGCGCAGCTCACCGTGGAGGAGGGCGTTGCCATCTCTCGTGCGGGGGGCAGCTTCGTGATTCCGCCCGCCCCGGAGCGTCACAATGCGCTTGTGGCGAAGTTGACCAGTCCTGATTACCGAGCCAGCGACATGACCCTCGGTGCCTGGGCGCACCTGCTCTGCGACAACACGTACAATACCGCCACGCACGCCTGGCTGCACCGATTCAACGTGCCTACGGGCGAGCGCACGCGCATCCGCAAGCAGGGCGACTTCGACAAGTTTGGCCGCACCCTGCCCGTGACGCTCACCTGCGAGGCCACGGACGAGCTCTACGCGCAGGCGGCGGCATTTCCCCAGTACGAGATCAACGCGGTCGACGTGCCGCGCGCGCTCGACGTCTCCAACGGTATCGTGGCCGACAACCAGACGCGTCACATCGCGGGAACGCCCGAGTACAGCCTCTTCACGGAGGAGTTCTTCCTCGAGGTCTTCGAGCACGCCTGCGAGCTCATGGTTGCCCAGCTTCGTGCCTACGCCGCCCGTCTTGCCGAGAAGGGCCTGGCGTAAGCTCTGTGGCGCTGTCTCTCCATCGCATTGTCCCAGCGTAGCGGTGGTTGACCATCCGGTTTCGCGTAGGCTCCGGGTTTGGAGCCGAGGGCACTCTCACGCTACACTTATGAGACCGATGGTCATGTGCGCCTTCTGCGGGAGTCGGCGCACCGTGCGGTCGCGCCGGTTCCTTGCCGGTGACGAAGCCGCACGCCCAGCTTGTCAGGAGACGACATGGCGGACTTCGAGAAAACGGACTCGTCACTGCTCTACGTGCAGGTCGCGGATTACGTGCGCGAGAAGATCTACTCCAAGGAGTGGGGCGTCGACGAGCGCATTCCCTCCGAGCATGAGCTCATGGCGATGCTGCACCTCTCGCGCGGCACGGTGCAGAAGGGCATCCGCTCACTCGTGGAGGAGGGCCTGCTCGTGCAGCAGCGCGGGCGCGGCACCTTCGTGATCCAGCCGGTCATGGCCCGTCCCTCCGGCAACAAGCTGCATTCCTTCGCCGAGTCCATGAACGAGCAGGGCATCGACTTTGTGACCAAGGTGGTCGACAAGCGCATCGAGCGGGCCAACCGCGTGTGCGCCGAGTATCTGAGCATTGAGGAGGGGTCTCCGTATCTCTACCTCATGCGCGTGCGCTCGGTGAACGAGGAGCCCGTCATGCTCATCGAGAGCCGCATCAACCTCAATCCGTGTCCAGGCCTCGAGAACGTCGACTTTGAGCATGAGGGGCTCTTCAACGCCGTCGAGCGTACGAGCGGCAAGAAGGTAGGTGCGGCCGAGATGACGTACAGCGCTCGCGCGGCCGGCAAGCGCCGCGGCAGGTGGCTCGAGTGCAACGAACGCGCGCCGGTGCTCGACCTGGACCAGCTCGTGCGCCTCGAGGACGGCACGCCGGTGGAGTGGGGCAGCGTCTGGATGCCCGCCAACCGCTGCGTCATCAGCTCCGTGACGACACGTTAAGGGAGCTCTGGGCATCCGGAGAGGCTATCCCGGCTTGATTCTGAGCGGATATCGGCGGAGACGGAGGGGGAAGCCCGAGGGGCCCCGCAAAGAGCCTGCCGCGCTCCTTGAGCGCTTCTCTCGGCGCACACGGCCAACAGCCAATGACAGAAGAGGGGCCGCCAACCGAAGCTGGCGGCCCCTCTCATGTCGAACGCGCCTTTTGGGAGGCTACTAGACCTGCGCCACCATGACCATGTTGGTGGAGGTGATGTAGTCACCCTGCGACGGGGCCGTGTTGGGGTCGCCGGCGGTGAGGACGACCATGTCGCCCTCGTTCACGAGCTCGTTGCCCTTGGCGACGACGAGCGCCTGCTTGATGGTCTCGGAGAGCGAGCCCTGAGCGACGCCCTTGAGCACCTTGACGCCCCAGTAGAAGCAGCACTTACGGATGGTCTCCTCGTGCGGGGAAACGGCGTAGATCGGCAGCTTCGGACGGAAGTTGGAGATGAGGCGGGCGGTGCGGCCGGACTCGGTGGGGGCGACGATGCACTTGGCGCCCACGCGGTTGGCGGTGGTCACCGCAGCGAAGCCGATGGAGCCGTTGACGTCACGGACGCCGCCGCGCTCGTGGTACTCGTGGCGCTCGAGGAGGTACTGCTCGGTCTCGCGGCAGATCGTGGCCATCATCTTGACGGCCTCGACCGGGTACTTGCCAGCAGCGGTCTCACCGGAGAGCATGACGCAGTCGGTACCGTCCATGACGGCGTTGGCGACGTCGTTGACCTCGGCGCGCGTCGGGCGCGGGTTGCGAATCATGGAGTCGAGCATCTGCGTGGCGGTGATGACGGGCTTGTAGGCCTCGTTGCACTTGCGGATCA
>UWSJ01000026.1 GCA_900549525.1 uncultured Coriobacteriaceae bacterium | reverse complement strand
AAGCCTTTGCTTAAGATTCTTCGCCAGAAGGACGAACTAATCGGTAAACGGTAGGTAAACCGAAGGGAATCGCTCGCTGGCGACGGGAAGCCAACTGGTATGCCACATCAATTACCTGCTGCAATATCGGCATCTATCAGCTTGGATAAAATCTCTATCATATATAATAACTTGTGAATTACCTCACCTCAACAGAAAATCGACCGTTCACCTATAAAGCATGCATATTCGCCGTTCCGTCGGCCTCGCGGGCGCAAACTTATGCATGTTCCGCAGGCTATTCTCCACGAAAGGGAGGTAGGGAATGGTAGGAATCGTCCTAGCAAGCCATGGCGACCTTGCGGCAGGCATCAGGCAGACGGGCTCGATGGTCTTCGGCGACCAGGAGAACGTCGCGGTCGTGAGCCTAAAGCCGTCCATGGGACCCGCGGACTTCCGGGCAGAGCTCGAGAAGGCCGTGGCAGGCTTCGAGGACCAGGAGCAGGTGCTCTTCCTCGTCGACCTGTGGGGTGGCACGCCGTTCAACCAGATCAGCGCGTACCTCAAGGGGCACGACACGTGGGCGCTCGTCACGGGCCTTAACCTGCCGATGCTCGTCGAGGCATACTCGGCCCGCTTCGACGCGTCCCAGACGGCCCACGACATCGCCAAGCACATCGTCGGCGAGGCCCGCAAGGGCGTGCGCGTGCAGCCCGAGGACCTCGAGCCGGCCGAGCCCGCCGCCATGGCCGCTCAGGCCGCGCCCAAGGGCGCCATCCCGCCGGGCACGGTGCTCGGCGACGGCCACATCAAGGTCGCGGCCGTGCGCATCGACACGCGCCTGCTTCACGGCCAGGTGGCCACGGCGTGGACCAAGCACATCAACCCCACGCGCATCATCGTGGTCTCCGACGGCGTCGCGGGCGACACGCTGCGCAAGACGATGATCACGCAGGCCGCGCCTCCGGGAGTGCCGGCCAACGTGGTGCCCATCAAGAAGATGTGCGAGGTCTTCAAGGACCCGCGCTTCGGCGAGACCCGCGCCTTCCTGCTCTTCGAGAACCCTGAGGACCTCCTCGCGTGCATCGAGGGCGGCGCCGACATCAAGGACGTCAACATCGGCTCGATGGCCCACTCGGTGGGCAAGGTCGTCGTGAACAAGGTCATCTCCATGGACCAGACCGACATCGACACCATCGAGAGGCTCAAGTCCCTCGGCGTCAAGTTCGAGGTCCGCAAGGTTCCGTCCGACTCTTCCGAGAACATTGACGACCTGCTCAAGAAGGCCAAGGAAGAGCTAGCCAAGGCCAACCAGGCATAAGGGGAGGGACACATGTCACCAATCACGATTCTGCTCGTCATCCTCGTCGCGTTCCTGGCGGGCATGGAGGGCATCCTCGACGAGTTCGAGTTCCATCAGCCGCTCGTGGCGTGCACGCTCATCGGCCTGGTGAGCGGGCACCTCACGGAGGGCATCATGCTGGGCGGCTCGCTCCAGATGATCGCCCTCGGCTGGGCCAACATCGGCGCTGCCGTGGCGCCCGACGCCGCGCTCGCCTCCGTCGCGTCCGCCATCATCATGGTGCTCGCGCTCAACGGCGGCTCGGTCAACACGTCCGACGCCATCAACACGGCCATCGCGCTCGCCGTGCCGCTGTCGGTGGCCGGCCTCTTCCTCACGATGATCGTGCGCACGCTGGCCATCCCCATCGTCCACGGCATGGACGCCGCGGCCGAGAAGGCCGACTTCGGCGCCATCGATCGCCTGCAGATCCTCGCGATCATTCTCCAGGGCGTCCGCATCGCCGTGCCCGCCGCGGCCCTCTGCTTCATCCCGGCCGAGTCCGTCACTGCCGCGCTCAACGCGATGCCCACCTGGCTCACGGGCGGCATGGCCGTCGGCGGCGGCATGGTGGCTGCCGTGGGCTACGCCATGGTCATCAACATGATGGCCACCAAGGAGGTCTGGCCCTTCTTCGCGCTCGGCTTCGTCCTCGCCGCCATCTCCGAGCTCACGCTCATCGCCCTCGGCGTCATCGGTGTGTGCCTCGCCCTCGTCTACCTTGGCCTCAAGGACATGGCCAAGCAGGGCGGTGGCAACGCTGGCGGGTCGGGAGACCCGCTCGGCGACATCCTGGACAACTACTAGGGCCTGAGGGGAGAAGACCATGGCAGACAACATCAAGCTTTCCAAGCACGACCGCTTCCAGGTCGCCTGGCGCCACCAGTTCCTGCAGGGCTCGTGGAACTACGAGCGTATGCAGAACGGCGGCTGGTGCTACTCGCTCATCCCGGCGATCAAGAAGCTCTATTCCAGCAAGGATGACCAGGTCAAGGCACTCAAGCGCCACCTGGAGTTCTACAACACGCACCCTTACGTGTCCGCTCCCGTCATGGGCGTGACGCTTGCCCTCGAGGAGGAGCGCGCCAACGGCATGGCCGTCACCGACACGGCCATCCAGGGCGTCAAGGTGGGCATGATGGGCCCGCTCGCCGGCGTGGGCGACCCGGTGTTCTGGTACACCGTGCGCCCGATCCTCGGCGCGCTTGGCGCGTCACTCGCCCTGTCCGGCTCCCTTGCTGGCCCCATCCTGTTCTTCGTGGCGTGGAACGTCATCCGCATCGCGTTCCTCTGGTACTCGCAGGAGTTCGGCTACAACGCGGGCAGCAACATCGCCAAGGACCTCTCCGGCGGCCTTCTGCGCAAGGTGACCGAGGGTGCCTCGATCCTGGGCATGTTCATCATCGGCGCGCTGGTCGAGCGCTGGGTGTCCATCAAGTTCACGCCGGTCGTGGCGCAGATCCCGCAGCAGGACGGCGCCTTCATCGACTGGTCGCAGCTGCCGGCGGGCGCCGACGGCATCAAGGAGGCCCTCACTCAGTACGCCTCGCTCGGTGCGACGGGCCTCTCCAATGTCAAGACCGTGACGCTGCAGCAGAACCTCGACTCGCTGATCCCGGGCCTCGCCGCCGTGGGCGTGACGCTTCTGTGCTGCTGGCTGCTCAAGAAGAAGGTCAGCCCGATCGCGATCATCCTCGGCATGTTCGCCGTGGGCATCATCGGCCGCGTCCTTGGCTTCATGTAAGCTTGAGCCGTATAGTCGCTTGACCTCGGGGGTCGCACCAAAGCGGGGTGCGGCCCCCTTCGTTTGGAGGGGACCCATGGCCCAATCGCAGAACAGCAGCGTGGAGCTCACCATCAAGGCCACGAACCTCATGGGCCTCACGAGCGAGGGCAGCGTGATGGTGGGAAACCGCGCGTTCGAGTTCTACAACGCGCGCAACCCCGAGGACTTCGTGCAGGTTCCCTGGGACGAGGTGGACCACGTGGCGGCCGAGGTGCTCGGCGGCAGGCACATCGCGCGCTTTGCCCTCTTCACCAGGGACGGGCGCCACTTTACGTTCTCCACGCGCGACAATAAGGCCACGCTGCGTGCGGTGCGCGAGCACGTGGGGGCCGAGAGGATGGTGCGCTCGCCGGGGTTCGTCGACGTGGTCAAGGCCGGTGCCGCGAGCATCCCGCGCGCCGTTGCCGGGCTGTTCGGGCGCGGGGAGTAGGGTCCCGCAGCCTGGCCGGCACCCGTCCGCGCCCTCGGTCTGGCGGGTGCCCGTCCGGGGGCGCGCCCGTCCGAGACCTCGGACGCAGTCGCCGCCCCCCTCCTCTGCAGAATCTGAGGTCGTCTTGGATACGTGCTAAGATACAGGGCTGCATGATTGTCCGTTCCCGGGGCATCCGGGAGTACCTGTGGGAAGCGAGTAGCCAGATGCAGCAGATCAGCACCGCCGAGTTCAAGAACGGCATGGGCCTCAAGATCAAGGACAAGATCTACACCCTCGTGGAGTTCCAGCACGTCAAGCCGGGCAAGGGCGGCGCGTTCGTCCGCTACAAGATCAAGGACCTGCGCTCTGGCCGCGTCATCGGCGACCAGACCTGCAACGCCGGCACCAAGTTCGACTCCGTCATGCTCTCCACCAAGGAGATGCAGTACCTCTACAACGACGGCGACAACTACTACTTCATGGACATGAACACCTACGACCAGGTGCCCGTCCCCGCCGACTTCATCGGCGACAACGCCAAGTGGCTCAAGGAGAACGACACCTGCCAGCTCATGTACGCCGACGACGACCTGCTCACGGTGCAGCCCCCGATGTTCATCGAGGTCGAGATCACCAAGACCGAGCCGGGCTTCAAGGGCGACACGGTGCAGGGCTCCACGAAGCCGGCCACCGTCGAGACGGGTGCCCAGGTGCAGGTTCCCATGTACCTCAACGAGGGCGACAAGGTTCGCATCGACACGCGCGAGGGCAAGTTCGTCGCGCGCGTCTAGCATTCGGTGAGGGGCCGTCACGCGGCCTCTCGTCCATCGAGTGGGCATGGGCCGCTTCGGCCCAGGAAAGGGGCATCCATGAGCAACGAGCTGAGAATCGCCGGCATGGGCGTCGCCAAGAGCGTCGTGTCCACCATCGTGGCCGCCGCAGCCGAGAAGGTCGAGGGCGTCGCCTCCATCTACGGGCAGGACATCGCCAGCGGGCTCATCGCCATGCTTACCTCCAAGCCGCAGCCCACGGCCGACGCCGTTGAGTGCGAGGTCGCCGACGACGACTCCCTCGTCATCACGGTGCGTCTCGCCGTGTTCTTCGGCTACCCGTTCACCAAGCTCGCCGACGAGGTGCGCGAGGCCGTCGCCACGGCCGTCGATGCCCAGATCGGCGTCCGTACGTCGAGGATTGACGTCTGCATCGACGAGCTCGTCTTCCCCAAGGAGTAATCAGTGCCTTCCACGCCCCATCACCACCGCTTCTTTGGCCGCACGCTCGCCCGCTGCCAGGCCCTCCAGGTTCTCTTCCAGGCCGAGGTGTGCGACCGCGCGGTCGACGACGTGCTCGCCGGAGACTACGCCCTTTCCCAGGGTCCGATCGACGAGTACGGCGAGCGGCTTGCCCGTGGTGCGGGCGAGCACATTCTCGAGCTCGACGACGTGCTGTCGGGCGCGGCGCGCAACTGGAGCCTCTCGCGCATGTCCTCCACGGATCGCAACCTCCTGCGCATCGCCCTGTACGAGATCCTCTACGTGGACGACGTCGACCCGTCGGTCTCCATCTCCGAGTGCGTGGAGCTGGCCAAGGCGTTCGGAAGCTCCGACGAGTCGTCGCGCTTTGTGAACGGCGTCCTGGGTCGCATCGTGTCCGACCTCGAGGCCGGGGTCGACATCGCCGGCGAGGCCCGCAAGCACGTGGTGGCCGAGTACGGCGAGGACGCCGTGCCCGCCATCGAGGGCGATGCCGATACGGACGAGGCGGATGGTGCCGAGGGTAGCGACGTCGACGCCGCGGCGCCCTCCGGTGCTGAGGGCTCCGATGGTGTTGGGGTCGCCGCCGCCTCTGTCGACGCCTCCGCAGACGACAACGCCCCGATGGGCGAGGGCGAGGAGGCCTAGCCCATGGCCGCCAAGCCCGACGTCTCCGGATACGAGAGCTACGCCCAGGTCGAGAAGCGCCTTGACGAGATAACCGCCGCCGTGAAGGATAAGGGCACCTCGCTCGAGCGCTCGCTCGACCTCTTTGACGAGGCCATTGCGCTGGGCTCTCGTGCGGTCGACCTCGTGGACAAGGCGGCGTTCTCGCCCGAGGAGCGCGAGCGCATCGCGAGCACGCCCGTCGACGCCGCCGCCGCTTCTGAGACGCCTGCGAGCGATGGCTCCGACGCGGCGGACGGCACGGCGGGCGTTGCCACTTCCGCAGACCAGCCGACCGGCGCGGCGGCGGAGCAGGGCAGCGGCTCCGCCGCCAACTAGCATGCCCCGTCGTCGCAGGCTCGACGAGGAGCTCGTTGCCCAGGGTTTCTTCCGCAGTGCAGATGACGCCATGCGCGCCGTCATGGCCGGTGACGTCTTCGGCCCTTCCATGCGCTACACCTCTGCCGGTACGCAGGTGCATCCCGGCTGCGAGCTGCACGTGCGCGGCTCGCTCCCCTACGTGAGTCGCGGCGGCCTCAAGCTCGAGCGCGGCCTCGAGGCGTTTGGCGTCGACCCGACGGGCCTTGCCTGCCTCGACGTGGGCTGCTCAACCGGCGGCTTTACCGACTGCCTGCTGGCTCATGGCGCGGCGAGCGTCCTGGCCGTCGACGTTGGGTACGCGCAGTTCGACTGGTCGCTGCGCCGCGACCCCCGCGTGACCCTGCTCGAGCGCACCAACATCGTCGACGTCCCCACGCCCGAGCGCCTGGCGAGCGTCGACCTTGCCGTCTGCGACGTCTCCTTCACCTCCGTGCTCACCGTGCTGCCCGCCGTCTGTGCCCTTCTCGGCCCGGCCGGGCGCTTCCTCACCCTCGTGAAGCCGCAGTTCGAGGCGGCCCGCGAAGAGGTGGGCGAGGGCGGCGTCGTGCGTGACGCGCACGTTCGCCTGGCGGCGCTCGAGCGCGTGGCGGAGGCGCTCGAGGAGGCCGGGCTTGCCGTGGAGGGCGCGTGCGCAAGTCCCATCACCGGGGCCAAGGGCAACCACGAATACCTGCTGCTCGGCGTTCGGGGCGGCACGTCTGCCCAACTCGACCTCGCGACAGTCGTGGGCTTGTCCTAGGCGGGTGCTACACTCTTCTGACGAATAACGCCGTGTCGCGGGGATGCCGCGGTGCGATCGAGGGGAGTGCGCGTGAAGGTTCTGCTCGTTCCCAACTACTCGCGCGCGGACGCCGTGCAGGCCGCCGCGACGCTCGAGGTCTGGCTCAAGCACGAGGGCGTCGAGGTGGAGTGGGCGCACGACAAGAAGCGCGAGCCCAACCGCGTGTGCGGCCCCGAGGGCGCGGCGCTCGTCGTGTCGCTCGGCGGCGACGGCACGCTGCTCCGCGCGGCGCGCATCGTGGGCTACCGGGAGATTCCCATCCTCGGGCTCTCCTTCGGGCACCTGGGCTTTCTTACCGGCGCGGGCTCCGACCAGGTGGTCGCCGCCGTCTCTGCGGCGCTTGCGGGCGAGATGCACCAGAGCCGCCGTGCCACGCTCGACGTGGGCGTGGGCTTCGACTGCGGCAGCGGGCTCGTGCGCGAGACGCACCACTTCGCGCTCAACGAGCTCGCGCTCACGCGGGGCGCCCTCGGCGACATGGTCGAGTTCGACGTCACCGTCTCCGGCAACCGCATAGACCGGCTGCGCGGCGACGGCTTCGTCGTCTCAACCGCGACGGGATCCACGGGCTATGCCCTCTCCTCGGGCGGCCCCATCGTCACGCCCGACTTCAACGGTATGGTCTGCGTGCCCATCGCCCCTCACACCATCCTTGCGCGCGCCTTCCTCACCTCCGCGTCCGATGTGGTTGAGCTCGAGCTTTCTCCCGAGCGTCCTGTGGAGCGCAGCGTCTTTGTCGACGGCCAGCTTGTGACGTGCCCCGAGGGCGGGCAGCCCATGGCCTGCTCGGTCAGGCGCGGCCCCGGCGACGTGATCCTGCTCGACCAGGACAGCGGCAGCTTCTACGACAGCGTGTCGCGCGTGTTCTATGGCCAGATGCGCAAACGCCAGTAGGGAGTCGCCCCGATGATCGACGAGCTTCATGTCGAGAGCGTCGCGCTTATCCGCGACGCCACCATACGACCCGCCGAGGGCCTCACGGTGCTCACGGGCGAGACGGGCGCCGGCAAGACGGCCCTGCTGAGCGCGCTCAAGCTCCTCGTGGGCGAGCGCGCCGACGCGGGGGCCGTGCGGGAGGGCGACGACCACCTGCTCGTGGAGGGGCGCGTGTACCTCGGGCAGGACGATGCCGACGGTCACGTGGTCCAGCGCCGCGTCGAGGCGGCGGGCCGGGGGCGCGTCACCATCGACGGGCGCATGGCGAGTGTGCGCGAGCTCGCGGACACGGTGGGCACCACGGTCGACCTCTGCGGCCAGCACGAGCACCAGCGGCTGCTCTCCGGCTCGGCGCATGCCGCGCTGCTCGACGCCTGGGCGGGCGAGGCGGCCACGGGCGCCCTCGCGACCTATCGCGAGGCACTTGCTGCCGCCCGTGACTCCGCCGCCGAGCTCGAGCGCATCCGGGAACTGGCCCGCTCGGGGCAGGAGCGTCTCGAGCAGGCGCAGTTCGAGCTCGGGCGCATCGACGCGGTCGACCCGAAGGCCGGGGAGCTCGAGGAGCTCGAGGAGGCGCTGCCCCGAGCCGAGCATGCCGAGGCGCTCCTGCGCGCGAGCGAGACGGCTCGCGAGGCCATCGCGGGTGACGGTGGGGCCGCCGACGCGCTGTCGGGTGCGGTGGAGGCGCTCCGGGAGGCGTCGCGCTACGACGACGCGCTCTCGAAGCTCGCGGATGCACTCGAGAGCTCGCTCATCGACGTGGAGGACTCGGCCTCCGAGCTGCGCGATTATCGCGATGCGGTGGACCTCGACCCCGAGGAGCTCGCGCGCATGCAGGAACGCACGGCGCAGCTCCAGGGCCTCATGCGCACCTTTGGCCCCTCCATGGACGACGTCCTGGCCCGGCGCGACCGCGCCCGCGAGCTGGTGGAGGCCCAGGGCGGCTCCGGCGAGCGCGAGCGTGCGGCGGAGCAGGCCGCGCGCAAGGCCGAGGCGGCGCTCGAGAAGGCTGCCGACGCGCTCGACTCCGTGCGCGCCGAGGCGGCCCCGCGCTTTGCCGCGGCGGTCAGCGAGCAGATGGGCCGCCTCGAGATGGGCACGGCTCGTCTTGAGGTGACGATGCAGCGACAGCCTCGCGCCCAGTGGGCCAGCGGAGGCCCCAGCACCGTGGAGCTCATGTATCGCCCCGGCGAGGGGCTCACGGCCCGGCCGCTCCGCCGTATCGCGTCGGGCGGCGAGGTAAGCCGCGTGATGCTTGCGTGCAAGGTGGTGCTCGGCAACGCTGACGGCGTCGACACGCTCGTCTTCGACGAGGTGGACGCGGGCGTGGGCGGGTCCACGGCCCGCTCGCTCGCGGCGGTACTCTCCGACCTCGCCCGCACGCACCAGGTCATCGTGGTCACGCATCTGGCGCAGGTGGCCGTGCGCGGCGAGCGGCACTACCTCGTCGCCAAGTCCGAGGGGCCGTCCGGCGTTCCCGAGACCACGCTGCGCGAGATCTCGGGCGAGGACCGCGTGGCTGAGATCAGCCGCATGCTCTCCGGCGACACGAACGAGATCTCGCTCGAGCACGCCCGCGAGCTTCTCGGTGAGCATGCGGAAGCGCCGGGTGCCGCGTAGGTTTTGCGCCGCGGCGTTCGCCGCGTTCGTTTCGTACCGTACCGTCTCGTGATGGAGGCCGTTTTCATGAAGGTCGTTTCCTACTCGTACACGCGCGTGTCAATCCCGCTCGAGGTGCCGTTCAAGATCGCCCTGCGGACGGTCGACCACACCGACGTCGTGCTGCTTCGCCTCGATACCGACGAGGGTCTGGTGGGCTACGGCGAGGCGGCCCCCGAGCCCTGCGTCACGGGCGAGACGGTCGCGAGCATTGAGGCGGCGCTCGACCTCATGGCACCGCAGGTGGTGGGGCTCGACCCGTTTGCCATCGAGCGGGCCCACGCGGTGATGGATCGTGCCATGACGGGCAACACCGCTGCCAAGTGCGCCGTTGACCTTGCGCTGTACGACCTCATGGGCAAGGCATGCGGACTGCCGGTGTGGCGGCTGCTTGGCGGCGACGACCCCGAGGTGCAGAGCGACATCACCGTGAGCATCAAGGAGCCCGAGGAGATGGCCGTGCGTGCCAAGGCCAACGTGGACAAGGGCTTCCGCATCATCAAGCTCAAGGCGGGTATCGACCCCGAGGCCGACGCACGCATGATCGCTGCCGTGCGCGAGGCGGTGGGGCCCGAGGTGAGCCTGCGCGTCGACGCCAACCAGGGCTACACGCGTGCCCAGGCGAGCCGAATGCTTGCGGTGTACGACTCCTTTGGCGTGGACGCGGTGGAGCAGCTGCTGCCCGCATGGGACATGGAGGGCTCGGCGGAGCTGCGTGCCCAGGCCCGTGGCGTGCGCGTGATGCTCGACGAGTCCATTCACGGGCCGCGCGACGCCGCGCGTGCCTGCCAGCTTGGGGCGGCCGACGTGCTCAACATCAAGCTCATGAAGTGCGGCGGGCTGTTCCCCGCGCTCAAGATCTCTGACGTGGCGGCTGCGAGCGGCCTGTCCTGCATGGTGGGCTGCATGCTCGAGACGCCGGTCGGTTGCACGGCGGGGCTCTCGCTCTCGGCGGCTCGCGACAACGTGCTCGACACCGACTGCGACTCGTATCGCTTCTACGGAGGCGCGAGCTTTGGGGTGGCGCAGAGCTTCGCCGAGCACGGCGACATGGTGCGTCTCTCCGAGGTACCGGGCCTGGGCGTGGAGGTTGCCTGTCTGTAGCGGGCGTGAGACAGTTGGCGCGCCGTGGGTAGTTGTGCGGTGCGTCGTAATGCGGGGCATGGGGGCGGCGGGCACATCCCGCCGCCCCTTTGCCTTCTTGGCACCTCTCTCGTGTGGTCGATTGTCTTGTAATCGCTTGCCTCGCGGATTGGCCTGTGTTTGTGCCGCAAATATGGCAAGTTGTGCACGTGCGGGGAGGGGGAAGAGTCCCTCCGAAAGGCATACCAGTTTGAATCTGCTCAAATAAATGCCTCATGAAGGATGTTCTTGCGTTCGAACGAGGCTACTGAGGGACAACGATTCTGATGGACATGCATAACTCGTCCGAATTGCGATTTGGGTTGTGAGCATGTACCCGAGGGCGTCCCCATGCCGATTTGCCTCTCCGGCCCATCCTTTGAGCTCTCCGGTCAGAAGGATGTTCCTCCAAATGATGGGTGTCTCTGTTTCCCGCTGATGACGTGTCGGTGACCGCTCGCCTAACAAATATACAAACGCTTGTACATTTAGGCGGACGCCCGGTAGGATTCGACTCAGCGAATGTACAACAGATTGTATGTTCGGTGGCGTTTCCGGTTCATCGAGCCGCCATGAAGCGGCGGGGAAGCGAAGGAGAGGGAGGCCGTGATGAAGGTCGTAATCGGGGGGCACCTCAATCAGGAAGAGAACGAGGCGCTCGTTCGTGAAGCGGCACCTGACGTCGAGGTGGAGGTCGCCGACGACATGAGCGCCGCCATGGCTGTGCAGACGGGCGGCGCCGACTACTACCTCGGCTCGTGCCAGACGGGCGCGGGTGGCGCGCTTGCCATGCCCATCGCGCTGCTCGGAGGTTCCAAGTGCGTCTCCATCGCGGGCCCTGGCTTCACCATGCCCGACGATGACATCCGCGAGAACGTGAACGCCGGCAAGGTCGCCTTCGGCTTCGTGCCCGAGGCCGCCGAGACCGTCGTTCCCGTCCTTATGGCCGCGCTCCTAGAGAAGGGTGATGCGTAATGGATTGGCGCGTACTCATTGCCGCGGCAATCGGTGCCGCATCGAGCGTCCTCGTCAACCGTGACGTCGCCGTCTTCAACGACGGCTTCCGCCCAATGTACGCAGAGTACTTCGCCGGCGGCTCCGACAGAAAGACCCTTGCGGCGACGGGCTTCGCCCTCTCGATCGGCCTGCTGCTCGGCTACGGCATCACGACGTCCATCGCCGTGGGCATCCTGATCTTCCACACCTACCTGCTCGCGAGCGACATGATCGGCTCGGCGTGCCCCAAGGACACCAAGGGCCTCGTCATCTCCGCCGTTGCCGGCGCCGCCTGGGCGTCCTTCGTCTACCTGGGCCTCAACCAGATCAACGCCTTCATGGCGTGGCTGCCGGTCGACGTCATGACGCCGCTTGGGTCGCTTGCCGACTACGTCATCGCCACGTTCCCGTTCTTCCCGGCGCTGGCCTGCGCCTACCAGTTTGGCGTCAAGAAGGGCTCGATCACGGGCGGGCTCGTGGCGCTCTCCTACGTCATCATGACCAAGTTCGGTACCTTCGCGGTGGCGGGCACCAAGATCAGCCTCTCGGCCGCCGGCATGTCGATGCTCGTGGGCATGATTGCCCTCGTGGCCTTTGCCATGGCCGAGAAGGGCGAGGCCAAGGGCGGCCTCGACACGAGCGCCTTCGACGAGAACGCCAAGCGCATCAAGAAGAACATGGTCTTCTTCGCCCTCAACGGCGGCGTGCTGTGCATGGGCACCGCCCTCACCATCGTGACCGTGGGCATGACGAGCGGCACGCTCATCCACAAGGGCGACATCTTCGGCGCGGGCGTCTTCACCGTCGCCGGTGCCCTGGGCTACGTCCCGCTCGTCTACACGACGGCCATCGCGTCGGGCGTCTTCTCCACGGGCTCGCGCTTCGTGCTCGCGGCCGGCATGTTCGTCTCAGCGCTGCGCATGGGCACGGTCGAGACGCTCGCCCTCGCCTTCGTGGTGGGCGCCCTGCTCGAGGTTTTCGAGGCCAGCATCATCAGCGCCGTCGGCAACAAGATGAACAGCTACCCGGCCCTGCGCGTCATGGGCAACCACATCCGCAAGTCCATGTCGGAACTGCTCGACGTGTCGCTGCTCGTGGGCTCGCTCGTGTGCGGCAACGCCCTCACCACGCAGGTTGGCCTTGGTGGCCTGGGCGCCCTCTTCGTACTGGGCGTGTGGATCCTCAACAAGCACGCCAAGAAGAAGCTGCTCATGCAGATGGTTGCCGCCCCGGTCGCGGTTCTGGTCCTTGCCGTGCTCGTGAACGTGCTCGTGGCCATTGGGCTCGCCGCCCCGGTCGCGGCGTAGAAGGTTCGCATGTCGCCGGGCCGCCCTGAGCTTTTGGGGCCGGCCCGGCGGCGTTCTCATGGAGGCACGTGATGGACAAGCAGCAGATCTCGCTGGCCGAGAAGACCTTCCTTGCCCTGCTGAACCCGTACGACAGCGTCGATCGCACGTTCCCGCTGGCGCTTCGGCAGGCCGAGGGCGACGACGCGATTCGCTACGTGGGCGTGAAGGGGCGCGTGCAGATTCCGACGGAGCTGATTCGGGCGCTGCGTCCTGCCGGCTTCGTGCTCCACACGGTCGACAGGCAGAGCCTGGGCGGCAGGGCCGTCGACGTGCGGATGACCAACCCGCTCACGGGGCGTCACATGACGGGCTCCTCGAGCGGCACGGCCGTGAACGTCTTCCTTGGCATCAATGACCTGGGCATCGGGACGGACGGCGGCGGCTCGGTGCTGGCACCCGCCGCCTCGCTCAACCTCTACGCGCTCATGAGCCCGCTCGTCTGCCACGACTGGCTGGCCCAGTTCCCCAACGGAAAGTCGACGGACGGCATTTCCTTCCTGAGCTCGATCGGCTTCATGGCGCGCGACCTCGAAACCATCGCCGACGCATGCGCGGTGGCGCCCGGGCTCGAGCTGGGTCAGCTCGCCGCCTCGTCGGCTTCCGCGGCTCCGCTCAGGCTCGCGGTGCAGGCCGAGGCCGAGCCGTTCCTGGGCGACGTCGCCGCCGGCTCTCACGACGTCGTGCCGGCCCCGCCCTTCTCGGCGGGCCGTCGCGAACAGCTCGACTTCCTCCAGGGGGCGCTTGCCGACCATGACGTCGTGGTGACGCTCGAGGGGCCCGTCGACGTCAACGGTATGGGAGACACGGTTTTCGGGCATTTTGACGAGGGAACCGGGGCCGTCCAGGCGGCGGCCTGCAAGGGCATCGTCAAGGTGGCCAACATGGCGCGCGCCACGGCGCTTGTGGTGCCGGTGCCCCGGCTTGCCACGGCGCTGCTGCTCACGTGCCGGTCTGAGCCCGTGGCCATCGCTCGCATGCTGGAGCTGGCGCGCAGCCTGCCTCCCTATGCGGACGAGCTCTGCGGCCGTTACTTCCGCGACCTCGCGAAGTACGCGTGCGTGGGGTTTGGCGAGGTGGACTACCGGCTGGGCTAGGGCCCGTCGTCGGCTGATAAGGGGCTCGGGGCCGGCGTGCGGACGGCAGCAGGGGAGACGGGAGGCACGATGTCCACGAACAAGCTGAGGGCCGCGGTGCCGCAGGTCGTCCGTGCCCTCTGCGGCGTCGATCCCGGGGAGCGCATCCCCACCGTCTCCGAGCTTGTCGAGACGTGCGGGGCGTCGAGGGGCAGCGTCCAGAACGCCCTCGCCCACCTCAAGGAGGTAGGGGCTGTCGAGCTAGAGCCGCACGGGAAGCGGGGCACGTTCCTCGAGTCCGTCGACTACCTCGCCCTCGCACGCGAAGCGGGCATCGACCATCTCGTCGGGGTCATGCCCCTGCCCTACACCCGTCGCTACGAGGGCATCGCCACGGGACTCTTCACGTTGTTCTACTCGCGCTCCGACCTGCGCACCTACATCACCTTCCTGCGTGGCAGCGAGGGGCGCGTCCGAAGCCTGGACGAGGGCTTCGCCAACTACTGCGTGCTGTCGCGGCTGGCGTTCGACACACTCTCGAGTGCGGGCGAGCCGCTCAAGTCCGTGCTCGACCTCGGCGAGGAGAGCTATGTCGGACGTCACGTGATCGTGCGCAGGGAAGGCGACAGGAACGGCTGGGACGGGGCACGCATCGGTGTGGACAGCACGTCGGTCGACCAGCGGCTGCTCACCGAGCGCTACTTCTCGGGCGATCGGGTCGAGTTCGTGCCGACGCAGTACTCCAACATCGTCGAGATGGTGCGCACGAGCCAGATCGACGCGGCCATCTGGAACGTGGACGACATCCGCAGCGACGACGGGCTCGTCGTGGAGGAGCTGGGGCCGGCAGCCGTGAGCGGGGACGACAGCCGCGCGATCGTGGCAGTGCGCTCCGGCGACGACCTCTGCGCGCGACTGCTTGCCCAGCTCGTCGACGTGGACGAGCTCAAGCGCATCCAGCATGCGGTGATGACGGGAGAGCTGCTACCGCGCTACTAGAAGGGGGCGCCTCTCGACGTCGATACGAACGCTACGGTACATCGAGCGGCCCCAGGGCCGAACGCACGGGTCCGTAAGGGCCGAAGGGGGAAATCACATGGCTGCAGACCAGCTGCAGACGCGCATTAACGTGCTCGCGCAGGCGGGCTTCGTGGACGAGCGGGGCAAGGAGGCCCTCGAGGCGGTGGTTCGCGTCCTCACGGGCACCTATGACATTCCTGCCGACGACCGGGCTGTGGGCGGCATCATCACGCATCTCGCGTCCGCCCTCAAGCGAATCGGGACGGGCGAGGAGGTTCAGCCCTTCGCTCCCGAACTCGTGCAGCAGGTGCTCGAGTCCGACGATCACCCGCTTGCCGCGCGCATTTCCGATGAGGTCTTTCGCGCCCTGCCCGTCGAGCTGCCCGAGGACGAGCGCGTCTACGTGGTGGCCCACGTCGAGTCCATCATCCTCGCCGAGCGCGAGAAGGGCCACGAGGTTTGTCGTTCGGGCGGCGTGGTGCAGACGGTGCGCGGCCTCATCCCGGCGGCCGATCTGGGCGTCACGCTCGCCCACGAGCACCTCGTGGTCGACCTCGGGCGCATTCGCGGCGACGAGGACGCCACCTTCGGCGACTCCGAGCTCGTGCGCTCCGAGGTGGCGGCAGCCCGTGACGTCGGCGTGCGTTCCATCGTGGAGGTGAGCTGCTGCGACATGGGTCGCGACCCCGAGGCGCTCAGGGCCATCTCGGAGGCGTGCGACGTCAATATCGTCTGCTCGACGGGCTTCTATCACGAGGTCTATCACCCCGCATGGGTCGAGACGGCCACCGTCGCCGACGTGCGCGACTTCTTCCTCAAGGAGTTCGAGGAGGGCATCGCCGACACGGGCATCCGTCCTGGCGTCATTGGCGAGGTCGCGGGCGAGGCGGACGACATCCCCGGCTCCGAGCTCACGGTCATGAAGGCCGCCGCCCAGGCGGCGACGTGCGTGGGGTGCGCCGTGACGACGCACTGCCAGCTGGGGCGCATGGCGCTCGAGCAGGCAGACGTGCTGCTTGGCGAGGGCATCGAGCCTGGTCGCGTGGTGCTCGGGCATCTCGACCTCGCCAACGACATGGACTACTACCGCTCCGTTCTCGCCACGGGCGTCAACATCGCGTTCGACACCTTCGGCAAGGAGGCCTACCTCGCGGACACCGCGCGCGTCGACAACCTTGTGAAGCTCATTGACGAGGGCTATGCAGGGCAGCTGCTCCTCTCCAACGACGTGTCGCGCAAGAGCTACATGCGGGCGCGGGGCGGTCACGGCTACGCCGGCGTCATGGAGCACGCCGTGCCGGCCCTTCTCGCCCGCGGTGACTACGAGGCGGCCGTGCACCAGATGCTCGTCGAGAACCCTGCCCGCGTGTTCACCATCGGAGGTGTCGCATGATCTGCCATCCGCTCTACTCGAGGACGATCGAGGAGGCTCGCGACCTGCAGTTCCGCGTGATCGACGCGGCAACCCGTCACTTCACGGGCCAGCAGGCGCTCGACCTGGGAGACCTGGGCGTCGTCTCCGGCACCAACCGGCCGCTCCAGACCATCCGCGTCGAGAAGGTCTTCGCCGACGCCTTCTATGCCGAGGACGCCTGCCTCGTGCGCGGTGCGGGCACGGGGGCACTGCGCTGGTCGCTCGCCGCGGTGCTTGCCCCCGGCGGCACCGTGTTCGTGCACGACGCGCCGGTGTACCCCACCACGCAGGTGACGCTCGATACGATGGGCGCGCGCGAGGTCGTGGCGGACTATAACGACGACGCTGCGATCGAGCGCGCGTGCGCGGAGCACGCCGGCGAGATCGGTGCCGTGCTCGTGCAGCACTCGCGCCAGAAGCCCGACGACTCCTACGACCTCGAGCACGTGGTGGCGCTGCTCAAGCGGCTCATGCCGGACGTCCCGGTGGTCGTCGACGACAACTACGCGGCCACGAAGGTGCGCCGGATCGGCTGCGAGGTGGGTGCGGAGCTCTCCACGTTCTCGTGCTTCAAGCTGCTGGGGCCCGAGGGCGTGGGCGTGGTGCTGGGCAAGCGGGAGCTCGTGGAGCGCGTGCGCGGCATGCAGTACTCCGGCGGCTCGCAGGTGCAGGGACACGAGGCCATGGCGGCGCTGCGCGGACTCATCTACGCACCGGTGGCGCTCGCCATCACGGGTGCCACGTGCCATGAGGTGGCGGACCGTCTGAACGCCGGGGAGGTTCCGCACGTCTCGTCCGCCACGGTGGCCAACGCCGAGAGCAAGGCCGTCATCGTGGAGTTTGACGAGCCTATCGCGGCGCGGGTGCTCGAGCTGGCACCTGCCCACGGCTGCGCCCCCAACCCCGTGGGCTGCGAGAGCAAGTACGAGTTCCTGCCCATGTTCTATCGGATAAGCGCCACGTTCCGCGCGGCTGACCCCACGTGGGCGGCGCGCATGATCCGCGTGAACGTGATGCGTTCGGGCCCGGATACGGTGCTGCGGCTGCTTCGCGAACTCGTGGCGGAGGCATACGGGGAGGGCAACGCGGGTGACGCCGGTGCTGCGAGCGCTGTCGGTGACGCGAGCGCCGTCGCCGCGGCGTGTCCCACCGTGGTCGCGACCCCCGAGGGAGGCCCCGCGTGTTCCTAGACCGCCTGCTCGCCACCAACCCGGCCCTCGCCGAGCTTGCCCTCGCCTGGCATGCGGACGGCACGGTGGAACCCGACACCTACCTGCTCGACCTCGACGCCATTCGCGAGAACGCCCGGGCGATGCTCGATGTGGCGACGCCTTGCGGCATCTCGCTCTACTACATGCTCAAGCAGATCGGGCGCAACCCGCTCGTTGCCCAGGCACTCCAGGAGGAGGGGCTTGCCGGGGCGGTCTGCGTCGACTGGCGCGAGGCTCAGACGCTTGCCGCCGCGCCGGGCGTGCGGCTGGGCAACGTCGGCCATCTCGTGCAGACGCCCGTGCACGCGCTCTCCCGGGTGCTGGCTGCGCGTCCCGAGGTGGTCACGGTCTACTCGCTCGAGAAGGCGGCGCAGGTGGGGGCCGAGGCGGAGCGGCAGGGCTTCGTCCAGCCGTTGCTCCTGCGCGTGCTCGACGACGGCGACACGCTCTACTCGGGGCAGTACGGTGGCTTCGGTCTCTCCGAGCTTCCGGACGTACTTGATCGGCTCGAGGCCATGTCGGGCGTGCGGGTGGGTGGGGCGTGCTCGTTTCCCTGCTTCCTGTACGACGACGCGGCCGGTGACGTGGCCGAGCTTCACAATGCCGAGACGGTCCGTCGCGCCATCGCGCTCATGTGCGAACGCGGCTACGAGGGTCTGCAGGCCAACATGCCGTCTACGAGCTGCGCGCATGTGGTGCCCATGGCCGCTGCGGCCGGTGCCACGCACATGGAGCCAGGCCATGGCCTCACGGGCACCACGCCCTACCACGCCGCACATCCCGCCGCGGCCGAGCGCGTCGCTTACGCCTACGTGAGCGAGCTCAGCCACAACCTCGACGGTCACGGCTACTGCTTCGGCGGGGGCCACTACCGGCGCGGGCACGTCCACGGGGCGCTCGTGGGCAACGGGCTCGTGGGTGCCAGGCGCGTGAACGTCACGCCTCCCACTGACGAAAGTATCGACTACCACTTCGAGCTGTCCGAGCCCGGCCGGGTGGGCGAGGGCGTGCTCATGTGCTTCCGCACGCAGGTCTTCGTGACGCGCAGCGAGGTTGCCGTGGTGGGAGGGCTCTCCTCGGGCGCCCCCGTGCTCGAGGGCGTCTTCGACGCGCAGGGTCGCCGACTTCGGTAGCGGCGGCTTCGAGGTCGCTTCCCGTGCCGCTCCCATCGGCATCGGTAACAGGTCCGTTTGGGCCGGTGCCCGCATCGCTCGTGCCGGTTTCGCCCCGTTGCGCTTCTCGCCCGTGCAAATTCGACGGGTCGCGCTTCTCGCCCGCACACACATCCATAGAGAGGAACCTCACATGGGCACGTTCGTGGTTATCGTCCTCGACGGCTTTGGCGTGGGTGCCATGGCCGACGTCGCCGAGGTGCGTCCCGCCGACCTCGGCTCCAACACCTGCGCGCACATCTTTGAGCGCGTTCCCAACCTCAGGCTTCCCAACCTGCAGCGTCTGGGCCTGGGAAATGCGGTGGGTGGTTGCGTGGCACAGCTGCCGCCCTGCGACACGGCCACGTGGGGTCGCGCGCGGCTCACGCACTACTGGGCCGACACCTTCTTCGGGCACCAGGAGATTATGGGCACGAAGCCCAAGGTGCCCTTCGGCGAGCCCATCAAGGGCAAGGTCGACGCCATCCGAGACGCGCTCGTGGATGCCGGCTACGACGTCGAGGTTCGTACGGTTCCCGAGGGCCTTCGGTTCCTCGTGGTGAACGGGGCGGTAACCGTGGCCGATAACGTCGAGTGCGATCCGGGCCAGGCGTTCAACGTCACCGCCGCCATCGATGACATCCCCTTCGAGGAGGAGCTGCGTATCGGTCGTATCGTGCGCAGCGTGGCCCGCGTGCCGCGCGTCATCACGTTTGGCGGGCGCGGCGTGCATCTCGACAACCTGCTTGCCGCCGTGGAGGTGCACGGCGACTACGTGGGAATAAACGCCCCGGCCTCCGGCGTCTACGACAACGACTACCACTGCGTGCACATGGGCTATGGGGTGGACGAGCGCGTCCAGGTGCCCTACATCCTTGGCGAGCACGGCGTTGACGTACATCTGCTTGGCAAGGTGGCCGACGTCTGCGCCAATCGCTTTGGCGAGAGCGAGTCGATTGTGGACACTGCCGCGGTGCTTGCACGGACGCTCGAGCTCGTGGAGGCGGGGACGCCGGGGTTCATCTGCACCAACGTGCAGGAGACCGACCTCGCGGGGCACGCGGAGGATGCTGCGCGCTACGCCGACCGGCTTACGGTGGCAGACGGCTACATCGGGCGCATCGTGGACGCGCTGGCGGCCGAGGACGTGCTCGTGGTCATGGCTGACCACGGCAACGACCCGACCATCGGCCACCCGCACCACACGCGCGAGTGCGTGCCCCTGCTCGTGAGCCATGCGGGAGCTCCTGCCGGCACCATCGGCGAGCGCGCCACGCTCTCCGACGTGGGCGCCACGGTGGACGACTACTTTGGCGTCCCCGCTCCCGAGAACGGCACGAGCTTCCTGGCCGAGATAGTTGGATAGCGCTTTCCGGTCGGCGCGGGTTGACGCTCCCGCCGACCGGGAGCGGCGATCGTGCGTCAGTCACGTTTGAACCGCAAGTTTGTCCAGTTGTGCATTCGAGAGCTCGTCGCGGGGCTGCCAGAAGAGGCGCTTCTTTGGGCAGGAATGCGTCATAAGCAATTTATTCCTCGCCGCAGGGCGTCTTTGCCTGCTCGCGGGTATTCACCCCAGTGCACAACTCGCTTAACTTGCGGGCCGGCTCTCTTTCGTTACCTGTCCGTTGTCTCGGAGCCCTGCATTTGCATGTCCTCGGCAAGGACCGAGTGGAGCAAGGCCTTACGAGATAGGTATCCCGCTGGCTTGGGCCTTTGTTCGGCAGCTATGTTCTTGCGAACCGTCGCAACCATGGAGTCAAACTCCCGCAGTTTCGATAGATGCTTCGGTCGAGCTAGAAAACAGCTCATTCCCATCGCCGCATAGGTGTTCCTCCGCCTTTCGTCGTACTCTGCCTGCTCCTCGGAAGAGTGAAACTTCCTGCTTTCGTACTCCACGGGGAAGTGGCGGCCCCGTGCCCCTTTGACGACAAACAGTATGTCGGGAGTAATCGAGTCCCGGCCAAATAGCGAGCGAGCCGCTCCGGTAAGAGGAAGGGTCCGGTTGAGGACTGGCTTTCCAAGACCCTCTCCGCCGTATCTCAATGGGAGGGACAGCATGAGTGCAAGCCGCGTCTCGGCGGGTGAAGCAGAGTTGTCGAGTGCGTGGGAGAGGGCTTTCTCCAGTGCCCTTCTGCCGCGGACGCCCCTCGCACGGCCAATGAACGTGCGAATCTTCGCGACCGATGTGAGCGGTGGACAGCCGTAGTGCGTTGTTCCGGCAACGATCCGGTAGGTTCCACAGAGCTCCATGATCAGCCGCATGAGCCGAATGCGGCCGGCGGGGCCCGAGAAGGAGGGGGTGCCGGCCACCTGAAGCAGAGCCAGTTCCGGGGTGCATACGCACAGGTCTTCTCGTCGCTTGCCGGTGAGGGGGAGGGGGTGCACGGAACGGGCGGGGAGCGGGCTGGAGCAAAGGTGACAGGTGACGTTGGGGAGGGCCCTGCGGGACTCTCGCTCCGTGACAAGTATGCCTATGCCGGAATCCATCCAGACACCGTAGTGGTCGAGTAGATGAAGATCCGAGATTGTCGGGGGCGCAATCTTTGGGCGCCCTGGGCCTCTGGGCAGCGCCTGGTTGCGCGAGTCCTCAGGCGTCGAGGGGCACAGGCAGCCGGACACTCCAAACGGTCCGAGCGCCGACGTGCGCCTCCACGCGTCGATAGCTGTCATATGGCTGAGTATAAGTCCCATGCATACATGGTGCATGACAACCCCGTTCACTATCCCCAAATGCGAGAAATAGTTGATTTCGAACTGACACGTTTCTGACAGAAATCTGACAGAAATGGCGGCATGTTGTCCGCAGGCGTTGTGAACTCTTGTCGAAACGAGTGCTTAGCTCGTTGTTCTTGATGCATGCATCGCTCGGGTGTATGCAGGAAGCAATCCCGGGTTGCATAACGAGCTGGACGGATGGCTGTTCTTCGTGGGTGCTGTTCCCCGAGGCTTGCGGCGACGATGTCTTCGACTGATTCGCAAGTTGGACTACTTATGCATGTCTGGGGCTTCCCGCGGGGGCCTTACGCTGGCTCATACAAGAGATAAAGATAACCTATAGGTAATAGTACCCCTATTGCTCCCACCCCAGTTCGAGGAATAGAAGGGGGCTTGGCATGCATAACTCGCTTACATTGCGGATTGATGGGTGATAGGTACGATTCGACGTGCGGTTCTCCGAACGCGGACGGTCAAGTCTTTACGCCAGCTGTGCGGCCTCCTGCTGACCGGGGCGCGTCGACTTGCGCGTGAGGCGGCAAACCTGAGCTGCAAAAAGCCCCGCTGCACGGTATGTGCAGCGGGGCTCGACGGCGCAAACAATGTGGCGGCGGCTACGCCTGCGGAGCGCCATCACCCTTCCCTGCGGCCTTTGTGGCTGCCAGCACCTGCTCGAACATGCCCGCGCTCTCGCGGAAGTCGCTCGGCAGCACCACCGTGGACCCCTTGCCGTTCCGGGCGAAGTCGCTCATCATCTCGGTCCACTGGGTGAACATGAACAGGGCGTTCGCCTCGGTCTCGGAGACGCCGCTCTCCTGGATGGTGCCGAGCGAGTCCTTGATGCCCTGCGCGATGGCCTTGCGCTGGTTGGCGATGCCCTTGCCGGACTCCTCCATGGCCTCCGCCTCGGCCTTCGCCTCGGTGACGCGCTTGATGCGGTCTGCCTCGGCGAGGTCCTGCGCGGCCGCCTTGGTGCGCTGCGCGGCGTTGATCTGGTTCATGGAGTCCTCGACCTCGCGCG
>UWSJ01000025.1 GCA_900549525.1 uncultured Coriobacteriaceae bacterium | reverse complement strand
CCGGGGCGCGGCCCTCTTGCTTAAACTGCTCAATTTTTCGTGCTCACGGTGCTCAATTCCCAGTGATCACTCGGACCACTTCTTAGTGAACATCAACAGAAAAGGCGATGGGCGCGGTCAAGGCCTTCCTCGAGCGCAAGGGCTACGAGATCGTCGACGAGGCCTGGCAGGGGCCCGAGGGCATCGGCGGGATCGACCTCGTGGCGGTGGACGAGGACGGGACCCTGGTCTTCGTCGACGCCACGGTCCGTATCGGGACGGACGGCTTCCCCGAGGCCCACAGGGCGCGCGGGCTGCGCGAGGCGCTGGCGGCGGCGTGGCTCGCCGGCAACGGCGACGACTACGCCGACACCCCGGTCCGCTTCGACGAGGTGGCGATGATGGTCGTCAAGGAGAACCGAGCGCTCCTGCGCCACCACGTCAACTGCTTCGGCGAGATGGAGCCGCTCTCCTAGGCGGCGCGCCCGGTCCCGGGCTCCCGGGGCCGGGCTTTCCCCCGAAACCCGGCCCCTATACCACGAAAGCGTACATATCCGTACGTTTTCGTGGTACACTCCGCTTGTCGGACAAATCCGTACGGTTTTGTCCCGACGCTCCGAGACTCGGGGCGCGCCGGACCGGATACGGCGAGGCGCGCCCCACGCTAGAGAGGACGCGACCCATGCGCACGATAGCCATTTCAAACTACAAGGGCGGCGTCGGCAAGACGACGACCGCCGTGAACCTGGCGGCCATCTTCGCCGCCCGGGGACTTCGGACCCTGCTCGTCGACCTCGACCCGCAGGCGTCTGCCACCGACTTCTTCGGCCTCTACGACCGGGCCGCCTCCGAGCGGCGCACCTCTGTCGAGCTGCTCTACGGCGGCGCCCCCGTGGAGGAGGTCGCCTACGCCGCCGGGGAGAACCTCGACGTGGTGGCCTCGACCATCGACCTCGTCGACCAGAATGAGATGCTCCTGCGCGAGCAGCGCCTCAAGTTCGCCCTCGACGACGCCTCGGGCTCCTACGACGCCTGCCTCATCGACTGCAGCCCCGTGATGCGCAGGCTCGCATTCAACGCCTACCTCGCCGCCGCGGAGGGCGGCATGGTCGTCATCCCCGTGAAGCTCGACTCCACCGTTATGCGCGGCACGGCGCTCACCGTCGAGGCGACGCGCTCCATCGCAGACGCGCTGCGCATGCCCACTCCCAGATGGAAGATACTGCGCACCTGCGTGCCCGGCCGCATGACCAACGCCGAGGCCACGGGCGCGGCCGTGCTCGACGGGTTCTTCCCGGGCGAGCAGTTCGAGACGGTCATCCACGCGAGCAGCAAGGTCTGCGAGGGCAGCTGGCAGTGGAAGCCGGTGGCGGCCTTCGAGCCGGGGAGCCGCCCCGCGCGCGACTACGAGGCTCTCGCAGACGAGGTGTCCCGTGAGCTCGCCTAGCCGGGTGGCCGCGGGCTTCACCATCACGGGGCTTCTCGACGGCGCGTCGCGCACCCGCGGGCGCTACCCGGTGTCCGAGATCGCGGTGGACGACATCGCCGACCACCCGGCGAACGCCGCATACTCCATGGACCCGGCCGGCATAGCCGAGCTCGCCGAGTCCATACGCGAGGACGGCCTCACCGACCTGCCGCTCGTGCGCAAGGTCGGCGACGGCTCGTGGCAGATGGTCTCCGGGCATCGCCGCAAGGCCGCCTACGCGCTGCTCGCGAGGGACGACCCCGCCTACGAGAGGATGCCCTGCCGCGTGATAGAGGGCATCGACGACGAGCGGGCGGTGACGCTGCTCCACGCCGCGAACTACTTCACCCGCGCGCTCACCGTGACCGAGCGCGCCGCCGCGACCGAGGCGCTCAGGGGCGACGCCGTGCGCCTGCGCTCCGAGGACCCCTCGCTTTCCGGCATGCGCGTGGACGACGTGAAGGCCGCCATCATCGAGCGGCAGACGGGCCGCAAGGTCTCCGGCAAGACCATCGCGCGCGAGGAGAGGCTGGCCCGCAGGATCGCCGAGGACCTCTCGCCCGAGTGGGCCGCCGAGGCCGACCGGGGCAACCTCAGCGCCGAGGCGGTGCGCTCGCTCGCGGGCATGACGAAGGAGCGCCAGGCGGAGATGCACGCCGCAATGGAGCCGTGGCGGCGAACCAAGCGGGAGCTCTCCGACTACGTGAGGAGCGAGGGCAAGGCGCAGGCCGGCCCCGACGGGCGCATCGCGAAGGCCGCGAGGCTCGTCGCCGACTTCCTCGAGAGCCCGCCCGACATCCCGTGCGCGGCCGACCTCTCGCTGCTGCGGGAGATGGCGCTCATGACCGCCCCGTACGCGGATGCGGGCACGGGTGCCCGGAAAGTCCGCAGAAGGGCCTCAGGCCCGAAATCCAGCAAGTAGCCTATGGCGTCCGACATCGCGTCGGGCGTCCATAGCACTTGGGGACCGGGCGGCCTCGGACCCGTCATGCCGCGGGCCGTTTGGGAGCCCGCTTACGCGAGGCCCGGTCCCAGAGGCGGCGCCCGAGCCGGGCCGCCGCCTGCGGGGAATCCCCCGCGCCCCTAGAGAGACGCGCCCGCCGCACGGCGGGCCCGAGGAAAGGAATCCGCAATGGAAGAGAGCGTCGGCGGCGCCAGGGGCAAGGAGCGCCGCGTCACGTTCCGCATGGAGGGAGGCGACTACGACGCGCTCTGCGAGCGGTGCGAGCGCGCCGGCCTCAGCAAGTCGGAGTACCTGCGCTACCTCGTGCGCATACCGCTGTCGACGGAGGCGAACGCGGGAGACGAGCACCGCATACTCGTCGACCGGAAGGCCCTGTGGGCGATGTCGCGCGAGCTCACGAAGTGGGGCTACCACTACAACCAGGCCGTGCACGCGATGAACCTCATCAACTTCCACGCCCGCCACGGGCGCGTCGACCGCGACCTCGTCGCGGATAGCGTCCCGACGATCGAGCGCGAGCTCGCCGACGTGAACGCCGCGGCCCGAGAGATGGCGGCGGAGCTCGGTCGCATCGGCGCCGACTCGCTCGTGGAGGGCTCGCCATGCCGATCCTGAAGCCGATAAGCGGCCACGGCTCGACGGGCGGCATCCGCCGCTACCTCGAGAAGGGAGGCCGCGCCCTGGCGCGCGACCTGTTCAACCTGAGCTACGACGAGCGCGACGCCGGCGCGCTGGGGGAAGACGCCAAGGAGGCCTGCGCCTGGGACGCCGAGATGGACGCCACGCGCGCCGCCTTCGGCACGGACGCGCCCTGGCGGGGAAAGCCCGCGCGCACGTTCAAGCACTTCGTGCTCTCGCCGGACCCCGGCGACAGCATCGACCTGGCGGCGCTGCGCGAGCTCGCGTGCTCGTGGGCGCTCAAGCACTTCGGCGACCACGAGATCGCCATCGTCTACCACGACGACAACGCCCGCGGCATACCGCACGCGCACATCGTCGTGAACAACGCCAACCTCCGAACCGGCTACCGCATGCAGACCCAGCACCCCGAGGACCTCAACCGAGACCTTCAGGACATGGCGCGCGAGCGCGGGCTGTCGGGGCTCTCCAACGACCGAGCTCCCGAATCGCCGTCGAAGGCGCGCGGGCATGCCGGCGCGGGCGGGCCAAGGAGCCGCAGGAGCGTCTACCTGGGCCGGGCCGAGAAGGAGATCATGCGCTCGGGCGGCTACTCGTGGGTCGGCGACATCCGCGCCCGCGTCGCGCTCGCCAAGACCACGGCGCGCGACGAGGCGGAGTTCCTCGGCATCCTCGACGCCCTGGGCGTGCACGTCGCCGACAACTCGGCCAAGGCGCGGCGGGACGACTGGGTGTTCAGCCTGGCGGAGGAGCCGTCCAAGAAGGTAAGCGGCGAGCGCCTGGGGTTCGTCTACGGCAAGGAGATGCTCCGCCGGCGCTTCGAGCGCGAGGGCGCCTACCGTCCCACGGACGCGAGCACCGCGCGCATCCGCGAGGCCGCCGAGCGGGCTCTCGAGCTCAACGACCTCTCGGAGCTGAGCAGGCTCTCCTCGGCGCTCGAGACCTGCGCGAAGTTCGACGTCGAGTCCATCGAGGAGTTCGGGCTCAGGATGGCGACGTTGGAGCGACGCGGCCAGGCGGGCGGCGAGGGGTACCGCCGCCTCGAGGCCGCCCGCGCCTACATGGCCGAGAACGGGCTCATGCCGCTCAAGACCCGCTACGGGGACGGTGAAGGGCGCGACGATGCCAGCGGCAATTCGCGCCAGTGCCACCGAGCGGACGAGCAGAAGCGCATCCTCGCCGCCGAGCGGCAGCGGGCCCAGCAGGAGCAGCGCAGGGAGAGGGGCCGGAGATGATGGTGAGGATAGAGTACGAGGGCGGCAGGACGACGCTGTTCGACACGCTCTCGTTCACGGAGGGGTCGCCGTTCTCCGGCGCGAACATGCTCACGGAGTTCGAGCTCGAGATGCGGGAGGAGCCCGAGAAGGGGCTCTGGCTCACGGCGAACTGGCACCAGGTGCGCGACGACTGGCGCGCCGACGCGCCCGCGGACGGCATCCCGGCGGCGCGCAGGTCCCGCGGCTGGCGCTTCATGCTGGCCTCGGAGGCCGAGCTGGGGCGCGCCCGCCGCGTCCTGCTCGACGGGGACGAGGCGTTCGCCCGGGTGCGGGGGTACCTGTGCGACGCGGCAGCGATCGGCGCCTGCTACCGCGAGTACGTGGGCCCTCCCTCAAAACCGCTGAAGTCGCAGATAAGGGAGCTGCAGCACGCGCTGGGGAGGGCAGAGGTCCCGGGCGTGCCCGACGAGCTGGCGAGGCTGCTCGCGGAGGAGAAGGAAGAGGGCGCCGAGGAGGGCGTGCGTAAGGTCAAGGAAGATTGGGGTGACGTCGATGAAGAGGCTTGGTAGGTTCCTCGTGGCGGCGCTTAAGGTCACGCTGGGCTTTTTCGTCTGGCTGTTCCGCGCCGTGTTCAAGTGGGTGATGTGAGAAGAGGCGGGCAATTGCCCGCCTCTTCTTCTTGGCTTCTAATCTTTCTTATCGTCGATGAGCCAGCAGTCGGTTCCGTCCGTGAGCAGCGTCCTGGCTGTCCGGGATGCCGCTGCGATGCGTTCGATCTCGCCTTTTCGATCTTCGGCTTCGGACCTCAGTTTCGACTCTCCCGAGCGTAGGCTCGTGCGCATCTCGACCTTAGCCTCGAGGAGCTGCTCCTTTGCGGCGGCTCTAGGCGTCTGGGAGACCAGCCTCTTGAGGGCGTTCCCCTGGGTGCCGCGAGGAAGCGCGATGGGCGCCCCCTTCATGCCCCCGATCTTCATCTCCATGAGCGCGGCGAGGACCTGCCTCTTTTTCAGGAAGCCCTGAGATTTGTCGAGGATCCGCTGCTCTTCGATGAGGGCGCTGCGGTCGTCCATGCTGCCGTCGTAGTACATGCGCGTCATGGCGAGCGCCGACAAGGCCTGGAGGCACATGCCGAACTGGGCCTCGTAGGATTGGATCTCTTTAAGCAGCGGTTCGAGGTCCTTCTCGCGCTCGGCGGCGCTCCTGACCCCGTCTTCGACGCCGGCGAGCTGCTCGGTAATCCAATCGATTACCTGGCCGACGTCGTTGTACCTGCCCTCGATCTCGTTTCTTGCCGCCTGGCGCGCCTCGGCGGGCTTTTGGAGGTAATCGTCATGAAGGGCTGCGTAGGTTCTGGCGATGTCCAGGGCGTTTTTGACCTTCGCCTTCTGATCTCCGGCGATCATGGAGGCGATCGATTCCAGCTTAGCGTCGATGCGCTGGAGGCTGTCGCTGATTTCTGTCATGTACGCCTGGCCGACAACCATCGCCGCCGCGGCAAGGCCGATGCTGGCGATCTGCGCCGGGCTGACCCCGGTAGCTTTGAGCGAGACGTCGCCGCTCAGGCGACCCTTTGGGTCTCGGATGAGGGCCCTCACCGCTTCCGGATCCTTCTTCGAGGCGACGAGGTCCTTAAGGCTGTAGCCTTCGGGGACCTCGACTTTGTAGAGCTGCTTTCCCTCGACGAGGTCTATGACGTCCGAGGCGAGGCCGAGAAAGGCGTCCGCCCGCTCTCCGATGCCGGCGTTGTTCTCTTTGCTCGTATTGGTGTTCGCGATGACCTTGATGCTGTTGAGGTCGTCGATCGCAACAACCTCGACGCTAATCGGCGCAAGTTCTTTGTCGCTCATGCTCTTAGCGCCTATCTCGCCTCGTCGGAGCGTGCCAGGACGTCCCATTTGTTGTACGAGCTCTCGGCCTGAAGATCCCTGACGAGGGCCTCATAGCGGCTCTCGAGGTCTTTTTCCTCACACGGGAAGAGCAGGATCATCATGGGTCTTTTGAACTTGAAGTCGGCGTAGACGTCGACGTTGCCGAAACCGCAAAGCTGTGTGTATATGCTGAAGCCCATGGATTTGCCGCAACCGACATAGACGTCCTCGTAGGCGGAAGGGTCTTTCTCTCGTGCCGATTTCATCGTGACGACGGCGTAGCAGCCGGCGATCGCCATGTACCCATCGCTGAGGTCGGCTTCGCTGGAGACGTTGTTCTCAAAGTTCTCGAAGAACTCTTTTGCGGAGATCGGCGGAAGCGAGCTTGCCACGGCCTTCTTGCGGGATGCCTCGAGTGACTTTTGCTGCTCCTTCTTGTCTTTGATTGCCCGACCCTTTGAAAGGAATGAGTCCCTGGCTTCTCCCAGGCTATCTGCCGCCTGCTTCCCCCTTTGCTGCCCCCAGTCGATCAGAGCGGGCCCGTATTTGTTCACAGCGGGCTCAACGAAGGGCAGAACGTCTTTTCCGATGTCGATAGCCTTTTTGACGTCTTGCAGCTTAATCTTTCCCAATTGCGTACCTCTGTTCATGGACAACCGGAAGCTTATCGAGAAGCAGCCGGCAGCGTCTTGTTTCTATCAAGTGCGTAAATTATCTCACCACATGCAAGACCCCTTGCCGAGATATAGCGGCAAGGGGTCGAAGGGCCATATTCGGTTGTAGTTTCGATCTGCAAGTCCTAGTCTCGGTCGTCGTCGTCGCCGGCTGCGCAGCAGGCGTAGGCCGTGAGCGTGAGGAGCCCCATGAGGAGCCCTATTCCGAAGGGCGCGAATCCCATCCTTCCACCTCCTTCGCGTAAACGACGGTGCGCGAGTTGCTCGTCTGGTAGCTGCACGTCACGAAGGCCCAGGCCTGCGCGACGTCCGAAGGCTCTTCCAGGACGACCTCGCACCGGGACAATTTGTCCCCGAGGTAGGCGGCGAGCGCCGCCGCGTCTGCGAAGTCGGTCCGCTTGCCCTCCGAGCTCGCGTCGACCACGTCGGCCGCGAAGACCTCGAGCTCGATCGCCTTCTCGCGGGTGTAGACCCGGATGGTGCGGTGCCCCTCGGCGAAGTCGCGCGACGAGTACTGCGCGAGCGGCGCGAACATGGTGCCGTCGGACATGTGGTGCCCGTAGACGATGACGAGCGGGCTCTCGGCGCCCTGCGCGCACCCGGCGTCTATGTAGGGAGCGCCCCACGCGGATCTTTCGCCGCCGGCGTCGTGCGTGAGGTAGAAGTCGGGCGATTCAGTCCGGCCCTGGACGATCGGGTAGTCGACGGTCGTGCCCGGCACGCGCACCCAAGCGACGACGGAGGCGGGAAGGGCGTCCCAGTCGATGCCGCCTCCCGTCTCTTGAGCCTCCATTGTCGCGTCCTCTTCCGCAGTAGGCACCTCGTGCACCTCGTACGGGTTCCTCTCGGGCAGCGGCAGGACGGCGAGCGCCCCCATCGCCAGCAACGCCACGGCAATGGCGAGCGCCGTGGCAGCTTTCCCTTTGTTCATGTCCTCCCCCGTTCGCAGGGGAGGCCCCGGGCGAGCGCCCAGGGCCTCCGGTTCGGTATCGATGCGGCGCCGCTACTCTTCCGGCTCTTCGGCAGGCTCTTCGGCCGCCTCGTCCTTGCTTGCGCCGGCCGTCTTGCGCTTGCGGTACGCGAGCGCTCCGCCCGCACCCGCCGCAGCTGCCAGAGCGATGCCCGCGGCCACGGCGTAGCCGGTGCCGTCGGGGGCGTCGGCCCCGGTCTTGGCGTAGGGCTCCTCGGGGACCTCGGGCGTGTCGGGGTTGTCCACGACGACGCTCTGCTCGGCGGAGTCGATGTCCTCGTGGGTTGCAACGACGTTGCCGGCGGAGTCCAGGACCTTCTCGAAGACGACGAGCTCGTCTCCCTCGGCCAGGCCCTCGGTGTCGAACTCGAAGGTCACCTCGACGGTGCCGGAGGGCGCCTCGGGCTCGAAGGGCGTGCGCGCGGTCACCTCGTTGCCGTCCTTGTCGAGGAACGGCTCTCCGGTGCCCTTGTCCATGAGCGTGCCCACGGCGATGTAGGTCTCGCCGGGGACGAGGCCCTTGTAGGCCACCGTGTCGACGACCTTGGCCTTGCCGGCCTCGATGACCTGGTCGCCGTCGGCGGCGTCAGCCGCCTGCGTGCTTACCTCGACGGCGACGTGGACTGTCTGGCCCTCGTCGGAGAGGTCCGCGTGCGACGCCACCTCGGCTCCGTCCTTGCGTAGGCTCTCGAACACGACCAGGTCGCGGCCGCCGAGCAGGCTCGCGTCGAAGGAGATCTCGACGTCCTGGTTGCCCGTCGAGAGCGCGGGGGCGAACTCGGCCTTGGCCTCCACGGGCATGCCCGAGACGTCGGTCACGGGCTCGCCGGTCGCCTTGTCGACGAGGGTGGCCGAGAGCTCGTACTCCTCGCCGGCCTTCAGGCCCTCGTAGGCGACGGCGTCGACGACCTTGGCCTCGGCGTCGGCCGAGACGTCCTTGTCGCCGTCCGCCCCGTCCTTTGCCGTGGTGGAGATGCGCGGGCCCTCCTGGTCGTCAAGGCCCATCCACACGGCCTTCGCGACCGTCGAGTCGCGATCGATCCAGAAGCTTCTCGTGATGAGCTCGAGGCCCTCGTTGGCATCGCAGCGCAGCTCGGTCATGGTGTAGGCGCCGTACGGCAGGGCCGCCAGCGAGTCGTCGACCGGCGCCGAGGAGCCGTCCTCGCCGAGCGAGAACCAGATGCCGGCCTTCGGGTCCATGTCGGCGGCAGCAATCGGGCCCTCATGGCCGAGCAGGGCGTCGTTGGCGTTGGTGTCCCTCGAGTGCCTGTTCCAGCTGCTCGCGGTCGACGCGTCGCCGTTGCGGTCCGTGACCAGCACGTGAATCTCGCCGGTGGCCGCGTTCTCGATGGCGAACGGAACCATGAGGCCGGCGTTGTCGGACTCGCTCTTCTTGGAGAGCTCGAGGTCGTTGCGCACCACCTGGTCGCGGAACTCGAGCGCGGCGCCGTCCGCGGAGGCGCTCACGATCTCGTCGCCGGTGCGGACCTCAAAGGTGCGGGGCTCGCCGTCGGTCAGCAGGTAGCTCCCGTTCGTCGCCGTCTCCCGCACGTCGTAGGTTCCGTACGGCAGTGCGTTGGCCGCGGTCTGCGCGGTGTAGGCGCCGGCCTCGTCGTTCCATGCGGTGGTCAGCGTGGCCACGGCCTCGCCCGGCTCGCGCCACTCGCCGTCAACGAGGACCTTGTGCGCCGAGCGGTTCGTGACGGTGAACTCGATCCCGTCGAGGCCGGGGTGCTCGCCAGGCGCCTCCTTGTGGCCGCTGCCCGCGAGCGCCTCGGACGCCTGCAGCTCCTTGTCGGACTTGGTCACCTGCACGCCGCCGCGGAAGACCTCGTCGGTCACGGGGTCGCCCGTGAGGTCGCACACCTCGCCGGCCTTCACGGTGAACGCGACGGGGACGTCGCTGGCGTCGTAGCCCTCGGGCGCGCCGGACTCGACGATGCGGTAATTGCCCGCGGGAAGCGCGTCGGCGCCGGTCGCGGCGACGTGCGACCCGTCCTCGGGCGCGGTCTTTATCGTGGCGCATACCTCACCGTCGGCGTAGTACTTGCCGCCGACCAGCACGTAGCGGCCGGTCTCGTTAACGACGAAGAAACTCGCGCCGTCGAGCGAGGCGTCGCCCTGGGGCTCCGCGCCCGCCTCGGAGTCCGTTTTGGCGACCTTGACTCCGCCTGCGGACCAGCTGAAGCTCACGAGCGTCTGGGAGCCGCCGCCGGTCCTGACGCAGAACGCCTCGAACCCGGCGGATACCTTGCCGGCGCCCGCCTTCATCTTGGCGAAGGTCCCGCCGATCAGCTCGGATTTCGCCCAGGAGGCGAACTCGGCGCTCGTGCCGTGCGTGGCAGCCGACTCGGACCCAGAGTAGGCGTAGGCGATGAGCACATGGCTCGCCGCCGCGTACTTGGCGTCGTCCCAGCCGCCGCCGTCGTACCAGCTGCCCGGGAACATCGACGCGTCGAAGCCGGGAGAGCCGAACGAGTACCAGATCGCCGCTGTCACGTCGCCGCTCGGCACGGGGCTCGTCGAGTAGGAGCCCGGCGCGGGCGTCGGGGACGAGGGCTCGGCGCAGTAGGCGATGTTGCCGTCGGCGCTCATCCACGTGGTGGCGAAGCCGCCGTAGGGGATCTTGCCGCCGATGGACACGTCTACCGTGCTCGGCGCGGCGTAGGCGGGCGAGGCCGCCACAGAGGCGAGCAGAGCCCCCGCCGCCAGGATGAGCGCCATGGCGCATCGGAGGAGCTTTTCCTGCAGGGTGCAGTCTTTCGCTGCGTTCATCTTTCCGCCTCCCTATCTCTCGACGCTTCGCTGTGCGCGGGGCGCCTCGTGCTCGGCGGCGCGGCTCGCCTGGCGGGCGTGCTCGGCGCGCTCCGCGAGGTAGCGCGAGCGCCCTGCGTCAACGGCCTCCTTGAGCTGCGCCGGCATGACCTTCACGGTGTCCTTGACCGTGCGTCCGTCCTCGTCGAGCTCGGGCTGGCCGTCCGGGCCCATCACCGTCTTCCTCAGCCACGCCTCGCGGTTCGCGAGCAGCGGTATGTCTCGGAAGTCGGCCCCCTTGAAGCGGCTCTCGTTAACGAACATGGGGCTGAACTCGTAGCCTCCCACGTCCATGCCGTCGACGACGGTGCCCTTGGGAAGGGTCGCCGAGTTGAAGGTCCTGGCCTCGCCGGTCGCGCGGTCGGTGTACTCGATGCCCTCGCGCACGAAGCTCTTGTGCAGCGAGAGGTACACGTTCTTCCTCTCTTCCATGTCTTTCCTCCTTTTCGTTTTCAATCGGTCCTTGTCTTCATCCGCCGGGAGGCATGCCCCGGCGCGGCGCCCCTATCTCATGGCGACCGCCCCCTTCCTCGCTTTTCCGCTAGAAGCCGCTCACGATGTCGCGCGCCCAGGAGCCGCTTTTCACGAGGGCCAGGATGAGCAGCACGCACATGGCCAGGTACTGCAGCGCGTAGGTGAGCCCGTTCGCGACCGCGTCGGCCGGGGTGCCCGTCCCGGGGTTCGCCCCGGTGAGCCCGCCGAGCACGAGCGGGAACGATATGAGCAGCACGAGGATGATGACGCCGGCGATGCAGACCGCCCCGAAGCTCTTCAGGTAGCCGAGGCCTATCTGGCGCGTGGCGTCCATGCCGAGGAACGCCAGCGGGATCGGGGCGAACGCGGCCATGATGTAGAGCTGGAGCGCGCGGGCCCAGCAGACCACGAGGGCGATGACGTAGGCCGCCAGCACCACGACCCAGCTGATGAGGCTCACGACGAGCATGGCGATGAGCGACGGGATGTCGTCGTCGGTGGTGACGACGGACACCTCGGGCAGGTCGAGCGCGCCTCCGGCGCCGAAGAGCGCCTCGACTCGGTCGATGGCGAGCCCGCAGACCTCGTAGATCGACGCCATCAGGTCGAAGCTGTTCTGTATGAGGAACAGGAACACGGCGAAGAACGCGAGAAGGAAAACGACCTCCTTGACGCCGGGAAGGCTCTGGCTGCCGTCCATGCGCTGGGAGATCTCGATGAGCTTCAGGGTGAAGACCAGGCCGAGCACCCCGCACCCGATCGGCAGGATGGCAACCTGCCATACGCCCCGGGCGACGTCGTGCATGGTCAGGTCGCTCGAGCTCGTGAGCATGTGCGCGAAGTCGGCCGAGAGGATCCCGTTCGCGCCGATCGACCCGAGCACGCCCGTTTGCGCCTTGAACATCCAGTTGCAGCAGTCGCGCAGAAGGCCGCACAGCCAATCGTTGACGTCCCCGGCTATGTCGGCGTATGCCGGCTGCACGGGGACGAGCAGGAGCGCGCAGAGGGCGAACGCCGTCGCGGCGGAGATGGCGAACGCCCTTCGGCGTCGCGCCTTGAGCGCCCCCATGGCTACATCGCCTCCAGCGAGCCGCCGCGCGAGACCACGGTGACCACCGTCGAGGCGGGGTCGTCGAGCGTGAAGGTCGTCGACGCGACGTTCCCGGCGTAGTCGAGCCACACCTCCTTGTCCCAGGAGGCACCCGCCGCCTGCGGGGACACCTCCGCCGCCTTCCTGGCGACGGCCTCCTCGATGGCGGCGACGTCTACGCCAAGCGCCTCGGAGAGGCGGCCGTCGGTGCCGGTCACGGAGAACGTTCCCTCGCGTGCCTTCTGGGGCGCGTAGGCCTGCGTCAGGAGGTCGCAGGCCAGGGTGCGGGCGTCCCCGCCGCCCGAGACCTGGATGAGGGACAGGCCTCCCGCCTTGTCGCCGGTTCCCTTGACGTCGATGGGCACGCTGAGCACGCCGTCGGCCTCGGTTGGCTCCTCTGCCGAGAAGAACCAGGCTCGCTCGGTGCCGCCGGCGCTCTCCACCATGGCGCCCTCGACGATCCGCAGCGTGGCGGTCGGGTCGTCGGCTCCCGTCCACACGGTGTTCCAGAGCGCCTCGGCGCCCGAGGCGGCCTTCCCGGTCGCCGCGTCGGCGCCTGCAGCCGCGGGCTGCGCCTGCCCCTGGGGGCTATCCTGCGCGCCTTCCTGCGGGGCGATGGCGCAGCGCGCCGCGCCCGCGCCGAGCGCCACGGTGAGCGCGCCTGCCGCGACGGCGGCCATGACCCTTGACTTTCCCTGCATTGGTTTCTCCTATCTCGCGGTGAGCGCGCAGCTGAAGCTGCCGATGCCGCTCGCTATGCGGCACACGTCGCCCGTTCGCGGCTCGTGTATGTACCTGTCGTCGCCGATGTAGATGGCCACGTGGCCCGAGCGGTAGAGGATGTCGCCGGGCTTCGCCTCCGAGAGCGGTATGCGCCTGAGCTCCTCGTACTGGGAACCCGTGTAGTGGCTTATGCGGATGCCCGCCTGCGCGTAGCAGTACTGCGTGAGCCCGCTGCAGTCGAGCGCCTTGCCGGGGGTCGAGCCTCCCCACACGTAGGGCACGCCGAGCTGGCTGTACGCCGCCTCGACGATCGCGTTCCCGCTCGCGGACGGGTCCTTCAGGTCCTCGACCGTCATGGAGTCGAGCCGGTAGAGGCCCCATTGCGCCATGATCGACTTCAGGGACTCGACGTAGGACGAGTCGGTCGCCCAGCCGGCGTCCTTGAGCCCCTCGGCCATCCTGTCCGAGTCGTGCCCCTCGATCGCCTCGCGGATGAGGGCGTTGCCCGAGTAGCGCTCCGCCTGCAGGAAGATCCTGCTGCGGAAGCGGATGCACTCGGCGTCGCCGGTGAAGCGGATGAAGCTCGCCGTGATCTGGGTGTGCTCGCCGGGCACGTACTCCTCGCTGGTGGCCCAGTTCGCCTTGCCTGCGACCTCCGGGCAGCCCGCGTAGCCCGACCACCACTTCATGCCGAAGAGGTTGTGGTCGCGCTCTGCGAGCCGGCTCATGCGGTCGCCCTGGCCGGACTCCTGGATGATCTGCGCGATGGTGCAGCCCGCCGGGTGCCCGTACTCCTCCTGGCACTCGAGCGCCGCCTCGACCATCTCGTAGGTGATGTAGGGCGGCAGCCCCTCGAGACCCTGCTTGGAGGCCGCGTCGTCCCAGAAGCCGAACAGCGCGCTCAGCAGCTGCGCGACGGCGAGCGCGCAGGCGACGAAGGCCACGATGCCGGCCACCGCCCCGAGCAGGGCGGGCGCTGCGCCCGAGGCCGCGCCCGCGATCGCGGAGGCGGCGCCCTTCGACCCCGCGGCGCGGGCCGCCTCGCCCGACGCCTGCGCGGCCGCCTGGGCCGCCTGGTGCCTGGCCGGGGCGGTCGCGCCGGCTGCCTCGGGGCCGCGCGCGCCTCCCTTGGGGGCGCCGAGGGCGGTCGCCGCCTTGCGGCTGCCTTGGGCTGCTTTCTTCGCCTTCCTCTGCCGCAGCCTTCCCGCGGCCTTCTTGGACGCGCGCCCCGCGTCGTACATGCCCGAGGCGCCCTCGAGCTCCTCCGAGTCGTCGAATTGGGAGACGGCCTCCCGGGCGATCGCCAGCTTCGCCGCCTCGACGCGCGAGCGCATCGCGGCCGCCGCGCGCCGGTCGCCGGCGGGTTGGGACAATTTGTCCCCGAGCCCGCCTTCCGGAGCATCGGGCTTGGAGGGGCGCTCCTTCGCCGTTGCGGCGGGGCCTCCCGCCTCGTCGAGCGGGCCGGCTCCCTCCGAGACGTTTCCCAGGGCGTCGCGCTCGGTCTCCGTGACGTCGCCCGAGGTGAGCACGTCGCGGCGCTGCGCCCCGACCACCTCGAGCATCCCGCCGCCCTCGCTCGGGCCGGCCATTCCTATTCCTCCGCCTCTCGCGCCGCCCGGCGCATCTCGCGCTCGGCGACCTCTGCGGGCTTGGTGTTCCACAGGTCGTAGAGCGGGCCTTTCGGGAAGTCGTCGGTGATGGGCACGCGGATCCCGGCGCTGATGAGCAGGCCCTCGCCGGGCTTGACGGCGTCGCCGATGTAGCCGCGCTCCGTGGCGGAGAGCTGGAGCATCTCCGCCCACGCGTCGAGGTCGGCGGTGGACTGCTTGTGCAGCAGGAAGAACTCGGAGTTGAGCACCATGTCGCGGGCCTCGGCGTTGGCCAGCATGTGGCTCGTGTTCTGGCTGATGCCGGTGCAGATGAGGCCGAACTTGCGCCCCTCGCGCCACAGGCGGGCGAAGTACTCGACCACCGTCGGGTGCGCGAAGAGGCTCTGCACCTCGTCGATGTAGAGCCATGTGTAGTTGGGGCGCGGCGGCGTGACCATCACGCGGTTGCGCACCATCTCGAGCGCCGTGATCATGCCGAACACGCGCATGTTCTGGCCGAGCCCGTGCATGTCGATGTTGGTGATGCGGTTGTCGAGCGCCACGTTGCTCTGGCCGTTGAAGAAGGAGAACGCGCCCTTCACGTAGCGCTCGTAGCGCAGCGCGATGTCGGCAGCCTCGGGCTCGGGCTGAGCGAGCAGCGCCGCGTGGAAGTCGCCGAGCGTGGGCAGGCGGCCGTCCCTCGCGCACTCCCGGTACGCCTCGCCGACGCAGCGGGCGATGATCGAGCGGTCGCGCTCCGGCAGGCCCTCGCGCCCCTCGGCCATGAGCGCGCTCGAGAGCGCGAGCACCGCGTCGGTCTTGTACGCGAGCTTGGCGGCGTCGGCGCGGTCCGCGACGTCGGCGGTGTCGAGGGGGTTGAGCACCGCCGAGCATCCCGGGGCGAGCTCGACGTTCGCGCCGCCGAGCGCGCCGACGAGGTTGCCGTACTCGCCGGCCGGGTCGAAGATCACCACCTCGTCCTCGGGGTGCGCGAGAACGGTGTTGGTTATCTCGCGCTTCACCGAGAAGCTCTTGCCCGAGCCGGGCTTGCCGCACACGAAGCCCATGGGGCTCGCCAGGCGCTTGCGGTCGCACAGCACCAGGTTCCCGCTCTCCTTTGACTGCCCGTAGTAGCCTCCGCCCGCCTCGTCGAGGCTCTGGCTGGCGAAGGGCATCTGCATGGCCACCTGCCCCGTGGTGAGGTAGCGGCTCACGGTGACGTGGTTGTCCCCGAGCGGGAGCACCGAGTTGAGAGCCTGGCGCTGCCGGAAGTGGAGCGGCTCGAGGCCGATCGTGCAGCCCTGCGCGACGCTCGTCACCTGCTGGACGCGGCGGTCGAGCTCCTCGAGGCTGTCGGCCCAGGTGTAGACGAGGCCCGTGTAGACGAACAGGCGCTCGGACTTGTTGCGCAGGAAGTCGAGCAGCTCCTCGGCCTCCTCCTTCGAGAAGCGCAGCTCGGGCGGCAGGATCTGGTAGTCGTAGCCCTTCTTCACGGCGCTCATCTGCTCGTCGATGATCTCCTTGTCCATCCAGTCGATCTGGCGCTTCACGAGCGCGAGCGCCTCGCTCTGCGCGATGGGCTGCACGTGCAGCGTCACGTTGAGCGGCAGCGGCAGGTCGATGATGGAGGCGAGGTAGGTCTCCTCGATGACCGACCCGAAGCTGCGCACGGCGAGCACCGCGCCGTAGCGCCCGTCGCTGCAAAAGCAGTCGGACCTGCCTTCGGGCTTGAAGTCGAGCGTGGAGGGCATGACGAAGTCCTTCGTGCGCGCGCCCGACGTCGGGGACAATTTGTCCCAGGAGAACTCGAAGCGCGACCCCGGGCGCAGCTGCCCCTGAAGGAGCTCGAGCCTCTCGGCGCCGTCGAGGGCGCGCGACGAGCAGCGTATGCGCGCGAGCGTCTGTTCCACGTCGCCCCGGATGCGCGCAAGCTTGGGCACCGCGGCGTCGACGTCGTCGGCGCCCACGGCGTAGGTCAGGTAGCGGTGGCGCACGAGGTTCGAGACGCCCTCGCGCATCTTGTCGTTGAGGATCCGGTTGTACTCTTCGGCGAGCCCGGCGGTGGCGCGCTCCCCGGGCTCGAAGAAGACCTTGCGGCCGACCTCGTCGGCGGGGATGGGCGCGTTCACTACCTGGAGCTGCACGTGGGAGTCCGCCGGGAAGTAGTTGAACAGCGAGCTCATCACGGTGAAGGCCGTCTCGCGCGCCTCCTTGCGCGCGGACTGGTAGCTGATGTCGGAGAACTCGACCGTCTGGCTGAACACCCCGGGCATCACCTGGGCGATGCCGTCCCTGTACATGGCGTCGTAGCCGACGTAGGCGGCCATCTCGCGCGAACGGTCGCGCTCCCGGCGGCGCCTCTGCCGCTCGGCCTCCGCGCCCTTCGAGGCGTCCTTGCGCCCGCCCGTGCCGCCGAGGAGCAGCCCGAGGGTGCTCGGGCGCTTCGGCCTATTCTCCTTGTTGGTTCTTGCTCGGCTCATAGAGCTCGGCTCCTTTCTTCCTGGTCCTGCGCCTCGCGCGCCGCCCCGGGCGGCCCGGGCGCGGCGAGCCCTCGGGGAGGCTCGCGGCGAGGCAGGGCTCGTACGCGAGCAGCTGCGGGGAAAGCTCGTGTGCCGCCAGGAGAGGCAGCAGCTCCTCGGCGCGCATGCCGAAGGGCCGCCAGAACCCGGCGAGCCAGAACGGCATGCTGCAGAGCATGATCGGGAAGGCCGCGTCCGCGACGTCGGCGTGCAGGCCCAGGTGGACGAAGGCCGCCGCCCCGACCGCGCTGCCGAAGCCGAGCGACACGCATGCGAGCGTGCGCAGGCTCATCTTCCCGACGATCTTCTCCTCGTACTCGCCGATGTCCTTCTGGACCGGTATCCGGAGCGCCATCCGCGACGCCCCCTATGCCGGCAGCCAGGACGTGTCCAGCTGCCCGAAGTAGACCGACGCGGCGATGATGATCGCGCCGCCGGCGATGGTGGATATGGCGGTCGCGATCTGCGGGCCGCCCTGCTGCTCCCTGATGGCCAGGCCGAGCGAGACCGCTCCCCACACGACCAGGAAGCCGCCGAGGAAGGTCACGCAGCCCGACACGAGCTTGATGACGTTTGCGAGCATGCTGCTCTCCTTTGCTTTCGGTTGACGATGTTCCTTGCTGTTCCTCCCCCGCGGCGGGGGAGGCCCGCGCCCTCCGCGGCCCCGTCACGAGGCGCCATCCTTCCGCCTGCGGTACTCCGCGAAGTCGAACGGGCCGCGGCGCGCGGCCTCCTCGAGCAGGCGCGAGCGCGGGTGGCGCTCGAGCCGGTACTTCCGGTCCATGAGCGGCATGCACCCGTTCACGAGCACGAGCGCGTCCTCGCGCGGCATGCGCGCCACCTCGGCGGGCTGTATGAGGTCGCGCTCGGAGATGCCGCGGTTCACGGTCCGGGTCCAGCCGGCGCCCCGCGAGTCGTTCTGCGTCTCGCTCGCCACCGTCTGCTTGCCGGCCATCTTGCTGATCTCCTCGTTGGTCTCGTTCGCCTTGCCGCCCAGGTAGAGCAGCGTGTCGCAGGCGTTCACGATGGTCTCGGCGTTGTTGTCGCCGTAGGTCTCCTTCAGCTGCGAGAGCGACTGGGCGATCATCGAGACGGCGATGTTCCTGCTGCGGGTGACGGCGATGGTCCGCTCGAAGTCGGGTATGCGCCCGATGTTGGCGAACTCGTCGAAGACGAAGTGCACCGTCGTGGGCAGCGAGCCGCCGTGCGCCTCTAGCGCCTCGGCGCAGAGCGCGCTCACGGCCGTATCCATGAGCAGGGCGAACAGGAAGTCGAAGGTCGAGTCGGTGTCGCTCATCGACGCGAAGAGCACGACCTTGGCGCCCTCGTCGCCCATGTGGGCGAGGTCGAGCTCGTCTTTGGAGGTGAGGTCGCGGACGGCACGGATGGACAGCGGCTTCAGGCGGACGTTGCAGCTCGAGAGCATCGACTTCATGGTGTCGCCGGCGGCGACGCGGAACTCGCGGTAGCTCGCGAGCGCGAAGTCGTCGGGCGGCGCCGGCTCGCGGACCTTGACCCACTCCCACGCGCCGTCCTCCTCGGCGAAGCCGCGCAGCGAACCGCCCTCCGCCGAGGCGCCGCCGCGCCTGACGTAGCGCTCGCCGGTCTCCAGCTCGCGGAACACCATGTCGAGCGGACTCATGTAGCCCGGGTCGTCGCGTGCGTCGGCGAGCGAGAGCAGCGTGAGCAGCCCGTCGAGGTTTCGGTCGGCGGGCTCGCAGTGCATGACGAGGTAGGCCGTGAGCGCGGTGTAGACCAGGCGCTCGGCCTTCTCCCAGTAGGGGTCGCCCTTGTGGTCGGCCTCGCCCTCGGTGTTGGCGACGATGCCGCGGGCGAAGCGGATGACGCCCGCCTCGTCGCGTATGTAGGCTATGGGGTTGAAGCGCATGGAGCGCGAGAAGTCGATGGTGTCGAATGCGCGGATCTCGTAGCCGAGCTCCGCCAGCGCGCCGCCCATCTCGCGGATGAGCGTGCCCTTCGGGTCGGTCACGAAGAAGCTGGCGTTGGCCTGCAGGAGGTTCGGCTTGACGTAGTAGCGTGTCTTGCCGGTGCCGGGTCCTCCCACCACGAGCACGTTGTCGTTGGTGTCGGTGGAGAGGTCGAACCTGCGGCTCACGAGGCGGATGCGCGCGCTGTCGGTGAGGATGATGTTGTTGTCGGGGTCCTTGGCGTCGCCGAAGGGCGCGATGTCCTTAGGCGTGGCCCACCTGGAGCTCCCGTGCTCCTCGCCGTCGCGTCGGGCCCCTTTGGACCCCAGGGAGCGCGCCCAGGCGAGGAGCGCCGCGCACGCGCAGGCGGTCCCCGCGCACAGGGGAAGCGCCTCCGTTGAGAATGCGCGTCCCGCGCGGAGCGCCGCCATGGCGGCCTCCGGGTCGAGGATCGGGTTCGCGCCCGACGCCGCGATTGCCGCGGCCGCGAAGTCTCCCGCGGCGAACGCCGCCGCGGCCAGCGCGGCCGCCGCCTGCCATCTCATCTCTCGAGCCCCTCGATCTGGCGCGGGCCGCGGTCCCGGCCGAGGCCCTGGCTGTGGGCTTTCGAAGCCTCGCGCGCACGCTCGGCGCGCTCGGCCAGCCGCTCGGGCGCCTGGCGCCTCTCGGCTATCTCGGAGAGCCGCTCCCTTGCGCGCTCGGCGGCCTTTCCCGTCTCTTGCTCGAGCTGACGGAAGGCCTCGTCGACCTCGGGCGCGTCCTCCACCTTGAAGAGCAGCCAGTCGCGGCCCTCGCCGGGGATGATGTGGTGCTCGACCGACGCGGCGCGCAGCTTGTCGGAGACGACCTCCTTGATCGTCGCGTACTCGGGAAGCCCCGAGAGCTCCTCGAGGCTGAGCTTCGCGTGGGTCGGCACGCCGTCGGCCGCGATGGCCTCGGCGCGCCCGCCGGCGATGGTCCCGCGGATTCCCGCAAGGCGCTCGGAGAGCTCCCTCGCGCTGCGCGCCATTGCCTCGGCGCCGGCCTCCTGGCCGATCCTCAGCATCCAGTCGAGCAGCTTGCCGCCCGCCTCGTCCCCGTAGTCGCTCGCCATCCCGCGCCTCCCTTCCAGTCGAGATGAAAAAGGGGCGCCTTCGCGCCCCGGTCGTCCCTATTCGGCCCCGACGGCCCTCTCGCGCGCCATTGGGGCGCGGGCTTCCTGCCCGGCGTGCGCGCGGCTCGCCTCGCGGGCGGACGCGGCGCGCTGCGCCAGCGGCTCGGGCGCCTTCTCGTGCAGATGGGCCCACTCGCCGCTGCGGCACTGCTCCGGCGTCGCCTCGCACATGTCGCGCATGGCGCGCTCGAACCGCTCGGGCTCCTGGGCGATGGCGCCGAAGCTCCAGCTCTCGAAGCCGGTCCACGCGTCGCCGTCGCGCTTGAGCGTCCACCACTCGTCGCCGCCGTTCACCTGCTGGATGAACGCGAGGTCGCGGTAGCAGAACCCCTGGCGTATGGCCCAGTTGCCCGAGCCGAGCGCCTCGCGGAGCCTGTCGACGCTATCCGTGCGGGAGAACTCGTAGGGGTACTCCTCGAGGAACGGGTCGTCCTGCCAGTCGAAGCCGCCGACCTTGAGCCAGCCGTTCTCCTGGCACTTCTCCACGAGCCCGTCGTGCTCGCGGCCGGTTATCCTCTCGAAGCCGTCCATGGGCCCTCCGCCTTTCGTTTGTTGTTTGGCGGGCGGCGTCCTCGCGATGGGGGCACGGTGCGAGTCGGAGCAGGCGTGCGTGCTGGTGCGTCGGCGCCGCCCAAGACGTGTATAGCGATTTCGATTGCGGCGGGCATCGGGGCCGCCCGCGATGGGTCGAGCCGGGTCGAGCCGTCCGTGCCTCCACGAGAAGCGCACAAGCTAGCCGAGGCGGCGCCTGTCCCTTCCGCCCAGGTAGACGGTCCTGCAGGTCTGGGAGATCCTGCTCGCTATCGCCTCTGCCGTTACGCGCTCGCCGCGCCTCGCGAGCCTGTCCGCCAGCGCGCCCGGCGCGTAGTTCGACGTGACGATGGTCGGGCGCATGTCCTCGTAGCGCGCGTCGAGCACGCTGAACACGGTGCCGACGGACCATTCCGTCGCGTCCTCCTTGCCGAGGTCGTCGAGCACGAGGACGTCGCACTTGGCGTACCGCGCGACGGCGGCCTCGGTGCCGCCCTCGTCGAACGTGGCCTTCACACGCTCGAGCATGCCCTTGGCCGTCGTGAAGGCGACGTCGTAGCCGGCCTCGGCGAACAGCCTGGCCATGGCGGAGGCGGCGTGCGTCTTGCCGGCGCCGACGCCCCCGTGTATGTAGAGCCCGGCGCCCCCGTTGCCCGCGAACGAGGCAATGTACTCGGCGAACTCGGGGCGGTCGGCCTCGGCGGCCCAGTAGCGCCTGGGGATGCCCGCGCGCGAGAGCGCCTTCTCCCGGCGGGCGGCCTCCTCCTTGGCGGCGAGGGCCGCGCGCCTTCGCGCCTCGGCCTCCCGCTCGCTGGCTGCGCCCTCGCACGGGCAGGGGGCGGCAGAGACCCAGGCGACCCTGCCCGCCAGCGCCGCGCCGAGCGGATCGAGGGCGGCGCCGCAGTGCGGGCACACCCTCGGCTCCGGCTCGTCGAAGGAGAGCCCGGCCACACGGGCCTGCTCCAGGGTGATGAGTCCCGCTCGGTCCATCGGGCGCCCCTTCCTTATCTTCTGAAGTCCTTGTTGTCCCTTTTGCTTATTGGGTGGCATATCGTCAGGGGTTTCCCTGTCATTTCGTCAGGGGTTCGGGCTGCGAACCCTGTCATTTCGTCACCCTTTCGCGCCGGGAACCCTGACGAATCGTCAGGGGTTGCCAGCGCTCCGGGCGGCAGCCTCTCGCGCACGATGCGGTACCGCTTGGTGGCGTGCCCGCGCGCCGGGGCGTGCATGCCGCATTCCTCGATGAGGCCCTGGTCGAGCAGGTTGCGGATGGCGCGGTGGACGCTGCGCTCCTGCACGTTGAGGAATCGGGCCAGGCCGCCCTTGCTCTCGAAGTAGCCGCACCCGGCGTCGCAGAAGCCGAAGATGCGCGCGTAGACGAGCAGGGGAAGGCCTGAGAGGCCGAGGTCCGCCATCATGAAGTGCCGTACCGTCGCGAACTCGCGCGGGGAGGGGCCGTCGCGCCCCCTCGGGCCTGCGGCCGCCATGGCGCTAGCCCCTTCTTGGCGAGCCGACGACGCTGTTGCGCTCGACCCATGCGACGAGCTCGTCGTGCAGCACGATGCCGTCGCGCGTCTTGCCGCCGATGTAGCGGATCGGGAACGGGTCGTCGCGGTCCTTGGCGAGCCGGTACATGGCGTCGCGGCTGATGCGCAGCATCGCGCACGCCTCGTCGGCGCCGAATATCGCGTTTGTCGATGCGATGAGCCTCACCTGGCTCCTGCTAGTGCTCTTGGTCATGGTCGTCCTCGAGCTCCTTTCGTCTCGAGGCTCCCTCGCGTGCCCGGCCGCGGGCGGCTCCCGGGGCGGTCGCCGCCGTCATTTCCTCCCGCTCCTCGACTCGATGTAGGCGTCCGCGGACGCCCTCGACACCA
>UWSJ01000024.1 GCA_900549525.1 uncultured Coriobacteriaceae bacterium | reverse complement strand
TGGCGAGGCCCACGCCGTCAGGGTAGCCCCAGTCGCCCTCGCGCAGGTTGAACTCCGCCTGGGCGAGAGACGCCTCGAGGTTGTCCTTGCCGAGGCCCTCGGTCACGAGCGAGGCGCAGGTGCTCTCCACTAGCTCGCGGAACTCGTCGGCAACGCCCGGCTTGGCGCCCTTGAGCTCGAAGATCACCATCGGCTGCAGGAGGCCGTCATAGACGAAGCCCGACACGTCCCGACCGAGACCGCTCTCGAGCACCACGCGCTTGAGCGGGGCCTCGTTGGAGCCTACGAGCGCGTCCACGAGGATGTCGGCCGCGAGCACGCGCTCGCGCTCAGACGAGGTGGCAAACACGTAAGCCACGCCCACGCAGGCGTTGTCGGGCGTGGTGTCCATGGGCACCTGGAGCAGTCCCGGGCTCACCGGCTCGTGCGGCGCCAGGGGATTGGGTGCTCCGGCCCCGCGGTCCTCGGCACCGGAGAACCGCTCGTCGAGGAAGGCGAGCTTCTCCTCGATGTCGAGGTCGCCGTAGAGCGTGGTGTAGGAGTTGGCGAGCTGATAGTGGCGGGCGTGCGTGTCGAGGAACTCGTCATAGGTGAGCCCCGGGATATGGTCGGGGTCGCCACCCGAGACCCAGCCGTAGGGGCTGCCCGAGAAGAGCTGGTGTGACATGCCGTTGATGAGCAGCTCCTCGGGGCTTGAGAAGGCACCCTTCATCTCGTTGTAGACCACGCCGTTGTAGACGAGCTTGCCTTCGTCGTTGAGCTCGAAGTGCCAGCCCTCCTGCTCGAAGATGCGCGGGCGGCGGTAGATGGCCGGGTGCAGCACGGCGTCGAGGTAGACCTCCATAAGGTTCTCGAGGTCACGGTCGTTGGTGGACGCCACCGGGTACATGGTCTTGTCCGAGAACGTGAGGGCGTTCAGGAACGTCTGCATCGAGCTCTTGAGCAGGTGGACGAAGGGCTCCTTCACCGGGAAGCGGTCTGAGCCGCAGAGCACCGAGTGCTCGAGGATGTGGAAGACGCCGGTGTCGTTGGCGGGCGGCGTCTTGAAGGCGATGGCAAAGGCCTTGTTGTCGTCGGTGCAGGCGAGCCACAGGAGACGGGCCTGCGTGGCGTCATGGCGCATGACGTAGGCGCAGCCGCTTATCTCGGGGAGGGCTTCGGCGCGCTCGACGGTGAAGCCGTGGTGCACGCTGCCCACCGAGAGCTCGGGGGCGGGAGTGAAAAAGTCGCGGTTCATGGTGGTACCTTTCGGTGGTTGCGCTTGTTGCAAGAGACTCTAGCACGCTCGTGGACGCACCCCGCTCAGGGCATCGCGCGCATGGACAAGGAGGTTCGTGTGACCAGGTCCGCTTCGACGCTCCGTGGTGTTGCGTGCACGCTCATCGGCGGTACCTGCTGGGGGTTCTCGGGAACGTGTGCCAAGTTTCTCATGGACACCTACGCCGTCGACCCCATCTGGCTCGTCTGCGTGCGTCAGCTGATGGCGTCGGTGCTCTTCGTGTGCCTAGCCGCCGCCATGCCCGCAGACCGCAGGCGGCTCACGGAGTTCGTGCGCACGCGTGGCGGTGGCCTCGTGTGCGCCCTCACGTACGCGCTCTACAGCGCCGTGCCGGAAAGAGCGCTCAAGCGATGGGGAAGCCCCTTCGTGAACCGCGCGGCCATGCTGGTCTCCGGGCTCATCATCGTGACGGTGTACCTGACGGCGTAGGCCGTGCGGCGCTACATCGCTACAGGAAGCGATACTGCACCGTGCGGACGCCCCAGCTGCCGGTGGACGAGAAGCCAAACGCCTTCCACACGCCGGGGGCGAGGTCGAGCGCGCGGCCGTAGCCCGCAAACCCGCCCACATCGGTGACGCGTGCGGTGACCGTCTTGCCGTTCCAGCGAATCTGCACCGAACGGCCGAGCAGGTAGCGCTGGCTGATCGGCACGGCGACGGTCATGGAGTCCATCGTGAGCGGCTCGCCCGAGGCGGTGATGCTGCTGGAGCCGGACGGGGAGTAGGCCGACGCACTGCCAATCATCCACTCGCCGTCGTCCTTGACGCCGTCGGAGGACTCGGAGCTCGAGGAACTGCTTGCGTTGCTGGCCTGGGAGGAGCCCGAGGAGTTCGTCTGTGCCTCCTGGCTTTGGGCCTGCTGGGACTGGGCGGTCTGCGCGTCGGCCTGCGCCTGCTGGGCCGCCGCTGCCTCGGCCTGCGCCTGTGCGGCCGCAGCCGCTTCGGCGGCCTTCTGCTCCTCGATCTGGCGGTTGAGCTCGTCGAGTGCCGACTGGGCCTGGGAGAGCGAGTCTGCCGCCTCCTGCTGCTTCTTGGTGGCCTCGTCCTGGGCCGCCACGAGCGTCTGCTGCGCCTGGGTAAGCTCGCGTTCCATCTGGTTGAGACGCTGGAGGTCGTCGGTGTTGGCGCTCGAGACCGAGTTGAGATACTGGTAGGTGGAGATGAAGTCCTGGAAGTCGTCCGAGGTGAGCAGGAGCGTCACGAGACCGGGCGTGCCCTGCTGCATCTTGTACATGGAACGGACGGACTCCTCGGCGCGCTCCTTCTGCTGAGGGAGCTGTGCGTTGACGTCGTCAATCTTGGCCTGGGAATCCGCGATCTTTGCCTGCAGGTCGGTGACCTGGGCGGTCGCCTCGTCGTAGGCCTCGTTGGCCTGGTCGACGTGCTCCTGGAGCTCCTCGACGGTGGCGGCATGCGCAGTCTGCGCGGGCATGGCGGCGACGCAGCACAGCGCCACGAGCCCCGCGGTCACTGCCTTGCGTGCGATGCTACCCATGCCCTGCTTCATGCAACGTCCCGTCGTCGGTCTGAGGGCCTCTGGTGCACTGGCCCCATCTGTCTGCCCACCGGCGTTTGCCGAACTAGCCGGAACTCGAGCCCGTTGGGCGCTCACGGCGCCGCACCTCAAGCGGGCCAGCCGTGAACATATGTCCCCATATTACCGGCGATCTTGGGAATCCACGTAAACAGCAGGGGTTGTTCGGCGTGCGGTGGCCATCATGAACGGGCCCCGCGGGCCAGCGGTAGGACTCGCGGGGCCAGCGGAGGTATGTTACGGGACGGGAAGCCCTCTCGTCGCATTCTCCTACGCTCTCGCTACTTCACGACGAGGATGTCACAGTCGGTGTTGCGGAGTAGGAACGTGGAGATGGAGCCAAGGAGCGCATACTTGATGCTCGAGAGGCCGCGGGCGCCGCAGAGCACCAGGTCGGGCTTAATGACATCGAGCATGTCGTCCTTGAGGGTCTCGCGGATGCGGCCGGTCTTGACCTGCACGTCAACCTTCGGGATGTCCGGGTTCCGCTCGGCCTGCTCGACGAGCGAGGCGATGGAGTCGCGGAACGCCTTGTCCATGCCGGGGATGAGGTCGGCCGGGTAGGTGCCGGCGGTTTCGAGCACCGTCGAGTCGATGACGTGCCCAATGTAGAGCTCGGACCCGTTGTTGGCCGCTACCATGATGGCGCGCTCGAGCACCTTGTCCTGCTGCTCCGTGCCGTCGAGGGAGACGAAGACCTTCTTGTAACCAAGATCGCTGCCAGCCATGACTTCCCCTTTTCTCCAGGGCGGCCGCAGCGCCAGGGGTTTGCGGTCGCCCGCTTCCGTTGTCTTCATGGCGAGGTGTACCCGGCACGACGGTTGCCGTTTCCCCGCGCGGGGGAGAGGTGCAAATGGCTCGGTGGGCGGTCGCAATGTCGCGTGGGGCCAGTCCCCAATCTGTTGCGTGGGGTCAGTTCCCAATCCGCCATGGGCAGCGATGGCGGAGTGGTGCCTGTCCCCATGCGTCATGAACGGGGGATTGCCGGGATGTGGGGCCTTCGAGAACTCCGGGGGACTCGTCCGTCGAGGGCCATAATGGTTCGCTGCTGATGCGGCTCGCAGTGTTCGCCGCGTCATCGTTGGCATCACCACAGGAAGGGTTCATATGAACGTGCTCGATCTTCTCAAGGCGGCCCTGCTCGGCCTCGTGGAGGGCATCACCGAGTGGCTGCCCATCTCCTCTACCGGCCACATGATTCTCGTAGACGAGTTCGTGAAGCTGAGTGTCTCCGAGGAGTTCTGGAACATGTTCCTCGTGGTCATCCAACTGGGCGCCATTCTGTCGGTGTGCGTGCTGTACTTCCACGACCTCAACCCGCTGTCGGGGCGCAAGAGCCCCAAGGAGCGCAAGGCCACGTGGACGCTCTGGGGCAAGATCGTGCTGGGGTGCCTGCCCGCCGCCGTGATCGGCCTGCCGCTCAACGACTTCATGGACGAGCACTTCTATAACCCCACCGTCGTGGCGGTGGCGCTTGTGGTTTATGGCGTGGCGTTCATCGTGATCGAGAACTGGCGTGCTCGTCGTCGTGCGACGATGGTGGCCTCGCAGGTGGCTGCGCCGGCGCACGGCAGGCACTTCGCGGCTGCCGCCGCGGCGTCTGGCGCCTCGTCTGCCGAGACGGACGGCGACTTTGGCGCCATCACGAGCGTGGATGACATCTCGTGGAAGACAGCCTTCGGCATCGGTTGCTTCCAGGTGCTTTCGCTGGTTCCCGGCACGTCTCGCTCGGGGTCCACGATCATCGGCGGCCTGCTCCTGGGCACCACGCGCTCGGTTGCGGCACGCTTCACGTTCTTCCTCGCCATCCCCGTCATGTTTGGTGCGAGCCTGCTCAAGATCGTGAAGTTCCTGCTTGGCGGGGCCGCTATGGGCGCCAACGAGTGGGGCGTCATGATTGTGGGCCTCGTGGTGGCGTTCGTGACGTCGCTTCTCGCCATTCGCTGGCTCACGAGCTTCGTGCGTCGTCACGACTTCAAGGTCTTCGGCTGGTACCGCATCGTGCTGGGCGTACTGGTGCTCGCGTACTTCCTCGTGCTGGCGTAGGGGGGCACCGCCCGTCTCGCTCGCGTGCTGGGCCTGTGTCTTTTGTTGTCCTCTTGCTCGGGTATCACCGGGTTGGGCGTGAGGCATACGAGGAGGCGATATGAGGCAAGGAGAACACGCGGGCTACCCCTTTCACGAGTTCTTCGCGGCTCGCGGCTCGTCAGTGCTGGCCTTTCGGGGTCGTTCTCATCCGTGTGGGCAAATGACATAAGCCCGCGCAAGGCGGCCGTTTATGTGGCCAACTTCGGCAGCGAGGTGTTCCACCTTGGCGACATTTCCAAGGCAAAGGGGGCAGACCTACCTCCCACCCGGCTCTCCTGGGCTTCCTTTCCCTGTCAGGATCTGTCTTTGGCGGGCAACATCGACGGCGTCTACTCAGAGTGTTCCGGGCTTGTCTGGCAGTGGCTCCGTATTCTGGACGAGCAGGGAGAGAACGCGCCGCGTGTTGTTTGCCTCGAGAACGTTGCTGGCCTCATGAGCGCCCACGGCGGAGAGGACTACCGCCAACTGCACGCCGCCCTCACGTCGCGCGGATACAAGGTGGGCGCGATGCTCATCAACGCGCGCGAGTTCGTCCCCCAGTCACGACCGAGGGTTTTCGTCATCGGAACGAAGGGTGCCGTTCCCCACGACCTTGTCGCCCAGACACCAACATGGGCGCACCCTACCGCCGTTACGCGGGTCGGTCGCCCGCTACCTGACTTCGTGTGGTGGAACGTCCCCGCGCCGAATAGGCCCTCGGTTTCGCTCGAGGATATCGTCGAGAAGGACGTTCCGTACGACAGACACGAGGCCATTCGACTCATCCCGGAAAGCCACCGCGAAAAGTTCATCGCATCTGGGCTTGCCTATGCCACGGGCTATCGGCGCACGCGCAACAAGCACCAGGTGCTCGAGCTGCGCTGCGACGGAATAGCGGGCTGTCTCAGAACCCCTGCCGGGGGCTCTTCAAAGCAGTTCCTCGTTCACCGCGAAGGTGACGCCCTGGAGGCAAGGCTGTTGACCGTTCGCGAGGTCGCGCGGCTTATGGGCGCACCGGATACGTTCAGGCTGCCGGGGACGTGCAACGATGGTTATCTGGCGATGGGTGATGCGGTAGCCGCCCCCGTCGCGCGCTATCTTGCTCAGAACATACTTCGAGAGCTTGTGGAGGTGGCTTATGAGGTATCAGGACGAGTTTGACGACTTTGCGTACGCTCACAAGATTTTGGAGAAATGCCGGACGAATCTCGAGCACGGGCTCAACCCCATCATCGTCACGCTTCACGAGCGTGTGGAAATGGCGCGTCAGATGCTAGAAGACAAAGGCATTGGTCACAGAACTGAGGCGTGGGATCTCGAGCAGTTTCTGTCCACTAACGTGTTCGAGAACACGGACGTTTTGACTCTATCGCGCGAAACGGCGTCCTCGCCGAGTTGGTAAAGAACTACAACGAGATTGTTGACGATTACGAGACGGATCCGAGCCTCAAAATTGAATACGACGCCTAGATGGTTTCGAGATGTGGAGGCGTTGACCCTACGTTTGGCCGATATGCCAGCCTGCTCCTCGGGCTGGCTCGTCCCCGTGCTGGGCTAGGGCACTTACGTCGAGATCGGTGTTTTTGGACAGAATCGTCGACGGATCTGGCGAAACTGTCCAAAATGACGTAGTTCGATGAATGCGGTCACGTTCGGCGGGGTGGGCGAGTGCGGCAGGTGCCGACAGGGCCGACGGGCGCCGACGAGTGCGGCAGGCGCCGGCGAACGCACCCGGCTTAGAGCGGGCTCACGCAGTTGGTGGGGCGCCTGCCTTCCACGAGCAGCTCGCAGACGGCCTCGAGGCTCATCTTGCGGAGCTCGTCGGCCGCCTCGAGAGAGTCGTAGGCCGAGTGAGGTGTCACCACGACGCGCGGATGGGCGATGAGCCGCTCGTTGCGCGCCGTCGCCTCGTGCGCGAGCGTGTCGAGGCCGGCGGCGCAGATGCCGCGCTTGCCGCCGCTTGCCGCATTCTCGTTAAGGGCCGCGAGCAGGGCGTCCTCGTCCACGCACTCGCCGCGGGCCGTGTTCACGAGAAACGCCGTGGGCTTCATGAGCCCCAGCTCCCGCTCCCCGATGAGGTTGCGGGTCTCGTCCACGAGCGGGCAGTGCAGGCTCACCACGTCGGCCACGCGGAGGAGGTCGTCGAGCGTCTCGGCCTTCTCGCACCCTGCCGCCTCAAGCTCGGCAGCCGTCTTCGTTGGCGCCCACACGACCACGCGCATGCCCAGGGCCTTCGCCACGGGCACCACCTCGCGTGCGATGTGCCCGAAGAACACGAGGCCGAGCGTCTGGCCGTCAGGCCGGTGCACGGGGTAGCCCACCTTGGGATCCCAGCCGCCCGCGCGCACGTCTCGGTTGGCAAGGGTCACCTTGCGCATGAGGTCGAGCATGAGCACGACGGCGTGGGCGGCGACGTCCTTGGCGCAGTAGCCGGGGCAGTTGCTCACGAGCACGCCCTTCTCGGCCAGCGCCGAAACGTCCATGTGGTTGATGCCGATGGACATCGACGCCACGAGCCTCACGCCCGCCTGCGCGAAGTCGTCCACGGAGTCCTTGATGACGGGCATGAACTCGCCCACCACGGCCTCGCACCCAGCCAGCTGCTCGGGCGTGGGCGAGCAAAACGGTTCGTGCGCCGCGCCGACGAGCTCGACCTCGGCCGACATGCCCCGCTCGCGCAGGATCTCCTCGGCACGCGTCGTGTCGCCGTCGAGCGTGTAGTAAAGGACGCGATGCGGGGTGTGGGCCATGGTGCCTCCTCTGGCGTGCGCCGGTGCACCCGCCAGGCCCTGGAAGGGCTGACGGGCACGCGACGCCTTCTGTGCTTCCGCTCTACCTGCGGTGGATTCTCTCCACGCAGGCGCGGGCTACGGCGGGCTTGTTCATGGTGTACAGGTGCAGGCCGCTCACTCCGAAACGCGACAGGTCGAGCAGCTGCTCCACGGCATAGTCTACGCCAGCGGCGCGCAGGGCCTCCGGGTCGTCCTCGTGGCGGGCGAGCAGCCGGATCACGGGGGAGGGGAGCGACGCGGCGCACATGAACACCATCCGCGACAGCTGCGCCTTGCTCATGAAGGGCATGATGCCGCAGGTAATGGGTACCGTGATGCCTCCGCGTCGACACTTCTCGAGGAAGCGGAAGATAGCCTCGTCGTCGAAGCACAGCTGCGTGACGAAGAAGCTCGCGCCCGCGTCCTGCTTCTCGCGCAGGCGGCGTACGTCGTCGGCGAGGTCAACGCAGCCGATGTGTCCCTCGGGATAGGCGGCGGCCCCCACGCAGAACCCGGCGTCCACGAGCTCCGGGATGACGTCGCTCGCGTGCCCATAGTCGCCGACAGGTTCGGGCTCGCCGGGGACGGGGTCGCCGCGGAGCGCCAGCACGTTGACGATGCCGGCGTCCTTGAGCTCCTGCGTGCGCTTGGCGAGCGACTCGTGGGTGAGCCCCCGGCAGGTGAGGTGGGCCACTGCCGGGATGCCGAACTCGTCCTGCACCATCGCTGCCACGGCGGTCGTGCCGCTCGCGTTGCCCGAGCCGCCGGCCGAGCACGTGACGCTCACGAAGTCCGGGCGCAGCGGGGCGAGCCCCGCCACGACCTCACGCGCTTGCTCGACGGTGAGGTCGCCCTTGGGCGGGAAGATCTCGAACGACAGCGGCCGCGTGCGGCTCGCGAAGATCGTGTCGACGCGCGGGGCTTGCATTACTCTGCCCCGTTCGTGGAGCAGCACGGGCAGGCGCCGTCGCCGTGGTCATGGCCGTGCGCGGCAGCCGTGCCAGACGTCGCGTCATATACGCACACGGTGCCCGCGGCGACCTCCTCGCGCAGCTGGCGCGCTGCGGCGACCATGTGCTCGAGGCTCGGCTTCGTCTCCGCCTCGCCGCGGGTCTTGAGACCGCAGTCGGGGTTCACCCAGAGCTTGTCCGGCGAGACCTTGCGGAGGATGCGCCGAAGCGTCTCGAGGATCTCCTCGGTCGAGGGCACGCGCGGGGAGTGGATGTCGTAGACGCCCGGCCCCACCTCCGTCTCGAAGTGGTTCTCGGCGAGCGAGTCAAGGATCTGGAGGTCGCTTCTGCTCGCCTCAAAGGTGATGACGTCGGCGTCCATGGCATCGATGGCCTTGATGATGTCGGTGAACTCCGAGTAGCACATGTGCGTGTGCAGCTGCGTCTGGGCCTTGAGGCCGCTGTGGACGAGGCGGAAGGCCGGGATGGCCCAGTCGAGGTACTCGCTAAACCAGTCACTCTTGCGCAGCGGCAGCTTCTCGCGCAGGGCCGCCTCGTCGACCTGGATCACCTTGATGCCCGCAGCCTCGAGGTCGAGCACCTCGTCGCGGATGGCGAGGGCAATCTGCTTCGTGGACTCCTCGCGGGAGATGTCCTCGCGCGGGAACGACCAGTTGAGGATCGTGACAGGGCCGGTGAGCATGCCCTTCATCGGCTTTTTGGTGAGGCTCTGCGCGTAGGCTGACCAGGCCACGGTCATCGGGTGAGGACGGCTTACGTCTCCCCAGATGATGGGCGGCTTCACGCAGCGGGTGCCGTAGCTCTGTACCCAGGCCTTCTCGGTGAAGAGGAATCCGGAGAGCTGCTCGCCGAAGTACTCCACCATGTCGTTGCGCTCGAACTCGCCGTGTACGAGGACGTCGAGCCCCACCTCCTCCTGAAAGCGGACGCATGAGGCAATCTTGTCGCGCAGGAACTGCTCGTAGGCATCCTCGGTGACCTCGCCCTTTCGGTAGGCCTTGCGCTCGGCGCGCACCTCGCGTGTCTGGGGGAAGGAGCCGATGGTGGTGCTGGGGAAGCGCGGCAGGCCAAACTCGGCCTTTTGGATGCGCTCGCGCTCGGCGCGCTTTGGCAGGCGAGTGTGGTCCTCGGGCTTGATGGCGGCGACGCGGGCCTGGACGGCGGAATCGTCCTTGTCGGGTCGGCCGGCGATGAGCGCCGCGTTGGCGCGGAAGGCCTCGGTGGCGCGCGGGTTGCCCTCATCGAGCAGCGTCGCGAGCTCAGCAAGCTCGGCGAGCTTCTCGTGCGCGAAGGCGAAGTGGGCGGCGTACTCCGGCTTGAGCCTGGTCTCGTTCTCAAGCGTGTACGGCACGTGCAGCAGCGAGCAGCTCGTTGAGAGCACCACCTCGGCGCCCGTTTCACGCAGCTCCTCCACCACGTCGGCCGTGTGACCGTAGTGGTTGCGCCAGATGTTCTTGCCGTTCACGAGGCCTGCCACCAGCAGCTTGTTCGCGGGGAAGCCGTGCTTGCGAACGAGCTCGAGCGAGCGGGTGCCCTCCACGAAGTCGAGGCCGATGGCGTCGAAGGGCAGCTCGCACAGCAGCTCGTAGCAGTCGCGGACGTCGCCGAAGTAGGTCTGGAGCAGCACCTTCACCGTGCCGGTGTTTGCCAGCACGCGCTCGTAGACGCGTCGGACGAGGTCGAGGTCGGCGTCGGTGAGGTCGCGCACGAGCCAGGGCTCGTCGAGCTGGAGCCAGGGAGCTCCCATGTGCCCGAGATGGGCGACGGTGGCGGCGTACGCCTCGGCCACGTCCTCCCAGACGTCCTCGATGGCACGGGTGCCGGTGAAGCGGGCGAGCTTGAGCAGGGTGACGGGGCCAAGCAACACCGTCTTGGGGTCGAATCCGAAGGAGCGGGCCTCGGCGAACTCCTCGAAGGGCTTCTCGCCCACGAGGCGGATCTGCGTGTCGTCGTCAATCTCGGGGACGGTGTAGTGGTAGTTGGTGTTGAACCACTTCTTCATGGCGAGCGCCTTCACGTCGCCGGCCGGCCCTTGGTACCCGCGGGCCATGGCGAAGTACGTGTCGAGCGGGGAGAGACCCAACTCGCGATAGCGGCGTGGAACGATATTGAGCAGCGCGGCGGTGTCGAGCGTGGTGTCGTAGAACGAGAAGTCGTTGGAGGGGACGAGGTCGATGCCGGCGCTGTCCTGCGTGTGCCAGTGCTCGACGCGCAGGTCGGAGGCGACCTGAAGGAGCTGGGTTTCGGTGAGGTTGCCCTTGAAGTACTTCTCCTCGGCAAACTTGAGCTCGCGAAGCTTGCCGATCCTTGGATAGCCGACGACTGAGGTCTGCATGGCGATGCCTTTCGGTTGTGGTTGGGTGCCTGTTCGGGCGCCTTGTTGGGCGATTTGTACCACGCGGGCTCACGCATCGGATAACTCTTTGTCGCTATCTATATGCATAGAAATAAACTATGACCTACGCAATCGTTTGCCATCTCGGCTGATGCGGGGGCGGGCAAGGTGGGGTACGTGCGGTACCTTGGCTACACTATGGAGAAGTCGACGAGAGAGGCCGTCGATCGAGAGGAGCCCCTATGGACCGCAGCGCAGCAAGGCCGTCCCTTTCGAATGGGTGCCGCATCGTGTTCACCGACGTGGACGGGACACTCCTCGACGGTGAGCATCGGCCCATCCCCGCCTCCGCGCCCGCCATTGCGCGCCTGGGGGAGGCAGGCATTCCCTTCGTGCTCGTGAGCGCCCGCATGCCCGAGGCACTCCATCCCATCCAGCGAGCCCTTGGCTTCTCCGGGCCGCTTGTGTGCTACAGCGGCGCCTACGCGCTCGACGAGGACGGCAACGAGCTGCTGAGCCGTCCCATCCCGCTCGCGCGGGCGCTCGAGACGAGGCGCATCGTGTCCGAGGTGGCTCCCGACGTGTGCTGCATGACGTACGGCTACCATGTTTGGGCCGTTGACGACCGCCATGACCCGCGCGTGGCCAACGAGGAGCGCATCGTGGGCTGCGAGAGCGCGGAAGCCCCCGTCGAGCAGGCCTTTGCGGAGGCTGGCGGCGTGCACAAGCTGCTGCTCGTTGGCGAGCCCGAGCGCATCGCAGTCGTGCACGACCGTCTCGCGGCCGAGCTCCCGGACCTCACGGTGGTGCTTTCGTCGCCCATCCTCTGCGAGATCATGGCGGGCGGGGTGAGCAAGGCGGAGGGCGTCGCGGTGATGTGCCGCCACTTCGGGCTCGACGTGTCGCAGGCCATGGCGTTTGGCGACGGCCACAACGACGTGGAGATGCTCGCTGCCGTTCCCGAGAGCTACGCGATGGCCAACGCCGACGAGTGGGTGCGTTCGCACGCGCGTCACGTGACGCGGCTCACCAACGACGAGAACGGGCTCGCCGCCGAGCTGGAGCGGCTGCTCGGGTAGTATCCGCCGCCCCACACTCCGGCATCAGCGCGCAAAACCGCGTGCGGGGCATGTATCGCCCCACATCAAACGCCCAGAATCTGCTCGGCCAAAGGCAGATTCGAGCGCCCTGGCGGCTGTCGAATACCGTTCAATATGCAATCCATGTCGTTCGCCGACGAATCGAAGCCGCTCGCCCCCAATGGTTTTGCATCGAAATAGTTGACGCTAACAATCAAATTCGTACGAACTCCTCGCGGCCCCACGGGGTGGGGCGGAGGGCGCACTCGCACGTGTGCGGCGCGCGGTCGTTGAGATGCGCGCGGTGCGCGCGGACATGGAAGGAGGGCCAATGAGGTATCTGCTTCTCGTGAGCCACGGAACCTTCGCGCCCGGCCTGCACAGCGTTCTCGACATGCTGGGCGGTGCCAGGGAGGACGTCCTGAGCTGCAGTCTCAAGGACGGCATGGGCGCAGACGAGTACGTCGAGAACCTCAAGAAGGTCGTCGAGGTCATCGGTGCCGACGACGAGGTGCTCGTGCTCGGTGACATCATCGGCGGCTCGCCGCTCACCAACGCCCTCAAGGTGCTGTCAGACAAGGGCCTGCTCGCCAAGACGAGCGCCTTCGGCGGCGCCAACCTGCCCATGGCGCTCACGGCGCTCATGCAGCTCCAGACCACCGACCTCCCCAGCCTCAAGGCCGCCATGGTCTCCGAGGCCCGCGAGGCCGCCCGCGAGATGGAGCTCGAGGTGGCCGACGAGTCCGGCGACGACGAGGACGACATCTAGGTCAATCTGGTCGGTCGCGACGTCTTCCAGGCGGGCGGCCCTCTGAAAGGAATGATCACATGGTTAGCTTCATCCGCATCGACGACCGCATGATCCACGGCCAGACCGTCACCCGCTGGTCGCTCGAGTACCCCTGCGACGGCCTCATCGCCGTGAACGACGCCGCCGCCTCCGACCCGATCCTCAAGCAGGCCTATAAGAGCGCCTCCGACAAGAAGACCTTCGTGTGGACGCTCGACCACTTTAAGGACGTCCAGCAGAAGGTGCTCGACTCCAAGGATCGCTACTTCCTGATTACCAAGAACCCGCAGGACATGAAGAAGATCCTGGTGGACATGGGCTTCAAGCCGGGCATGGACCGTGTCATCGTGGGTCCCTGCAACGACCGTCCGGGCGCCACCAAGCTGGGCAACAACCAGTCCATCACGCAGGAAGAGGCCCAGGCCCTCGAGGACATCACCAACGCTGGCTACACCGTCGAGTTCGCGCTTCTCAAGGAGAAGTCCATCGGCGAGTGGCCCAAGTTCCGCGGCCAGTTCGGCTTCTAAGTTCGGTACTTCCCCGGGCTCGGTGGGGCATCGTCAGGCCCGGGTTGTTTTTGCAAGCCACTTTGGAAGGTGGAAGGTATGGGAATCAACGTGTTCCAGGCAGCCCTCTTCGGGCTGTTCGCCTGCCTGTCCTCGATGCCAGGCATGGGCGGAACGACCTTTGGTAACTACACCCTCGGTCGTCCTCTTGTCGCCGGCCTCGTCGTCGGCCTAATCATGGGCGACGTGCGCTCCGGCATCCTCATCGGCGCTTCGATTCAGCTCGTCTACATCGCGCTGGTCACCCCCGGCGGAACCGTCTCCGCCGACGTGCGCGCCGTGTCCTATATCGGCATCCCGCTCGCCATCCTCGCCGTGAAGGCGCAGGGCCTCGACCCCGCCTCCACCGAGGCCGCCGGCCTCGCCGCCTCCCTCGGCGCCGCCGTGGGTACGCTCGGCACCGTCCTGTTCTACGGCACCGCCACGGTGAACCTGGTCTGGCAGGGCATGGGCTGGAAGTGGCTCGAGAAGGGCGACCTCAAGAAGCTCTACCTCGTTGACTTCGGTCTGCCCTGGATCGGTCACATCCTCTGCTCCTTCATCCCGACGTTCATCATCACGCTCGGTGGCGCCGGCATGGTCGACCTCATGAAGCAGTACCTCCCGATGGACGGCGTCGCCATGAAGACCCTGTTCACCGTGGGCTCGCTGCTCCCCACCGTCGGTATCGCCATCCTGCTCAAGCAGGTCATCTCCAAGCCCACCGACTTCCTGACGTTCTTCTTCGGCTTCATCCTCGCTGCCGTCATGGGCGTCAACCTGATCGCCGCCGCCCTCATCGGCTGCTTCTTCGCGGTCATCAACTACAAGCTTGAGTCCCTCAAGATCGACATGCAGAACGGCGGCGGCGCCGCGCTTGCCTCTGGCGACGATGACGAGGAGGAGGACATCTAATCATGGCTGAGAAGAAGCTCTCCAAGAAGGCCCTCAACCGCTCGTTCTGGAACTGGGCCTACGGCAACCTCACCTGCTTCTCGCAGGAGCACATGCAGACCTTCGGCTACCTGAGCGCCATGCTACCGCTGGTCGAGGAACTCTATGATGACCCCGAGGACCAGAAGAAGGCCCTCATGACCTACAGCGCCTTCTTCAACACCGAGCCGCAGGTTGGCACGATGGTCGTCGGCATCACCGCCGGCCTCGAGGAGGCTCGCGCCAACGGTGAGCCCGTCACCGACGAGGCCATCAACGGCATCCGCGCCGGCCTCATGGGCCCGCTCGCCGGCCTTGGCGACTCGCTCGTCGTCGGCACGCTCATCCCCATCCTGCTCGGCATCGCCCTTGGCCTCTCCGGCGACGGCAGCCCGCTCGGCGCGATCTTCTACATCGTCGTGTGGAACGCGCTCATGTACTTCGGCATGCGCTTCGCCTACAACCAGGGCTACGAGCTCGGCGGCAAGGCCGTCGAGGCCCTCGTCGGCCCCAAGGCCACCGCGCTTCGTGACTCCATCGTCATGGTGGGCACCATGGTCATCGGCGCCGTCGCCGCTACCTGGGTGAGCATCACGCTCTCCAAGGACCTCGTCCTCCCCGGCGGCAACGCCTTCCAGGACACGCTCGACGGCATCTTCCCCAAGCTGCTCCCGTGCCTGTTCACGCTGCTGTGCTGGTGGCTCATGACCAAGAAGAAGCTCACCCCGGTCGTGACCATGCTCATCCTCGTGGTCATCGCGCTCGTGGGCGTGCTCCTCGGTGTCTTCAACCCGGGCCTGTCCTACTAAGCACCGGGCGTTCGTTTCGAGACGCGCGGGCGCGGGCCTTCACGGGTTCCGCGTCCGCGCGTTTTTTCTGGCCGGTGCCCCTGCGCCGTGCAGGCGGGATGCGCCCGCAGCCGTCCATTGCGCGCCAACGGACGGCTTCGGACGAATCACGGTTGTTTCTTGTCGTTTTCAGAGAGGGGAGGCCCCATGGCGCTCGACACCTCCAACTGGGGGAAGGACGACCTCATTCGGGAGGCCCAGCTTCAGACCAAGGCGATTCAGAGGCTCTACGTCTTCCTGCGCGCGGGCTACTCGCTCTGTGCCATCGGGTTTCTCCTGGGCTGGTGGGGGTTCTACGGGTCGGGCCCCGAGATCGCGGGGCCCGTGGGCGTGGTCTGCCTCGTGCTTGGCGTCCCCGTCTCTGTGCTGTTCAAGCTGGGGACGATCGGGGCGCGCCGCAACGTGTCTCGCATTCTGCGCGCGGCCAACGTGGAGCTCGACGAGAACGGCCTTCCCAAGAAGGCGGAGGGGAAGGAGGAGGGCTGATTCGATGGACTACGAGGACGCAGCGAGAAAGCTCGTGACCTACTCCTGCGCCTTCGCCAAAGGTAAACTCAGCCGTGCCTACGGTCTCTCCGTGGGCGAGATGCCAGTGCTGGAGTACCTGGCCGAGCATGACGGGGGCGTCATCCCCTCGAAGGCGTCCAAGGACCTCGGCTTCACGCGCTCGCGCATGACGAGGACCCTCGACTCGCTCGTGGCGAAGGGCTTCGCCGTGCGCGTCCCCGACGAGACCGACCGCAGGCGCGTCATCCTCTACATCACCGCCCTCGGGCGTCACCATTCGGAGGAGAAGCGCGAGGACGGCGTGCGCGAGCTCGCCCAGTCGCTTTCGGAGATGGGCGACCACGACGTGACGGAGCTCATCCATGTGCTCGAGCATGCGTACGCGATCACGTACAACGGCGACCCGGGGCCAAGGGGCCAGGGGGGACGAGAAGGGCTAGCGGGGCGCGGCGGCGTCCGTTCCCGGAAAGCCTGTGGGGCGCGGCAGGGGTGTCCCTGTATAATCACGCTTTTGTCCGAAGGCGATCTGGGAGCGAGCGAGGAGGCGAGGCATGGACTACGAGGCAGCGGCCAACAAGCTCATCCTCTACTCCCGGGCCCTCGCCAAGGGCTCGCTGAGCACCGCCTACGGACTCTCCATGGGCGAGGCACCCGTCCTCGACCTTCTCGCGCGTGAGCAGGGCGGCACGAGCCCGTCCGAGCTCGCGAACCGCCTGGGCTACACGCGCTCCCGCATGACGCGCATCCTCGACGCGCTTGAGGCCAAGGGATTCGTGACGCGCACGGGCGACCCGACCGACCGTCGCCGCGTGATCGTCCTCGTTACCGAGAAGGGCCGCGGCTTCTCCCGCGAGCGGCGCGAGGAGGGCGTGAACGACCTCAGCTCCGGCCTTGCTACGCTGGGCGAGCACGACACCAAGGAGCTGCTCCGCGTGCTCGAGAAGGCCTACGCCATCACCTACGACCGGGACAGCATCGTCGAGTAGCGCTTTTGGAGCGTGCGGTTGCCGGCGCATGGGCCGTGGGGCGTTGTCGCCGTGCCCTCCTCGCTGCAGCGGCCTCATCCGCTTGTTCTGGGGAGGTCGCTTTGTTGTCCGCCACGGCAGGTAGACTAGACCTCCGTTACTGCATTCGGGCGAGGGGAGCCACATGCCGCAGGCGAGGAAGAGAACCGCACAGGACCTGACGCTGCCGGGGTTCCTCACGGGCATGGTTCCCGCTGGTTCGTCCGTGGCAGAGGCGGATGCGACCGCTCCCGCCACCTCGGTCGTCGGCGGCTCGCCTGCAGCGGTGGCTCCCGTTGTCCCAACGCCCGTCCCTCGCCCGCGCTACCAGCCTCCCGTCGAGCCTATCGACCTCTCGGGCCTCAACCCCGCCCAGCGCGAGGCTGCCGAGTGCACCCACGGTCCTCTGCTCGTGCTTGCGGGCGCGGGCTCCGGCAAGACGCGCGTGCTTACCTACCGCATCGCCCACATGATCGCCGACGAGGGCGTTCGCCCCTGGCGCATCCTCGCCATCACGTTCACCAACAAGGCCGCCGCCGAGATGCGCGAGCGCCTGAACGCCCTGCTTCCGGGCGGCACGCGCGGCATGTGGGTCTGCACCTTCCACGCCATGTGCGTGCGCATCCTGCGCGAGGACGCCGAGGCCCTCGGCTTCAAGCCCAACTTCACCATCTACGACGACGACGATTCCAAGCGCCTGGCCAAGCAGATCCAGAGCGACCTCGACATCGACTCGAAGCGCTTCCCCATCAACGGTATCCGCTCGCGCATCTCGAGCGCCAAGAACGCCCTCGTGCTGCCCGACGAGTTCGAGAGCATGGCCAACACGCCCGAGCTGCAGGTCACCTCGCGCGTCTACCGCGAGTTGCAGGCACGGCTCGAGCGGGCGAACGCCATGGACTTTGACGACCTGCTTATCAATGCCCACAAGCTGCTGCGCGACCACCCGGACGTGCTTGCGAAGTACCAGGACCGCTTCATTCAGATTTCGGTGGACGAGTACCAGGACACCAACCACGTCCAGTACGAGATCACCAACATGCTGGCCGCCCGCGAGCGCAACCTCATGGTCGTGGGCGACGACGACCAGTCCATCTACTCGTGGCGAGGCGCGGACATCCAGAACATCCTCGACTTCGAGAAGGACTACCCGGACGCCAAGGTGGTCAAGCTCGAGGAGAACTACCGCTCCACCGGCCACATCCTCAACGCCGCCAACGCCGTGGTGGCCAACAACTCGCGCCGTAAGCCCAAGCGGCTCTACACCTCGCGCGGCGACGGCGAGCTCGTGCAGGTCTACCAGGCACCCGACGAGCGTGCGGAGGGCGCGTGGATCGGCAAGGAGATGAACACCCTGCACGAGAAGGGCGTCTCCTACGACGACATGGCGCTCTTCTACCGCATGAACTCCCAAAGCCGCATCCTCGAAGACATGCTGCTGCGTGCGGGCGTGCCCTACAAGATTGTGGGCGGCACGCGCTTCTTCGACCGCGCCGAGATTCGCGACGTCATGGCCTACCTCAAGCTCGTGGTGAACCCGGCCGACGACGTCAGTGCCCAGCGCGTGGTCAACACGCCCAGGCGCGGCATCGGCTCCACGAGCGTGGCAAAGATCCAGAGCTATGCGCTCACGCACGGCATGCCGTTCCTCGCGGCGTGCCAGGCTTGCGTGGCCGAGGAGGGCCTGCTCACGGGCAAGGCTCGCAACGCCCTCGGCCAGTTCACGAGCATCATCGAGCGCTCGAGGGCCAAGAGCGGCGAGCTCGCGCGGGTGGTGGAGTCCATCATCGACGACACCGGTCTTATCTCGGCGCTCGAGGCCGAGCACACGGTGGAGGCCGAGGGCCGCATCGAGAACATCCGCGAGTTTTTGAGCGTGGCCCAGGAGTTCGACGACACGCACGACGACGTCGCGGAGACGCTCGAGAGCCTGGCGCAGCTGCGCGAGGCGGGCGCGCTCGGCGCGGCGGACGGCGAGGCGAGCCCGGTGCCGCCGGCCCAGCCCGTCGACCCCACCGTGCAGGTGGCGGCCGAGAAGCTCCCGGCGTTCATGGAATGGCTGGCGCTGAGGAGCGATCTCGATGCGCTGGCGGGCTCCACGAGCGCCGTCACGATGATGACGGTTCACGCGGCCAAGGGCCTGGAGTTCCCCGTGGTCTTCGTGGCCGGCATGGAGGAGAGCATCTTCCCGCATATTAAGTTTGGGCAGGAGGAGGCCGGCAACCTCGAGGAAGAGCGACGGCTCGCCTACGTGGCCATTACGCGTGCGGAGCGCAAGCTCTACCTCACCTACGCCGAGACGCGCATGACCTTCGGGGCCCGACAGAACAACCCCGTGAGCCGCTTCATCGGCGAGATTCCCGAAAGGGACGTCCACACGCTCGGCAAGGGCTCGGAAGGCTACTTTGGCGTGGGCCTCGACAAGCGCGGCGACCGGCACGGCACCTACGGCAGCGGCGGCGCGGTCTACGGCGGCAACGTCTTCGGGTCTGCCACGCGCTCTGCTGGCGGTAACGCCCAGGGGCGTGTCGGCGGCCTGGGATTCCGCGCGGCGGACAGGCGCGAGGCGTTCGACGACTACGACTTCAACCAGGACCCCGACTACGCGCGCGAGCGCGCCGGAGAGGCGGAGCGTTGGGGCGGCGACGAGCGAGGGCTCGGCGGCGCTCGGGGGGCGTCGCGCTGCGGCTCCACCGGCGGCCTGAGCTTTGCTGCGGCCGAGGAGGCCGGCTACGTCTCCGGCGTGCCGGATCGCGCGCAGGGCGCGGGCGTGCCCCTGTCCGGCTCTGCCTCGCGTCGCGGGGGCCTCGGGGGCTCCCGGACCTTTGGCGCAGCTCGTGTGGGTGCTCCCGGGGCGGGCCGGTCTGCTGCGGTGCCCGAGCGTGCGGGGGCTGCGACACCGCACCCGGCGGGCATCCAGCGCAACGCCGCGCTTGCCCGTGACGCCTTCGCCAAGGGCGACCAGGTCTCGCACAAGACGTTTGGCCCCGGCGTGGTCATTGGCGCCGAGGGCGACATGATCGAGGTTCGCTTCACGCGCACGGGCAAGGTCAAGAAGCTCATGAAGGGCTTCGCGCCCATCGTCAAGATCGAGGGCTAAGGCAGTTGGCCTCGCCCTTCGCTCCAGGCTCTACCCGTAGCCGTTAGGGAGGTACTCATGGACACCGTCGAGAACGCGCTCGAGAAGACCGTCATCTTCGGCCTCACCGCCGACGACCTCATCGGCCGGGCCATCATGCTCGCCGTGGCGGTGTTTCTCGCCATTGTCGTCACGCACTTTCTCACGAAGCTGCTGAGGCGTCTGCTCGACGTGAGCGAGGTGCCCAGCGCGAGCATCTTCGTGAACATCGCGCGGGCGCTCGTGTGGGCCTTCGCCCTGCTCTCGGTGCTCGATCCGGTCTTTGGCGTGCAGCCCACGGCCTTCGTCACCGCTCTGGGCGTCACCTCCCTCGTCATCTCCTTCGGTCTGCAGGACACGGTCTCCAACGTCATCGGCGGTCTGGGGCTCATGGCCGGCAAGGTGGTGCAGCCCGGAGACCGCGTGGACGTCTCGGGCTTCTCCGGCGAGGTCATCGACGTCAACTGGCGCAGCACCACCGTGCGCGACCGCCTGGGCAACGAGCAGGTGATCCCCAACTCGGTGCTCAACAAGACGGCGCTCAAACGGCTCGCGCCGGGCTCGGCCACGCTCTGCGAGGTGGACTTCGCGGTGGCCGTCGATGCCGACCTCGACCAGGTGACGGCCGAGGTGAGGCAGGCTGCCTCGGAGGCGCTTGCCGGCAGGCTCGCGGAAGGGCAGGACACGGGCGTGTGCTTCCTCGGCGCGGATGCCTATGGCATCTCGTGCGCCGTCTACCTGCACATACACGACGACGTGACGCTTGCCGCCGGGCGCGACGCCCTCATGCGGGCCATTGCTGGGAGGCCCTGGCTCGCAAGGGCGTAGCTCGGGCGCAATTGTTGCGCAACAAATCGACGGACAGGTGGCGCATCCCTGCCATGACGGCCGCCGGACTCGGACGGTCGCCGCAAGTCGCACCCGCGCCTCCCTCGACGCGCGGGATGATTTCGTACTACGAGCGCGCCACACGCGCATGCGTCACATGAGCGAAGCGGATGAGGCGCAAGCGGGCTCGTGCAGAGGCTCGGGCCCCGCTTGCGTCCTCGTTCGTTGACGCTACAGCTCGTTGACGCGGCCGCTTGGGCGCTCTCCGGCGATGCCTGCGAGGGCGTCCTGAAGGGCGTGCCTGCGGGCGGAGCGCCCCGGCGTCTGCGGCGCGAGATGGAGCCTGCGCAGCACCGCGCGGTTCTGGGCGCGCGTCACCCAGATGTTCTCCGCGGTGGCCGTGGCCACGTCCGCGCTCGCGTGCTTGTCGCCGAGCAGCACGACCACGGTGAGCTGCGGGTGGGCGCGCAGGACATCTGCGTTTAGCTCGCCCTGCTCCACCACCACGGCGTCAACGTCGCACAGGGGGTCGGGCGTGGCCGGCTCGGCTGACGGTGCCGCTGCCGCGGCGCTGGTGCCGCCATCCGGAAGCGAGGCGCGCGTGGGAAGCTTTGTGCAGGTGGCAAGGTGCACGCAGGTCTTGTCCCACTCGCGAAGGAGCTCTCGCTCGTAGTCGAGGTCGGTTGTGGAGCCGAGGTAGAGGATTGTCCGCATTGGGTTCACCCGCTTCTGGTCGTCGGCGACGTCATCCGCACCTTGGGACAGGCTATGCCGCAAAGGTTGCCTTGGGGTTACGCCACGGCCAAACTGGGGTTAACGAACGAGCCGCGACGGGCGGCCAGAGAGTGCCGTGCGCGCGAGGCGGCCGGATGGGGCAGGGGGCTGCGCATGGCCAAGGTCACGCTCAAGGACATCGCCCGCGAGGTGGGGCTTTCCGTAACCTCGGTCTCCCTCGTCCTCAACGACCGGCCCTGCAAGGTTTCTGAGGCCAACAAGCAACGCATACGCGAGGTGGCGCGCCGCAAGCGCTACATTCCCAACCAGATTGCCCGCAGCCTCGTCACGCAGCACTCGAAGACCCTCGGCCTCATCGTCCCCAACATCGAAAGCCGGTTCTTCTCGTCACTTGCCAAGAGCCTCGAGATTCGTGCCCGCGAGCGTGACTTCGCCCTGTTCATCACTAACTCGGACGACACGCCCGCCAACGACGCCAGCCTCGTGCGCCTGCTCGTGAACCGAGGGGTGGACGGTCTGCTTGTGGTCGTGTCCGATGAGCTCGGGGCCGACGACGACCTGCTCTCGATCCTCGAGCGGCTTCCCGTGCCCTGCGTGATGGTCGACCGCTTCATCGACGGGCTGCCGTGCGACCGCGTGCGCTTCAACAACGAGCAGGGCGGCTACCTCGCCACGCGCCATCTGCTCGAGGCCGGTCACGAGCGCATTGCCTGCGTCGTCAACCGTAGCTCCAACACCGGGCGCGACCGTCTCGCGGGGTATGCCCGGGCGCTGGGGGAGGCGGGGATTGCCCTGCGGCCCGACTACGTGTTCAGCAGCGCCTACCACATCCAGGAGGCCTACGAGACGTCGGCCGATCTGCTGGCGACGGACGTGACGGCCGTCTTCGCGGGCAGCGACAACATCGCGCTGGGCCTGCTCAAGCGGCTGTTTTCGAAGGGCCTGCGCGTCCCGCGGGACTATTCGGTGGTGAGTTACGACAACTCCGCCGCCGATGTGCTCTTTGAGCCGGCGCTCACCTCCATCGAGCAGAACGTCGAAGAGCTCGCGACGTCTTCCCTGGACCTGCTGTTCCGTCGCATTGACGAGGCCGGAGCCGGCGAGCTGGGCGCTCCCGAGGAAGTCGTGCTGGCCCCTCGGCTCGTCGTGAAGGACAGCGTCCGGGTGGTTTGACGGCGTTTGGCCACCCCTCTGAGACTTTTTATCTTTTTCCAAAAGTAAAACGATTTACCTCTGTATACTCCGCTCTCGGCAACCAGAGATGCGCCTCGCTCGCGGAAGCCCATGCCCGTTAGCGCGCGCAGGAAGAGGAGAGAACATGGCACATCCCGTCATCGGCACTCCGTGGAAGAAGCTCGACGGCCCCGTCCCCGAGCGGGAGC
>UWSJ01000023.1 GCA_900549525.1 uncultured Coriobacteriaceae bacterium | reverse complement strand
AACCGCCTCGTCCGCTGCGGCCCTTGGAGGCAGGCCCGCCGTCGCGAAGGAGGCTACGGTCGACGCGCTCGTGGATGCCGTGTTGGAGGCGCTCGCCTGAGGCCGAAGCCGCGCTTGGCCTCGTGCTGGATGTGCCCCCACGTCTCGGCCCGGCGCGTCACCTCTCGCCCATAGCCGTCCGGCCCGTCTGCCCGTATACTTGACGCCCCTCATCCAGAAGGAGATTCGCATGCACGCTCGTACTACCACCGGCCGCCGCCTCGCATTCGTTGCCGCGTCCCTGCTTGCCCTGACGCTCGTGGGATGCGGCGCCACTGCGCCCGGAACGCAGCCGTCTCAGACGGATGCGGCGACCACCGAGGCCTCCCAGACGGGTGCCGTCACCTTTACTGATGACACGGGTCGGGACGTCACCGTCAATAACCCGCAGCGTGTGGTAGTTGGCATGGGCAGCCTCGCCGATATCTGGCGTGATGCCGGCGGGTCGTTTGCCGGCGTGTCCGACGACGCCTTCCGTAACTTCGGCTTCGACGAATCTCAGGTGGCGAGTATCGGGGACCACACGCAGCTCAGCATCGAGAAGATCCTCTCCCTCGACCCGGACTTCGTGATCCTCTCCGGTAACGCCGACGACGACAGCTCCAACAAGGGGCCCAGCCAGGATGAGCTGCGCCAGTCGCTCGAGGCCTCTGGCGTGACGGTGGCCTTCTTCAAGGTCGACACCTTCGACGACTATCTGCGCACGCTCAAGACCTTTACCGACATCACCGGTCGTGCGGACCTCTACCAGCAGTATGGCGAGGGGGTCAAGCAGCGTGTTGACGAGGCGCTCGCCACCTACGACGTCTCGGCGAAGAAGCCCACGGTGCTCGTGATGACCGCCTCGTCCAAGGGCGTGAAGGCCCAGGCCCCCGGCCACATGGCGAGCCTCATGGTCAAGCAGCTCGGCGCGAGTCTCCTTACCGAGGAGAACCCGAGCCTGCTCACGGACTTCAGCATGGAGGCCGTGGCCGAGCTGGACCCCGACTACATCTTCGTGCTGCCCGCCGCCAAGGACAACGAGACGGCCCGGCGCAACTACGAACAGGCCGTCGAGGGCAACGCGGCGTGGCAGGGCGTCGGCGCCGTGCGGCGCGGTGACGTGACCGTCCTCGACATCGAGCACTTCTTCCGCAAGCCCAACGCCGAATGGGACCAGGCGTACGTGACGCTTGGCAAGGCGCTCAAGGGCGAGTGACGCCCGATGGGGGAGGCGGGTATCGACATATGAGGACCGTGCTGTCGAGAAGGCCGGTCGCCGGGGTGCTCGCGGCGTCGGCCACATGCCTCGTGCTGGTCGCTGCCGTCTCGCTGATGGTGGGGGCCAGCAGCGTGGGCCCGTCCGAGCTGCTGAGCTATCTTGCGGGCGGTGACCTGAGCCCCGTGGCGCGCAACATCCTCGTCAACATGCGCATTCCGCGCGTTGCGGCGGGGTTGCTCGCGGGTGCCTCGCTGGCGCTTTCGGGCCTGCTCATCCAGACGGTGCTCGACAACCCGCTGGCAAGCCCCAGCATCATGGGCGTCAACTCGGGTGCGGGACTGGCCGTGCTGCTGGTCTCGGCGGTGCCGGCCCTCGGCGCTGCGGGCGACCCGGCCCGTCTTGCGCTTGCGGCGTTTGGGGGCGCGGCGCTGGCGGCGCTGGCGGTGTTCGCCGTCTCGGCCAGGGCCGGGGTCTCGAGGCTCACGGTGGTGCTCGCGGGCGTGGCGCTCAATGCCGTGTTTGGCGCCGGTCAGAACGCCGTGCTCACGGTGGTGCCCAACGTCTACGTGGGCACGTCGTCGTTTCTCGTCGGCGGATTCTCGGGCGTGCTCGCGGGCGACCTTGTCGCTCCGGCGGCCCTCTCGGCCGTGGGCCTTGCCGTCGCGCTCGCGCTTGCGCCGACGCTCAACCTGCTGGCGCTGGGGGACGAGGGCGCGCATGCCCTCGGTGTAAACGTGCGGACGGTGCGCATCGTGGCGCTTGCGTCGGCGTCGCTGCTGGCTGCGAGCGCGGTGAGCTTCGCCGGGCTGCTCGGCTTCGTGGGGCTTGTCGTTCCCCACCTGGTGCGACGGGTCTTCGGGACGGACGTTCGCCGACTCGCGCCGCTCTGCGTCATCTGGGGCGCGGCGTTCACGGTTGCGTGTGACACCTTCGCACGCACGGCGTTCGCCCCGTATGAGATTCCCGTAGGCATTCCCCTGGCGCTGCTCGGCGGGCCGTTCTTCATCCACCTCATCATGCGGGGGAGGGGGTATCGGGATGAGTGAGCAGGTCGTTCCCGCGCTTGAGCTTCGAGGCGTCTCGTTCTCCTACGGCGATGCCCCGGTGCTTTCCGGCCTCTCGCTCTCCGTCCCCTCTGGCGGGGTCACGGGTATCGTGGGGCCCAACGGCTGCGGGAAGTCAACGCTGCTCAAGCTCGCCGACGCTCTGCTCGCACCTACTTCGGGCGAGGTGCGTGTTGCCGGTAGGCCCGTGGCGCGGCTCGGCTCCCGAGAGCGTGCGCGACTTGTGGCGCTGCTTCCACAGGTGCACCGCACGCCGTCGATGAGCGTGCGGAAGCTCGTGATGTGCGGCCGTTACGCGCATATGGGTGTGTTTGGCAGGCCTTCTGCCGAGGACGAGCGGGCTGTCGATGCCGCCCTCGCCGAGGTGGGCATCTCCCGACTGGCGGCAAAGCTGGCGCGCTCCCTTTCCGGCGGCGAGCGGCAGCGGGCCTTTCTCGCCATGGCGGTTGCCCAGGACGCGGGGCTGCTGCTGCTTGACGAGCCCACGACGTATCTTGACGTTCGCGCCGCTCAGGAGACGATGGCGCTGACGCGGAAGCTTGCGGAGCGCCCCGGCCGTACGGTGGTCGCCGTCGTGCACGACCTTGACCTCGCGCTGAGGTTCTGCGACCGCATCGTCGTGATGGGTGGCGGCGGCGTTTCGGCATGCGGGGAGCCGGGCGACGAGCGCGTGCTTGCGGCCATCGAGTCGGCCTTCCGCGTACGGGTACTGCCGGTTGGGACGGAACTCGGCCGGGCCTACACGTTCTTCTCGCGCTGACAGAAGATCGATGGCGGATTAGGGAGTGCCATGGGGCTCGAGGCGTGCATAATGCTGGTGTTTTGCGCTGTGCTGCTCGTCTCTGTGGTGTCGGCGGCGGTCTTGTGCAACCAGACACTCACGATTTTGTTGGCGCGCCTCCTGCTGATTCGTCCTACATAACGAACGCGAACGCTGCGGCGAACGCCACGGCGGGCAGCATATTGGCCACCTTGAACGTACGGGGCCAGATGAGGTTCACGCCGACGCAGAAGATGAGCATGGAACCCACAAGCGACAGGTTGCTGAGGGCCGCATTGGTCATGATTGGCTGCAGGAGCCGGGCGAGCGTCGTTATGCATCCCTGAAACACGCCCACCGGCAGTGCCGCGAAGAGGCACCCCTTGCCCATGCTCGCGGACATGGCGCATACGATGATGGCGTCCATGACGCCCTTGAGCGCCAACGTGGACCAGTTGCCCACGAGGCCGTCCTGAATCGACCCGACGACGGCCATCGCCCCAATGCAGACCGTCAGTGAGGCCGTGACGAAGCCGTCGACGAACGCCGAGTCTCCGGAGTTTCCGCTCTTGTCGCGCAGCCAGACGCCGAGCCGCTCGAAGCGACCGTCTATGTCCGCCGCCTCGCCCACGACGGTTCCGAGGGCAAGCGAGATGACGATCATCATCGAACCTTGGCTAGAGAGCGCAATGGCGCCGTCCGCTCCTACGGATGCCGCGAGCGTCTTCTCGAGTGCTCCCGCTATGCCAACGAACAACACAGCCAGGCCGCTTGCCTTCATGAGGGCGTCCTGCAGCTGTTTGGTCACGAGCGAGCTTGCGACAAGCCCCACGAGCCCGCCGCCAATGATGCACGCGACGTTGATGAGCGTCCCGAGTCCTGACATGGCGCACCCCTACACGAACACGAGGTTGACGAGCGCCATGTAGAACGCCGTGCCCGCAAAGATGCTCACGAGCATGTTGCGTCGCCACAGGTAGGTTGCCACAACGAGTGCGACAGCGATCGTCTCCGGTGCTCCGTGCGACCCCACAAGCGGGTTGACGTCCTTGAGGCAGTAGACCACGAGCGCCGACACCATGAAGTTGCTCGGCCCAAAGGCGAGCAACGCGATGACACCCGCGACAAACCCGATGACCGAGCTCACATGGCTGGCGTCCTTGAGCCACTGGTCGAGGAAGATGACCGCGAACAGGGCGGTGAGGGCAAACGAGATGCCGGGGATGCTCACGGCGCGGGCGCTACCGAAGATGCCGCCCAGCGCGCATCCGATGACCCAGTAGGCCTGGTTGAGGAAGCTGATCCAGAAGTGGAAGTCGCTCTCGTTCACGTCCTCGGGGCATTCGGCGGAAAAGTTCACCGAGAAGGTCTCGTCGCACATGGCGTAGATGAGGTAGGGACGGCGCTTGACGTGCGCGTACTTGTCGAGCATGGAGAGGCCGTAGAAGAGGTGGCGCGCGTTCACGGCGAAGATGGTCACGAAGGTGGCAAGGGGATTGAATGGCTCGACGAGCATCGACGCCACGATGAACTCGGCCGAGCCGGCAAAGATGGCGACGGCCATGAAGGTGGGCGCCCGCCAGGGAAGTCCCAGTGACGTGGCATAGATGCCGCAGGTGGCGCCCGTGAGCAGGAAGCCCGCGAGGATGGGAACCGTGAGCGGGAAGGCGACGCGCAGGGCCGAGCCATGGCGGCGCGTCGCGGTAGAGGGCGTTTGGCTGGAGGACATCGATTGCTCCACTTGGGTTGTGCCCGGACGCGGCCCGAGCGACCACGAATGCCCCGAAATCCTATATCCCCGCAGGTTGGCCGTCAATTGGTTGGGTCACGGTGCAAGTGGGGTCTGGGCATGACACCCTCGCACCTCGTGGGCCCCTTTCGGGAAAACGAGTCAAATGAGCTGGCAGAGTGACTCATGAGCGGGCTGGCAGGGTGCTCGGTGAGGGGCTTCGTGAAGCCATGAAAACGGGACCCAGGCACCTGCCCAGGTCCCGTCAAGGTGCGTGCTAAGTTCTGGAGAGCCTATGCGAAGTAGGCCACACCACTCTCGAAGACGGGCATGAACTTATCGCCTGGCACGTTGGCGTAGAGGCCGTCCCCGCGACGCTCCACGTGGCCCATCTTGCCGAACACACGGCCGTCGGGGCTCGTGATGCCCTCGATGCAGTCGAGCGAGCCGTTGGGGTTCACCGAGAGGTCCATGCTCGGCCTTCCGTCCTCGCCCACGTACTGCGTGGCGATCTGGCCGCCGGCGCGCAGCTGGTCGAGCACGTGGTCGCTCGCCACGAAGCGGCCCTCGCCGTGGGAGATGGCCACGGTGTAGACGTCACCGGGCTTGCAGGCGCTCATCCACGGGGAGAGGTCGCTCGCCACGCGGGTGCGCACGAGGCGGCTCTGGTGGCGGCCGATGGTGTTGAACGTGAGCGTGGGTGCGGCGGTCGTGGCGTCCACGATGTCGCCGTAGGGCACGAGTCCCAGCTTGATGAGGGCCTGGAAGCCGTTGCAGATGCCAAGCATGAGGCCGTCGCGGGCCTGAAGCAGGTCGCGGACCGCCTCGGTGACTTCGGGCGCGCGGAAGAACGCCGTGATGAACTTGGCCGAGCCGTCAGGTTCGTCGCCGCCGGAGAAGCCGCCGGGGATCATCACGATCTGGCTCTTGCGGATACGGCGCGCGAGCTCCGCGGTGCTCTCGGCCACGGCCTCGGGCGTGAGGTTGTTGATGACGAAGACGTCGGCTTCGGCGCCTGCCGCCTCGAAGGCGCGCGCGGAGTCGTACTCGCAGTTGTTGCCCGGGAAGACCGGGATGATGACGCGCGGGCGGGTGATCTTGGCACCCGAGAACACCGCGGGGGCCTTGCCGTGCGCTTCGGCGAGCCAGGTCTCCGTGGGAACCTCGGGCAGCTTGGCGTCGGCGGCCGTGCGGTAGGGGAAGACGCCCTCGATGCCGCTCTCCCAGGCCTCCTGCAGCCTCGCCAGGTCGACGCGCTCGCCCTCGGCCGCGAACTCGTAGGCCTCGGTCGTGTGGCCGATGACGTCGACGTTCACGGCGTCCGTGTGCGTAGGCAGCTCCGCGCCGTCGGCGAGCTCCACGATGAAGCTGCCGTAGGCCGGCTGGAAGAGGCTGTCGGCCGGGACGCTCGCGTCGAGCGCCACACCGATGCCGTTGCCCACGCACATCTTGAACAGGGCCTCGGCATCGCCGCCATAGCCCGGAGTGCTCACCGCGAGCGCCTCGCCGCGCTCGACGAGCCCTTCGACGAGCTTGAACGCCTCGAGCAGCCCCTCCACGCCCGGGCGCCAGTCGTCGCCGTACTCGGCCGGATCAACGCAGACGACGCGGTGGCCGGCCCCCTTGAACTCGGGCGAGGTGGCGCGGGCGGCCTTGCCCACGGCAACGGCGAAGCTGATGAACGTCGGCGGGACGTTGAGCTCGGTGCCCTCCTCCTCGAAGCTGCCGCTCATCGAGTCCTTGCCGCCGATGGCGCCCACACCCAGGTCCATCTGCGCCATGAGGGCGCCGAGCACCGCCGCCGTGGGCTGGCCCCAGCGCTCGGGCACGTCGCGCAGGCGCTCGAAGTACTCCTGGAACGAGAGGTAGGCGTCCTCGTGGCCAAAGCCGGCGGCCACGAGCTTGGCCACGCTCTCCACCACGGAGAGGTAGGCACCCGCGAACTGGTCCTGCTCCATGAGGTAGGGGTTGAAGCCCCAGGCCATGGCGCTTGCCGTGGTGGTCTCGCCGTCGACGGGGAACTTGGCCACCATGGCCTCGCTCGGCGTGAGCTGCCTGCGCCCGCCAAACGGCATGAGCACCGTGGCCGCGCCGATGGTGGAGTCGAAGCGCTCGGAGAGGCCCTTGTTGGAGGCCACGTTGAGGTCGGTCACGAGCGAGGTCATGCGCTCGGCGAGGGTGTCGCCGACCCAGCTGGGCTCCCAGTGGCCCTGCTCGCCCACGTGAACGTCCGTGTGCTTGGGGGCGCCGTTGCTGGCGAGGAACTCGCGGGAGAGGTCGACGATGGGGCTGCCCTGCCACGAGAGGCGCACGCGCGGCTCCTCCGTGACGGTGGCGATGACCGTGGCCTCGAGGTTCTCCTCGCGCGCGTAGCGCAGGAACTCATCGACGTCGGCGGCGGCCAGGGCCACGGCCATGCGCTCCTGGCTCTCGGAGATGGCGAGCTCGGTGCCGTCGAGGCCCTCGTACTTCTTGGTGACCTTGTCCAGGTCGATGTCGAGGCCGTCGGCCAGCTCGCCCACGGCCACGCTCACGCCGCCGGCGCCGAAGTCGTTGCAGCGCTTGATGAGGCGGCAGGCGTCACCCCGGCGGAAGAGGCGCTGGAGCTTGCGCTCGATGGGGGCGTTGCCCTTCTGGACCTCGGCGCCGCACTCCTCGAGGCTCTCGACGTTCTGGGTCTTGGAGCTGCCGGTGGCGCCGCCGATGCCGTCACGGCCGGTGCGGCCGCCGAGCAGCACGATCTTGTCGCCCGGCGCGGGGCACTCGCGGCGCACGTGGTCGGCCGGCGTGGCGCCCACGACGGCACCCACCTCCATGCGCTTGGCCATGTAGCCGGGGTGGTAGAGCTCGCTCACCTGGCCGGTGGCGAGGCCGATCTGGTTGCCGTAGCTGGAGTAGCCGGCCGCGGCGGTGGTCACGAGCTTGCGCTGTGGGAGCTTGCCGGGAAGCGTCTCGGACACGGGGCGGGTGGGGTCGGCCGCACCGGTGACGCGCATGGCCTGGTAGACGTAGCTACGGCCCGAGAGCGGGTCGCGGATGGCGCCGCCGATGCAGGTGGCCGCGCCGCCGAACGGCTCGATCTCGGTGGGGTGGTTGTGGGTCTCGTTCTTGAAGAGGAAGAGCCAGTCCTGGTCCTCCCCGTCGACGTCGACCTTGACCTTGACGGTACAGGCGTTGATCTCCTCGGACTCGTCGAGGTTCGTGAGCTGGCCCGTGTGCTTGAGCCACTTGGCGCCGATGGTGCCCATGTCCATGAGGCAGACGGGCTTGGCGTCGCGGCCCAGCTCGTGGCGCACCTCGAGGTACCTGTCAAAGGCGGCCTTGACCGTGGCGTCGTCGATCTGCACGTTCTCGAGCTCGGTGCCGAAGGTGGTGTGGCGGCAGTGGTCGGACCAGTAGGTGTCGATCACGCGGATCTCGGTGATGGTGGGGTCGCGCCGCTCGCCGGCGAAGTAGTCCTGGCAGAACTTGATGTCAGCGAGGTCCATGGCCAGGCCGCGCTCGGCGATGAACGCCTCGAGGCCCGCCTCGTCAAGCTCGCGGAAGCCGTCGAGCACCTCGACGGGCTGGGGCGTGGCCACATCCATCTTGAGCGTGGCTTTGGGGGCGAGCGACGCCTCGCGGGCCTCGACCGGGTTGATGACGTAGTGCTTGATGGCGGCGACGTCCTCGTCCGTGAGCTTGCCCGTGAGTACGTAGACCTTGGCGGAGCGCACGTCGGGCCGCTCGCCCGCGCTCACGAGCTGCACGCACTCGCTCGCGGAGTCGGCGCGCTGGTCGAACTGCCCGGGCAGGTACTCGACGGCGAAGACGCGGGTGCCCGCAGGGGCTGCGTCCACGAAGCCCTTCTCGTTCAGGTGGAGCGACGCCACGGGCAGCTCGGCGGTGGCCACGTCGACCTGCGGCTCGCTGAACACGACGGGCACGCAGCGCTCGAAGAGTTCGGCGTCGATGCCCTCGACGTCGTAGCGGTTGATGAGGCGCAGGCCCGTGAGTTCCTTGACGCCAAGGGTGGTGCGCAGCTCAGCTAGCAGCTGCTGTGCCTCAACGTCGAAGCCCTGCTTCTTCTCCACGTAGATGCGTGAGACCATACGTCCTGCCCTTCCTGGGTCGTCCGCGTGCTTGTTTGAGCGATTGCTGGGCAGGGCACAGCTGGGCGGCCTTGCTCGCAACTTCCTATTATGCCGCGAACGCGAGGGGCGGGGCGCCATCAGGTGCCCAATCCGCCGGGGCGTTGGATTTAGTCTCGATTGCGGGCGCTGAGGGTCTCGTTAGCCACGAGGTTGTTGAGGCTTGTGTAAAAAGTCGACTTGTGCGCGTGTTTTTCCGGGGCTCCAAGTAGAGCCAGCTCTTCAGAGTTCTAAAGCTGCAGGTAGACGCATTGTGGCGAAAGGGTGCTACCCGGCTAGTTCAAAAATGTCGTGCACAACTCAAGTTTTTACACACGGGGCTCGCTTGAGCTTACTCGGGATGGCATCCGAGCCGATTGACAATGCGGGGCGCGGTGGTTTCTGCCGTCCCGCGCCCCGTTTCGCGTGAGGTGCTTGTGGCCGGGCGCTACGCCTTGTCCGTGAAGAACGAGCCCATGTAGCGGATGTACTCGTCCTCGGTGTGGTTGGCCTTCCAGTCGTGGACACTCTTCTTGTTGCGCTCGCCGGTGATGATGGAGAGCTCCTTGCCGAGCTTCTCGAACGCCTCGTCGGCGACCTGGTCGGGGGTGAGGGCGAGCTTCACCACGGCCTCGCCCTGCGGGCCGCCCGGCAGGTTCTTCATGGCCGTGGGCGTGAGCGTGGTGCCCAGGGTTGCCACCTCAACGTCGACGCCGGTGTTCTCGCACTCGCACGCGACGGCCTCGGTGAGCTTGAGGATGTAGGCCTTGCCAGCACCGTACTCGGCGTTGTAGGGCGAGCTCGAGATGCCCGTCATGGACGAGACGTTGATGACGGCTCCGCGATCCTTGGCGGCGAACTCGCGCATGTAGTGGTGGAAGACGCGCAGGAAGGTGATGACGTTCACGTTCAGGCACTTCTCGTGCCAGGCGAGGTCGGTGTTCTGGAAGCGCCCGAAGTGGTGCAGGCACGCCACGTAGCTCATGAAGCCCATGTCGAGACCCTCGGTGGCGGAGAAGATCTTCTCGCAGGCGTCGTCGGGCTCGGAGAGATCGGCCTTGACCACCTTGTACTCCACGCCGTAGGTGGCCTTGAAGTGCTCGCCCTTCTCGTGCAGCAGCTCCTCGCGGCGGCCCACCATGACGAGGTTCATGCCGCCCTCGGCGAGCTTCTTGCAGAATGCCTCGCCCACGCCCTCGGTCGCTCCCAGGACGATGCCCCACTCGCCGTACTTCTCGCGCAGGTTCATGTGTCTCCCTCTTTCTGCCTGGCCGCACGGGCGTGCGGCACCTGTCCCTTGATGCCCATTCCATGATGGGTACCGCGCAGGAGCCGCCCGGTTGTTTTGGGCGAGCGCACGGGCGTGCTTCGGCGGGCGGGGTGGTGCTCGGGCGGAGGGCTGGGTGGCAGACGGTGCCTGGCGCAGTGCGCTACACTCGTGCGCATGCCTATCTCCGCTGTCCATGTGTCGTCGCCTTCCAGGGCCGGCAAACCGCCTGCCAACACGCCTGAGCTCCTTGCCCCCGCACGAGACCGCGAGGCGTTCCTTGCCGCGGTGGCGGCCGGGGCCGACGCCATCTATTGCGGCGTTGCCGGTGGGCTCAACGCCCGGCGGAAGGCCCCAGGCATTCCCGAGGGTCAGCTGTCGGCACTCTGCCACCTGGCGCATGACCACGGCGCGCGCGTGTACGTGACGGCCAACATCGTGGTGAAGCAGGAGGAGCTGGCGAGCGCGGTGGGGGCGGCGTGGCGCTACCTTGCGGCTGGTGCCGACGCGCTCATCATCCAAGACCTCGGGTTTCTTGCCGAGGTGCGCCATGCATGTCCCACTGCCGAGATCCACGTTTCCACGCAGGCCAACGTCCACGACGCCCGGGGCGTGGCGCTGTGTCGGGAGCTGGGCGCGAGCCGGGTGACGCTCTCGCGCGAGCTGCCGCTGACAGAGATCGCGGCCATTGCGGCGGAGGAGCACGCGGCTGCTGCCAGGCTTGGCGCTGCCCCCTGTGAACTCGAGGTCTTTGCGCACGGGGCCATCTGTCCCAGCTACTCAGGCCTCTGCATGCTGTCGAGCTTTCTGCGCGAGGGGCGCTCTCCCAACCGGGGACTCTGCGCGCAGCCGTGTCGCCTGCCGTTTGACCTCGTGGGAGAGGAGGGCGTGCACCTTCAGCCCGCCGAGCGCGAGCGTCCGCTCTGCACGCACGACAACTGCGCGATCGGGGATGCACGGGCGCTGGCGGCCGCCGGGGTGGCCTCGCTCAAGCTCGAGGGCAGGATGAAGCCCGCTGCCTACGTGCACACGGTGACGAGCGCGTGGCGCTCCGTGTTGGACGGGGCGTGCGTCGAGGACGTGAGTCGCGGCCTCAAACGCAGCTTCAACAGGGGGCTCACGGACGCCTACCTGCATGGCGCGTCCGGCAACGAGCTCATGAGCTACGAACGCTCGGGCAACCGCGGCGAGCTCGTAGGGGAGGTCGTTGGCTTCGAGCCGGAGCCCGGCTTTGTGCCGCGCGATGGTCAGCAGCTTCGGGGTACGGCGCTCGTCCGGCTTGTGGCTCCGGTGGGCGCGGGCGACGCGGTGGAGCTGCGGCATCCCGAGGAGCCGACGCGCTTCCTCGTGGTGGAAGCCCCGTGTACGGTGGCGGCGGGGGAGACGCTGCGTCTTGCCGTGCCCCGCCCCATGCGTGAGGGTTCCGATGCGCGTGTCACTAGGAGCGTGGTGCTCGAGCGGGCCGCCCAGGCTGCCGTCGTGGAGATGGAGGGAGAGCTCGAGGCAATTGAGGCCGCAGGGACGTCGCGAGGTGACGGGAAGTCTCTCCCTTGCATGACAGCACAGCCGGGGCCAGCGGCCACATCCGCTCTTACGCGGCCGCTCGCGCCGGAGCCATGCGCGCTCGTGGGGCGCGTCGAGGATGCGACTGGCCTGCGGCTTGCTGGTGCCCGCCGCGTCTATCTCGACGTTGCGAGCGGGGCGCGGAACGAGATGTCACAGGCGGCGGCGTGCGCAGCTGGCCTCATTCCCGTCTTGGACGAAGTGTGCCGCGAGTGTGATCACGCGCGAAACGACCGGTGGATTCGCGGCGGGGAGCCGGTCGCCGCGGCAAATCTTGCGGAGCTGGCGCTTGCCCGCACCAAGGGTGCCGTCCCGGAGGTCACGGCGGACGTGCCCGTGCACAATGCCGCCACGCTTGGGCTTCTCGCGCGTCTGGGCGTACGAGCGGCATGGCTGTCGCCCGAGCTCTCGATCAAGGAGGCATGCGCGCTGGCAACGCTGAATCGGGCGCTGGAAAGCCCACTTGACCTCGGCATCGTCATCTTTGGTCGGCCGAGGCTCATGACCCTGGAGCATTGCGTGCTGCAGGTGGCCTATGACTGTGATCGCAACCATGCCTCGTGCCCGTATCGGAAGCTACGTCACTGGCTCGTGAACATCGACGGACGTCATCTCCCCGTGGACACGGACGCACGGGGCAGGTCGCGCGTCTATCTTGACGAACCGGTCGACCTGCTCGGCTATGTACCCGAGCTCGTGCGGGCGGGGGTGAGCCGTCTCATCGTTGACGCCCGGCATGTGTCGGAGGGCGAGGCGCTACACGCCATGGCTTCGGTGTGCGACGTGCTGGGCGGGACCTCGGGGTCAGTCGATGCCGCCGTAGATGCAAGACGAAGGCACGATGGCTGTACTGGACTTGCGGACAAAGGCGTGATGTAAGCGCAGTGCTTTGCTAATTCATCGAATTAACGCTCAGTTACAATCGTAAACTTGTTAAGTGAATGCATATTATATATGCAGATGTGTGATTGTACGCAGGTATCGATGGAGGTTGACGGATGTCATCAACGCTTACTGAACTCTCAGATACGTATGGAATCACTAAGGTGACCGCAAAGGCGCGTCTGGAGGCCCTCGGCATGTGGGAGGGTCACGCCGTCAAGGAGGGCCGTCGCTACCTCATTGACGACAAGGCGGTCTCTGCGTTTTCCGAGCACTACCAGCCGCGTGAGCGCCCGGCACGAAGCACTCAGGGTGCCAGGGACGGCGCCGAGACGGCGGCACCTTCTTGCCCTTCCGCAGAGACCGGGGAGCTCATCGCCGAGCTTCGTGATATGGTCGCCTACCTCAAAGACCGGCTCGCCGAGAAGGACGACCTCGCCGCCAAGCAGCTTGCTGAGAAGGACGAGCAGATCGCGCGGCGGGATGACCAGATTTCGCAGCTCATCTCGAGGTAGCGGCCTGGGCGAACATGACGGCGGCCTGCCACAAACCTCCGCGCGGGGTCACTTGCTTCGCAAGTCCCCAGCCCCGCGCTCCGGTTTGCGGCAGGCCGCCTCTTGTCGACGGGGCCGATGCCTCGAGTGAATGTCTGCTGCCTGCTGCTAGTTGGCGAAGACGCCCTCGGTCCAGCGGGCGATGTTCTCGATGCGGATGACGTTGGCCACCTCGCGCACGCCGGGTAGCGCCGTGAGTGCGGCCTCGGCCTTCTCCATGTCGGCCTCGCTCGCCTCGTGCGTGATGAAGACGACCGAGCAGGCGCCGTCGGTCTCGGTCTCAAGCTGGTTGATCTGCGAGATGGAGATGCCTGCCTCGGCGAACGCGGCCACCACGGGGGCAAGCGCTCCTACCTCGTCGGCAATGCGCAGACGCACGTAGAAGCTGTTGGAGAGCTTCTCGATGGGCAGCACCGGCAGCACGTGGTCGTAGGGCTTGGCCTCCGCGAGCGGCTTCTCGCCGCGGCTCAGGGGCTCGGCCAGGGCGAATATGTCGCCCACGACGGCGCTTGCGGTGGGGAAGGAGCCGGCACCCGCGCCGTAGAACATCGTCTCGCCCACGGCGTCGCCCACCACGTATACGGCGTTCATGGCGCCGGACACGGCGGCCAGCTGGTGGGTGCTCGGGATCATCGTGGGGTGCACGCGTGCCTCCACGCCCTCAGGGGTGTTCCGGGCGATGCCGAGCAGCTTGATGGTGTAGCCAAGCTCGCGGGCCACGGCGATGTCCTCGGCGGAGATCTTGCGGATGCCCTGCTGGTAGACGTCGTCAGTGGTGACGCGCGTGTGGAAGCTGATGCTCGCGAGGATGGCCGTCTTGCTCGCGGCGTCGAAGCCGTCCACGTCGGCCGTGGGGTCGGCCTCGGCGTAGCCCAGGCGCTGCGCGTCAGCGAGGACGTCGGCGAAGTTGGACCCCTCGGCCGTCATGCGCGAGAGGATGTAGTTGGTGGTGCCGTTCATGATGCCGGCGATGGTGAGGATGCGGTTGCCCATGAAGCTGTGCTCGAGGGCCTCCACCACCGGGATGCCACCGGCCGCCGCGGCCTCGCACCGCAGCTGCACGCCCGCCTCGCGCGCCAGGCCGGCGAGACGCTCCACGTGCCTGCCGAGCAGCGCCTTATTGGCCGTGACCACGTGCTTGCCGTTTGCGAAGGCGGCCTCGTAGATCTCGGTGGCGGGGTGCTCGCCGCCGATGAGCTCGACCACGATGTCGATGTCGGGATCGTTCACGATGTCGCGCCAGTCGGTGGTGAACGCATCCCCGGTGATGCCGCAAGCCTCGCCGGCCGCAGTGTCGAGGGCGCATCCGCGCTTGACGTTGAGGTCGATGCCGTAGCTGGCCACATAGTCATCGTGGTGGGAGAGCACGAGGCGGGCGACGCCGCCGCCAACGGTGCCGAGGCCGATGATGCCGATGTTCACGGTGCGCATGGGGGTCTCCTTTGGTTGCGTCCGTTATCCGGTCGTTGTGCTCGCTCGATTGTAGAGGAGTCCCGCACGTCTGCGCGGGCCGTCTGGACAAGGTCGTCGTCTGGGGCGTGCCATATGGGTTGTTAGCCGCGCTCCATGCGCGCGATCCGCTCGGCGGCAAGCTCGGCGTTGATTTCGCGGATCTCCTTCACGCCGTCGATATAGGGCTGATAGATGACATACGGGTCTCCTGCGCCCAAGCTGCATGAGCCGCAGTTCTCGCAGCTGCCCTCCCCGCAGCCTGAGAGCGACTTGCGGATGATCTCCTCGCGCTGCTCGCGCGTGGTGTCCTTGATGAGGGTGCTCCTCACGAGCCCGAACCTCTCGTAGATGTCAGACATTCGTGCCTCCTTTGACGGGCGTCCCCGCGCCCGCGTGTGGCCGACGCCTCCCCGGGCGTCATGCCATGTAACGGTAAGCTATTGAAAAAGGTATGCCCGTTCAGGCCACGAACAGCTTTGTGGCTGATCGAAAGATTGATAATCGTGCAAACGCGACATGAGGTGGAGCCGCGTCCCGAACCTTCGTCGTCGGTAAATGGTGTCGAGAAGGACGTCTGCCCCGAGCCTGTCGAGCCGACGCCCGACGTGCCCGCCCCTGCCACCGCCGGCTATTGCATCCAGTGCGGCGCACCTCTCTCTGCGGGCAGCAGGTTTTACACCAATTGCGGCCATCCGGTGCCCCCCCCTCCAATGGATCCGGCGTCGCTTCGGGCACCGTTCCCGATGCCGCTTCCGGCGGCGGCCCTGTCGAACCTCCCGTGTCAAGCCAGGAACCGCAGGCCGCACCCGACGCACGACCTGCCATCCGCCGAGCTCGGTGTTTTTGGACGTTTTCCGGCATGTGAGGAGTTAGTTCTGTCCATATTCACCTAGCTCGGCGCGGCTCGGCGTGGCACGGCGCTGCGCGACTCGGCATGGCGCAGATCGTCGCGTGGCGGCGCGGCGAGACGTGGCGCAGCTCGATGCGGCAACGTCTGGCGCTAGCTGTGCGCCACGATCTTCTCGAGGAAGGCCCCGCCGTAGCGTTCGGCCTTCTTGGCGCCTACGCCGGGTATCTCCAGCAGCTCCTCGGGCGTGGTGGGCCGGGCGCGGCAGAGCGCCTCAAGGGTGGCGTTGGAGAAGATGAAGTACGGTGGCACCTGCTGCTCGCGGGCGAGCTCGCCCCGCAGCGCCCGTAGCTCGGCAAAGAGGGCCTCGTCGTCGGGGGAAGGCTCGAAGGCGTCCGTCGCCGTCGCGTCGGAGGGCGCACCCTTCGCGAGGGCGCCTGACGGGCGAGACGAACCACCGGCCCAGGTCCGCCGCTTCTTGTGCGTGCGACCCCTCGCGACCTTGACCGTGAACGGTTCGTCGTCGGTGAGGAAGGCCTTCGCGCCCACGCCGAGCGACACTACCGGATAGCGGCCGCCCCCGCGTGCGAGCACGCCGCGCACCACGAGCTCGTCCACGAGCATGCGGATCTCCGTGACCGGCACGTTGGCCATGATGCCGTAGGTCGACAGGGTGTCCCAACCGCGTCCCAGCACGCGCTCGCTTCTTGATCCGCGCAGGATGTCCACGATGGCGCCCGCGCCCACGGCCTCCGTGAAGGCGCCGGTCTGGCGGGCTCGCTGTCGCACGCGGGCCACGCAGCTCACGACCTTGAGGGCGTTGGTGCGCTCGTCCCGTTCCTCGAAGTCCGCGAGGCAATTCGTGCAGTTGCCGCACCAGGCTGGTGCTTCCTCGCCAAAGTAGCGCAGGATGCGTCCCCGCAGGCAGTCGGTCGTGGTGGCGTAGAAGACCATCTGGCGCAGGCGCTCGGCGTCGCGCGCACGAATCTCCGCCAGCTGCTCGGACGTGAGGTCGTCACGCTCGGTCTTCTCGAGGAGAAACTCGGCGGTATGGACGTCGGATGCCGAATAGAGCAGCAGACATTCGGCCTTCGTGCCGTCGCGCCCGGCGCGGCCGGCCTCCTGGTAGTAGTTCTCGAGTGACGTTGGCAGGTTGTAGTGGACGACGTAGCTCACGTTGCTCTTGTCGATGCCCATGCCAAAGGCGTTGGTGGCCACCATCACGGTCTTGCGGTCGAAGAGGAAGTCGTCCTGGTTGGCAGCGCGTTCCTCGGGCGTGAGCCCTGCGTGGTAGCGCGTGGCGGCGAGGCCGCGCTCGCATAGCAGGTCGCAGACCTCCTCCACGGCACGCCGACTCGAGCAGTACACGATGCCCGAGCGCTCTGCGCGTTCGCGCACAAAGCCAAGCAGTGCGCGGTTCTTGCCGGCCCGTCCCTGCGGGCGCTCGACGAGGAGGGTGAGGTTGGGGCGGTCGAAGCTCGCCACCACGCGCAGCGGGTCGCGCAGGCCAAGCGAGCTTTCGATGTCCTCGCGCACCTGGCGCGTGGCGGTTGCCGTGAGCGCCATCACGGGAGGCCGGGCTGGCAGCGCGTCGATGAACGCGCGGATGCGCTGGTAGCTGGGACGGAAGTCGTTGCCCCACTGCGAGATGCAGTGTGCCTCGTCCACGGCGAGCAGCGCCAGGCCCCGCGTGCAGACGAGGCCGAGAAAGGCGGGCTCGTCCAGGCGCTCCGGGGCGACGTAGAGCAAGCGGAGCCGTCCTGCCGCCGCGTCCGCGAGCACCTCGTCGCGCTCGGAGGGTGTGAGGGAGCTGTTGAGGCATGCTGCGTCTACGCCCAGCTGACGTAGGGCTCCCACTTGATCGGCCATGAGCGAGATGAGCGGGGACACCACTACGGTAAGGCCGTCCGCGACAAGGGCGGGCACCTGGTAGCAGATGGACTTGCCGGCGCTCGTGGGCATCACGGCGAGGACGTCGCGTCCGGCGAGGGCCGCTTGCGCGATCTCCTCCTGGTGGGGACGAAACATCGGGTAGCCGAAGACGTCGCGGAGGACGGCGAGCGGCGTGCGCGCGGCGTCCGACCTGGAAGCCACGCCCTCTACGCCCGCTATCGGTCGAGCTCCTTGCGCACCGCCGAGCCGCGCGTGATCGCGACGACGTCGGCAACGAGCACGAGGCAAGGCACGACGGCGATTGCCTCGCCACCCACGCCGGCCAGGACGGCCGCCACGGCGGATAAGAGCAGGCTTGCGGCGCAGGTCTGTGCATGGGGCCCCAGCCTGCTGGGTACGTTGGCGCCCTTGATGCCCTGGGCGGCGGCGAGGAACGCCGCGATGCCCGCCGCAATGCAGAGGACGCCGAGCAGCATGACGGAGGTGACGGGCTCCATGCCAAGGATGGACGTCTGGGAGCCGGACGCGGAGACGACGCAGACAATGCCCGTGACGACGGCGAGGAGCGTACACGCCACCTGGACGAAGCTGACGATTTTGAGTTGCTTGCGAGCCTGGGACATGGCCCCTCCCTTGCCTGGGCGCATGTGCGCCGCGTGTTCGTTGCCTCTATAGGGTACCCGCATGGTGGCGCTCAAGGACGAGAAGCCCGATGAGCGGCCGGGCGGGAGTCGGCCCGCTATGCCCATCAGGCAGAAGAACCCTGTGCCCATCTCCTTGCTCGCGAGCTCTAACGTGCGACCTCTGCCTATATAGCAGCCTGAAGGCCTGCTCAGCGTGTAGGCGCTGCCGCCGCCACCGTCGTCGTGCCCGCCACGAACGCGAGGTCGCCGGGCTCGATGCGCGTGTCGCCGTTGGGGATGATCGACTTGTCCCCGCGCTTGAGCATCACGATGACCATGCGGCTCGTGTCAGGCAGCTCGCGCAGGAGCTTGCCTGCCCAGCGATGGTGCTCGCCCATGTGCACCTCACGCAGCTTGAAGTCGTCACGCGCCTCGAAGGTGGGGGCGGCGTAGACGAGCAGGTCGCCCTTCTCGAGCACGGTGTTGCCACCCGGCACCACGCGTTCGTTGCCGTGGCGCAGCACCAGCACCACGATGAGGTCGCGTGGTGTGGGAACGTCGCGCAGGGCACGGCCAGCCCAGGGGTGCTCGTCGTCCACCTTGATCTTGATGAGGGAGAGGTCGCTCTCCTCCTGGAAGTCGTTGAACGTGCGCATGACGTTGGCGTTGGGGTCAATCATGTCGAGGCGCTTCGCCACCCACGGCAGCAGCCCTCCCTGCACCGTGAGCGAGAGCAGGACGACTACGAACACGAGATCGAAGAGGTTGAACGGCAGCGTAGTGCGCGCCGCGCCGGCAAGTGCTCCGCCCGCGCCCGCGGGCATGCTCACGCCCGCCGTCACGGCGTAGAGGGCAAACACGACCGATGCCGCACCGCGCAGGCCCGACCACGACGTGAGGCCGATCTTGGCCATGCTCGCCCCGAACGGGCGCAGCACGACAAACGTGGAGAGCGGCCTGCCCACCACCGTGATGAAGGCGAAGACCGCGAGCGCCGGCACGAGCACCTGAGGCAGGCGGCTCGGGGCCACGAGCAGGCCCAGCAGGAAGAAGATGCCCATCTGGCAGATCTCGGTGATGACGTCGAAGGTCTGCGCCATGGCGCGCTTGTGGGGGATGTCGGCGTTGCCGAGCCACATGCCGCAGAGGTAGACGGAGAGGAACCCGTTGCCGTGCAGCACGCTTGGCAGCGCATAGGAGATGACGGCGACACCCACGAGCAGGATCGTCTCGCCCTGGTCCATCGTGAACTCCACGCGCTCGAGCGCGAGCTCGGCGAGCCTGCCGATGCCCACGCCGAAGGCTAGGCCGATGACGACCTCCTCGGCTACCATGAGCGGGACGGAGACCTGCCGGCCAAGGATGATAGCCGTGAGGATGGCCGTGAGCATGTAAGCCATGGGATCGTTGGAGCCCGACTCGATCTCGAGCAGCGAGTCGGTGCCATCGCGCAGGGAGAGCTTGGCCGAGCGCAGCACGTTGAAGACGCTCGCCGCGTCGGTGGAGGCGATGACCGAGCCTACGAGCATGCCCTCGAGCCAGCCCACGCCCAGGGCGAAGTGGCAGAAGGCGCCCACGAGCCCCGCGCACACGAGCACGCCGAGGGTCGAGAGCGTGATGGCCTGCGCCGCCACGGGCCTGGCCTCGCGTACGTTGGCGTTGAAGCCGCCGTAGAACATGATGAACAGCAGACCCGAGCAGCAGGCGGCCTCGGTGAGCGCGTAGTCGCCGAACTGAATGTGGGCCGGCCCGTCCGAGCCGCAGATCATGCCCAGGGCTATGAACACGATGAGCGAGGGGACGGGGAGCTTGTCCGCGACGCGGTTGGTGAGCACGCAGACGGTGACGACCACCCCGGCGAGCAGGAGAGTTTCGTACATGGATGCCTCACGGTTGGGATTTATAGCGAGATTATGCCCCAACGGGCCGCTTTCGCCGCGCCGCGGGTACAGTGGTGTCTTCCGGCGAATTGGACCGCGGACGAGGAGAGCCCATGCCCCGAGACGAACGGCTTCAGACCAAGAGGCGCTACCCGCCCGTACGGCTTGTCGCGACGTGGTGCGCCATGGCGGCGCTTGCCGCCCTTGCCGTGCTGCGTTTCGACGACGTGCTGGTTGCGCTGGGCGTGCTATGGGACATCGCGGGGCCGCTGCTTCTGGGTGCGGCCATCGCCTACGTGCTCAATCTCGTCATGGAGCGCTGGGAGCGCCTCTGGTTCCCGGGCACCACGGCGGGCCCCCTTGCGGTGCTGCGCCGCCCCGTCTGCCTCGTGCTGTCGCTCGCGAGCGTGGCTGCCGTGGTGGCCATCGTCGTGCTGCTCGTTCATAAGGAGCTGAGCGACGCGATCGTGGCGCTCTGGCGGGGCGTGCTGGCAGCCGCCCATACGGCAGACGAGGCGCTCGACGCCGCCGGTGCCGCACAGACGCCGGGCATCTTCAGCGCCATCTGGTCGTTTGCGGACCCCGCAGGCAACTGGCAGGACACGCTCATGGGCTTCGTGCAGCAGACGGGTGGGTTTGACGCGGTGGCCACGTCGCTCTTTGGCTGGGGCGGCAAGTTCGTGAGCGGCCTTCTCGGTGTGATCATCGCCATCGTGTTCTCGCTGTACCTGCTTGCGGGCAAGGAGGCCGCCATCGGCGGCTTTGACCGTGCGGCGCGCCTCGTGCTTCCCCCCGACGTCTACAAGCTCGCGGCGCATGTCATGGCCGTTGCCAACGAGTGCTTCTCCAACTTCATCTTTGGCCAGTGCGTCGAGGCCGTGGTGCTGGGATGCCTTTGCGCCATCGGCATGGCCGTGCTGCGCATGCCCTATGCCGCCACGGTTGGTCTTGTCGTGGGCGTGGGCGCGCTTGTCCCGTACGTTGGCGCGTGGCTGGCGGGCGCCATCGGCGCGCTCATCGTCTTCTCGGTGGAGCCCATGCAGGCCGTGTGGTTCCTCGTGTTTCTTGTCGTGCTGCAGCAGCTCGACGGCCACTTCGTGTACCCCAACGTCGTGGGCGCGGCCACTGGCGTCTCGAGCGTGTGGGTGCTCGTAACCGTGTTTGTGGGCGGCAGCCTCTTTGGGCTCACGGGCGTGCTGTTCTCCGTACCGGTTATCGCCACCATTCAGCGGCTCTGCGGCGAGTGGGCCGACGCGCGCGAGCGGCAGCTGGCGCGCCGGTAGGGTAGGCTTTTGTGCGGGGCGGCTGCCGTCGGGCGGCTTGTCCCACTGTCACGTACGAATACGAAGGAGTTCCCATGTCCAACGAGGGCAAGAAGGTTCGCGCGCACTATCGCGGAACGCTTGATGACGGTACGCAGTTCGACAGCAGCTACGACCGGGGCGAGCCGCTTGAGTTCACCTGTGGCGCCGGCCAGATGATCGCCGGCTTTGACGAGGCCGTGAAGGACATGAAGCCCGGCGAGAAGAAGACCGTGCATCTGGAGCCGTCCGAGGCCTATGGCGAGCGCCAGGAGAACCTCGTCATCGAGATTCCGCGCGAGAACGCGCCTGGTATGGAGAGCCTCAAGATGGGCGACAAGGTGGCGCTGCGCGGCGCCATGGGCCAGCCCATCCCCGTGACGGTGGCCCGTGTGACGCCCTCCAAGATCGTGGTGGACGCCAATCACGAGTTGGCCGGCAAGCCCCTCAACTTCGAGATCGAGCTGGTGAGCGTGGAGGAGTAGGAGCGCGTTTCCGCTCGTCGCGAAGTGCGTTCACAAGAAAGCCGCCCAGGTCGCCGTTGCGTCCGGGCGGCTTTTTGTTGGCCGTCGGTGAGGGGATGCTGCGCCGGGGCCCTTAGTGCTCCTGTCCGCTCCCACGCAGGTTGGGAATCACGCGCTTGACGATCCAGAAGATGGCGGCGACGACGATGAGGGCGAGGATGACGTACTTCACGACGTCCGAGATCCACTCCGCCTCGGCAACGACCGTGTGCCAGGCCGAGCCCGCGCCAAATCCCAGCGAGCACAGCACGGCGTTCCACACGGCCGAGCCCACGAGCGTGTAAAGGGCGAACTTCGCCATGCCCATCTTGGCCGTGCCGGCGGGGATGGAGATGAGGCTGCGCACCACGGGGATGCAGCGGCAGATGAGCACCGTGACCTGACCCTTGCGGTCGAACCATCCAATGGCGCTCGAGACGTCGGAGCCCTTGAAGCCCAGCAGGCGCATGGGCTTGGTGTCGAAGAAGCCCTCGAGGCGCTCGGGCGTGAGCAGCCGACCAACGCCGTAGAGGATGTAGGCCCCCAGCACGCTGCCGACCGTGGCGGCCACGATGACGCCCACGAGTTCCATGTCCGTCTGGTGCACGAGGAACCCTCCCATGGGCAGGATGAGCTCACTTGGGATGGGCGGGAACACGTTCTCGAAGAGGATGAGGGCCGCGATGGCCACGTAGCCAAACTGGTCGATGAACGAGAGGAACGCTGCTTCCATGGGTCTCCTGTCGGTTGGGGCAGGGGCGTGCGCATGCGTGCGTGCGGGTGCGGCAACGTGAAGACGCACAACTCGTCCAGTGTAGGTGACGGAGGGGCCGCCCGAGACGAGGCCACGCCCTTTTCGGCATATGTGGAGGGGCGGTGTCTGCGGTGTGCTCGCGGCGTGACGTCCTGGGCGTGCGTCTCCCTTATTCCTCGAACGTAATGTCTCTGTCAACAGTGCTCTCAGGTCATGATAGGTGCCTTACAACACATGTTATTTGCCTTACAGTACCGGCACGCTTTCATGACCTCTCGTTCCTATTGTCGAAAAAGGTATGTAGATACACGCAAAGAAGGGTGCCGCAAGGTGTCCCTAGCACGGTCATGTCCTTGGGGTCTGTCACGAGGGCCCTGGCCGCCAACGCGAAAGAGGCATTCATGTCTGTCAACACCACGCCCAATTCCATCACGAAGGTCAGGATCACCCGTCGCTCGTTTCTGAGGTCGAGCGCCCTTCTCGCCTGCACGGCTGCCCTCGGCCTGACTGCCTGCGGCAATTCGTCCACCCAGGCTGCGTCTACCGGCGACGGCAAGACGATCGACACCCTCAACGTCGCCTTCGTCCCCTCCAAGGACCCGCAGGACATCATCACCGCCACCGAGCCCCTCAAGCAGATGCTCATCGACCAGCTGGGCAAGGAGGGCTACA
>UWSJ01000022.1 GCA_900549525.1 uncultured Coriobacteriaceae bacterium | reverse complement strand
TCGGCGGCTGCCGTAATGACCTGTCGGAGCGGCTTGTGGCGAACGTCGCCGGCACAGAACAATCCCGGCGTCTTGGTGGCCATGGAATCGTCCGTGATCACGGCGCCGTCATCCGCAAGGTCAACAAGCTGGGCTATCAGCTCGGCCTGAGGAACGAATCCCACCGAGACGAATACGCCAAAGCTGCCCGCTTCAAACGCCTCCGTTGATTCCTCGTCCGTGGCATTGTTGCGGAAGGTAATGCGTTCCGGCAGCTGTTCACCCTCGAGTTTCGTGATGCTAGTTAGGTACCTAACTTCAATCTTTTCGTTCGACTCAACCTGCCGAACGACACTGGACACAGCGCGCAGATGGTCCTTTCGGACGACCATCGTGACTTTCGAGGCAAACCTCGAAAGGAAGACGGCCTCCTCACAAGCGGAATTGCCCCCACCAACGATGAAGACGCGCTTGCCGGTGTAGAACATGCCGTCGCAGGTGGCGCAATACGATACGCCCCTCCCTCGATAGGTATCCTCGCCCTCGAAGCCAGCATGACGCGGCACGGCACCGCCAGCGTAGATAAGCGCCTCGGACTCGTAAGAGCCATCATCGCCCATTAGAGAAAACGTCTTGGACGAAGCGTCATACGAAACGGAAGAGATGGTGTCAAAGGCGAATGTAGCACCAAGATGCTCGGCGTGGGCCTGCATCTTCATGCCAAGCTCGGCCCCGTTGACGGCCTCGATACCGGGATAGTTGTCAACTTCGTCGGTAATCGAAATTTGACCGCCAAAGCTACCCTGTTCGATAGAAAGGGCGTCGATGCCCGCACGCGTAGCGTAAATGGAGGCCGTGAGCCCAGCAGGGCCACCGCCAAGCACAATGAGGTCGCGCTTTAGAACGTCAGACATTTGTAAGTCCTTTCAGGACGTATGACTTTACGTTAGCCATTAGGTTAGACGCCGCTTGAACCAAAGCCACCGACACCCCTGTCGGTCGCATCGAGCTCATCCACCTCGCACAGAGATATGGAGGGAACGGCCATGATGACGAGCTGGGCAATTCTGTCACCCTTATGGATGACGATGGTCTTCTGCGGGTCGAGATTCACGGCGCAAACCTTTAGTTCGCCGCGATAGTGCGCGTCGATGAGACCGGGAGTGTTTGCCATGGACAGCCCCTCGCGCAGGGCAAGTCCGCTGCGAGGAAGGACAAACCCGGCAAATCCGTCGGGAATTGCCACAGCGAGGCCCGTTGCCACAAGACGGCGCTCAAACGGGCGGAGCTCCACATCCTCATTGGCCCGGAGGTCAAGGCCGGCGTCACCGGTATAGGCATAGCTTGGAAGCACTACAGCATCATCAAGGCGCCTGACAGGAAGCTCAAGCTTAGTAACGTCACTCACCGGACAGTCTCCTTAGCTCCTCGGAAAACTCTTCGATGTCCTTAAAGTCGCGATACACGGAGGCAAACCGTACATACGCAACCTTGTCAAGTGAAAGCAGCCGATGCAGCACCATCTCGCCGAGCGCACTCGAGTCGACTTCTGTGGTGCCGTGATCGCGCAGCTCTGACTCGATGTCGCCGATAAGTCCGTCGAGCGTTTTTATGGGAACGTCTCGCTTGACTGTTGCCCGCACAAGTCCCCGCATGAGCTTCTCGCGGTCAAACGGCTCCTTCGAGCCGTCGTGCTTGCGAACGACAATGGGAAGCTCTTCCCTACGCTCGTAGGTTGTGAACCTAAAACCACAGCGCACGCATTCCCTGCGCCGTCGTATGGAATCGTTGCTCTCTGCAGGGCGAGAGTCCACGACTTTGGACTCCTCACAGCCGCACTTTGGACAACGCATATCGTCTCCTTCCGAATTGCCACGAAAAGGACGATACCACATGGGCAACAGTGGCCAGAATCGACCAGTCACCCTCTAACAAGGCAACAGAATCATGAGAAGCGTTTGGATTAATTGAAGACACGAGTCTACGAGACGATGCAGCTTGGCACGCACTGCATGGCCCCGCGCAAACTCTCTTCCTTCGAACCGTGCTGCAGCTTACATAACGTACTTAAGCGCCCAGGATGCAAACACCATGCCGAGAATGAGCGCCGCGCCCAGAAGACAGCCGAGAACCTGCTTATCGTCAAGCGGGCACGCTTCAAAGGGGACGTTGGGCCTTTGAACGCTTTGACGTGAGGAAAGGCCGCCCTCGACAATCGTGAAAGAACGGTCGGCACGCTTAAGCGCGGACGTTCCCTCGCATGCGTAGAAATCGTAAATCACCTTCATGACCGGCCCCTTTCGTTCTCCGTTTAACGACTTGCATCGTATGCAAACTACCGGACACTAATTACTACCATGTCGTTCGTACATATGTTCCCTAATTAGTATCTACGTACAGTTGTTCGTGTCAAGTAGAAATAGAACATTTGTTTGAATTCAATTACGAACGCGTGTATGATTGGTTCAACCGACGAAGGAGGCATCATGGCTCGTGACACCATATCGAAGCGACAGAAACAGGCATACGAGTTCATCTGCAGCTTCACCTCTGCACACGGCTATCCGCCATCAGTCCGAGAGATTGGCCAGGCCATTGGGCTGTCCTCCCCCTCGACGGTTCACTCGCACTTACACAAACTCGAGGAAGCTGGCTACATTCGTCGCGACCCCAACAAGCCACGTACCATCGAGATATGCGGGCCAGGCTCAGAAGCGCTTCAGAAGGGCACTCAGCTCGCGGCAGTCACACAGGACGTCGATGCCAATACGGTCACGCTCCCGCTAGTTGGCCGAGTGGCGGCTGGTATTCCCATACTCGCCGAGCAGAACGTCGAGGAAGTCATGACACTTCCCACGGACATCGTCGGCGACGCCAGCTCCTTCATTCTCAGGGTGCGTGGCGAGTCGATGATCAATGCAGGCATCTTTGACGGCGACTACATCGTTGTCAGGGAGCAGAGCGACGCCCATAACGGGGAGATTGTCGTGGCGCTTATCGAGGACTCGGCGACGGTCAAGACGTTCTACCGTGAAAAGGATCGCATCCGCCTTCAGCCCGAGAATGATCACATGGATCCCATCTACGCAACCAATCCGACGATTCTCGGTCGCGTCACGGGGCTCTTTAGGTCGATGTGATGTCACGGGCCCGCATTCTCGGATACGACGTAGTCAGGGGATTCTCGGTCATCTCAATGATCGAGTTCCACCTATGCTATGACCTTGCGTATCTCAGGGGGGTTTATCTCCCATGGTTCGCCGCGCCCTTCCAGGATGTCTGGAGGGCTTCCATTTCGTGGACGTTCCTCCTGCTTGCGGGCATCATGTGCAGCTACTCGCGTAACAACTTCCGGCGTGCGGCGCTGTACCTCGGCGTGGCGGCGATGATCTACGTTGTCACGGTCGAGGTGTCCGTCGATACGCCTATCAGCTTTGGCATCATCTACGTAATGGGATTCAGCACCCTGCTCGCGTGGCTGCTCGGCGCGATTCGGCTCATGCCAAAGAACTCCAAGCGAGCCCTCTTGCTCTCGCTTTGCCTCCTGTCGGCCTTCATCCTCTGCCTCGGTGTCCCTACGGGAAGCTTTGGGCTCAAGCCCTTTGGCGGGCCGTATCTCGCAATTCCTAGGGAGCTCTACACCGTCGGTTGGCTTAGCTGGCTTGGATTTCCCGGTGGCGGGTTTGCATCAGGAGACTACTACCCTCCCCTGCCCTTTACGCTGCTCTATCTTTCGGGAGCCTGTCTGGGTGTGGCCATAAAAAGGCACGGGTGCCCAACGTGGTTTGCAAAGCTCAACTACCGCCCGCTCGCATTTGTCGGAAGGCACGCGCTCGAGCTGTACGTCATTCACCAGCCTCTGCTGCTGGCCCTCACTGGAGTCCTCTAGGCGCCGAACGGGCGCATAAAGGGAAACGCGCGAGGACAGGTCCAGGGCAAATGAACATGTCACTCCCCTGTCGACGTTGCAGGCTCGTTGTCCACGCTGGGCGCGTCGCACGCCTTGCCCTTGTCCCCTACCTCGTATGGCGCAAGGGTCGCCGCCATACGCTCCGAAGCCTTGACGGTCACCACGAGCCCTGCCTCTTCGTAGTGCTCGCGCACAACCTGACACCGCTCGTGAGCCATCTTGATGAGAAGGCCCTTCTGATAGGGAATGCAGGCGGTGAGGGTGCGACCTCCTCGGCTGGCCTCCTGGGTCACGCGATGCAGCAGGCCGGAAAGCCCATAGCCTGTCACCGCGCTCGCCATCACGCTTTCCGGACACTCGACCATGAGGCTTTCGCGCTCCTCATCCGTCAGGAGGTCGGCCTTGTTAAACACAAGAACGCGACGAACGTCTCCCGCACCGATTTGCTCAAGGATCGACGTTACCGCCTCGCGCTTCTTCCTCCAGCCGTCGTCACGGGCATCAACGACGAGCAGGATGAGATCTGCGGCTTTCACCTCGGCAAGCGTCGACTTGAAGCTCTCCACCAACGTCGTGGGAAGCTTCTGGATGAAGCCAACCGTATCGGTGAGCGTAATCTTCCTGCCCTCGGCCAGGTCGATGGACCTCGTCGTGGGATCAAGCGTGGCGAACAGCTCGTCCTTCGCGTACACAGCGGAGTCAGTGAGTGCATTGAGCAGCGACGACTTCCCGGCGTTCGTGTATCCAGCAAAGGCAACGCGCCATATGCCCGAGTCCCAACGGGCCTTGCTCTGCGTGGCGCGGCGCACCTCGAGACGAGCGAGCTCACGACGAAGCTGGGCAATCCGATCGCGCACGAGCCTTCGGTCAACCTCGAGCTGGCTCTCGCCCTGGCCAAACCTGCTGCCGATTCCGCCTCTCGTCTGTTCGCCCATCAGGTGACTCCACATGCCCCTGAGGCGTGGTAGGAGATACTGGAGCTGCGCGAGCTGAACCTGAAGTCGACCTTCCCGCGTCCGCGCGTGCCTGCCAAAGATGTCGAGGATGAGCGCCGTGCGGTCGATGACCTTGACCGGGCCGCCAAACACCTTCTCGAGGTTCGCCTGCTGCGAGGGAGTGAGCTCGTCATCAAACACGACGACGTCGACGTCCATCCTCCTCACGATGTCCGCAAGCTCCCGCGCCTTTCCCGAGCCCACGAACGTCTTGGGCACCGGCGCGTCAAGCCGCTGCGTCTCCCGTGCCACGACGACGCCGTCCGCCGTCTCCACGAGGCGCGCAAGCTCGTCCATAGAGGCCTCAAGTGGCCAGTCTGACGCGCCGGTGTCAACGCCGACGATAAGGGCACGCTCCGGAACCGGGGCCGTCTCTATGTGCTTAAAGCGAGCCATGAGCCTCTCTCACGTCCTCGATGATACGAAGCGCCGCTTCTTCTGACGACTCCTCGTCAAGGTCAAGCCACCTCGTGCGGCCATCTCTGCGCAGCCAGGAGAGCTGGCGCTTCGCATAACGTCTCGTACGACGCTTCACGAGCTCGACGGCTTCCTCAAGCGACAGGGTTCCCTGAAGGGCCTCGGCAATTTCCTTGTAGCCTATCGCCTGCAGAGCCGTGGACTGGAAGGGGACGCCTGCCGCAAGCAGCCGACGAACCTCGTCGATGAGCCCATCGGCAACCATCTGGTCGACGCGCTTGTCGATGCGAGCGTAAAGACGCCGCCTGTCCATCGCCAGGCCCCAGATTCTCGCGTCGTAATGCGCAGGCCGAGACTTGAGCCCCTCGTGCACCTCGGCGTAGGAAACGCCCTCGTCGAGCATCTCGAGCGCCCTGACGACGCGACGCACGTTATGGGGATGGATAATGGCAGCGCTTTGAGCGTCCCGTTGTCTCAGAACGTCCCAGAGCGCCTCCGCCCCCCGCTCCTCGGCAAGACGCTCGTAGCCCATTCGAGCCTCACTCCGCGTCTCACCCTTCGGAAACGTCATCTCGTCAATCACCGAGTCGAGATAGAGGCCGGTTCCACCACACAAGACGGGCACGACTCCCCTCGAGAGACGCTCGTCCACAAACCCACGGGCCTGAGCCTGGAATTCGGAGACGGAATAGTCCCGCCTTGGATCCGCGACGTCGACCATGAGCAAGGGGACGCGACGATCGGCCACGGGCGTCTTGGCCGTCCCGATGTTCATGCCGCGATAGACCTGCATGGAGTCGACGGATATGACGTCGGAGCCGAGCTCAAGCGCCACGCGCTCGGCCAGCGAGCTCTTGCCCGAGGCCGTTGGGCCCACGATGCACACAACAGGCCCAGCGGCCGCGACCGGAACCCGTCGCGGGCCTGCCTGCGCATGGGAGAGACTCGACATTAGCGAGGCTCCCCCACGACCGGGCCGCGCAGGTACCACGTCCTTGCCTCGTCCACGCGAACGTCGACGAGCCTCCCGACAAGATCGGCCTCATCCATGCCATCGGGTGCCTCGAACAGGACGGTCTTGTTCTTCTTGCTGTGCCCGACCAAGACCTTGTCGTCACGCTTCGACGAGCCCTCGACGAGGGTCTCGACCGTACGCCCGAGCTCGACCTGGTTGGCCTCGTGCGCCTGCTCGGCGACAAGGGACGCCAACCGGTCAAAACGCTCCTGAATCACCTCGCGCGGCGTGGGGTCGTCGATCTTTGCCGCCGGCGTTCCCTCGCGCTTCGAATAGATGAAGGTGAACGCGGAGGCAAAGCCAACCTCGCGAACGAGCGAGAGCGTCTCCTCGAAGTCCTTCTCGGTCTCGCCGGGGAAGCCGACGATGATGTCGGTGGAGAGAGCGATGCCCGGCATGGCCGACTTGATGCGGTCGGCGAGCCTGAGATAGTCTTCGCGCGTGTAGCTGCGGTGCATGGCCTTGAGCACGCGCGTGGAGCCGCTTTGGACAGCAAGGTGCAGCTGTGGCATCACCGACGGCGTCTCGGCCATGGCGCGGATGGTCTCATCAGAGAGGTCCTTGGGGTGGGAGCTCGTGAACCGAATGCGCTCGATGCCGGTAGCGCCCACCGCACGCAGCAGCTCGGCGAACCGCGGGCTGCCGTAGCGCTGGCGCCCGAACGAGTTCACGTTCTGGCCCAGCAGGCACACCTCGCGGACGCCGTCAGCACGTAGTCGCTCGACCTCGGCCACGATGTCCTCAAACGAACGATCGCGCTCGCGTCCACGAACGTAGGGGACGATGCAATAGCTGCAGAAGTTGTTGCAGCCCGTCATGATGGGCACCCATGCGTGCCAGGATTCCTCACGGCGGCTTGGGAGGTCAGTCGAGAATGACGGGTCATCCTCGCTCACGTCGGCGAGGACCTCTCCCCTGCCGCGCCGGAGCGCGTTGACGAGCAAGGTGGGGAGGCTGGCAACTGCCCTCGTTCCAAACACAACGTCCACGTTGCGCATGTGCTCGCGAATGCGGGCCCCGTCACGCTGGGCTATGCACCCTCCAATGGCGACGAGCCTCCTGCCGCTTGGCGGAACGGGAGCGCTGACCATGGCCGAGACCTGCCCGTACAGGTGCGTGTCGGCCTTCTCGCGAACGCAGCAGGTCATGAAGACGACGATGTCAGCCTCGTTGGGAGACCCGACCTCCACGCAGCCGCATGACCCGAGCACGCCCGAAACGCGCTCCGAGTCGTGGAGGTTCATCTGGCAACCGAATGTCTTGACGTGGTAGGTGAGACCCTGTAGTTCGGGGTAAGCGGGCACTAGCGGACCTCCATGCCGTGAGACGAGGACTGGGCGTTTGCCGCCGCATCAGAAGAGGCGGGAGCCTCGGGGACGACGGACTGCGACGAGCGCGGATCTGACAGGTTGTGGACGTAGACGGCAATGCGGATGGCAGTCCGGCTCTGACCGTCAATGAGAATGTCGGAAAAGGTAGGGGCGCATGAGATGTCGATGCCGACGGGAATGAGGAAGCCACGGGCGATGGCAACCGCCTTGATGGCCTGGTTCACGGCACCAGCACCAACCGCCTGCATGTTAACGGCGACGCCGTCCTTGACCATACCGGCGATGGCCCCTGCCACCGAGGCCGGCGACGACTTGCTCGATACCTTCAGGTACTCCATTGGTGCTGTGCTCCTTGTGGGTCGTTTTATCTGCGTGGTGTGTCTGCGCGAAGTTCGTATCGAAGGAAGCGTAGCCGTAACGGCCCCCCCTGCGTCACTCGCCCTTGTCGAGGTCGAAGGTGACGGTAATCTTGTCGCGCGTAACGCTCACGCGCGGCTCAGAAGAGAGCGAGAGATAGTAGCGCTGCGCCACAAACTCGAAGTCTCGCTCCATGATGCGCGCGAACGCTTCCGCGTCCTCACGAGAAACCTTGAGGCCACGACGATCGCGCATGAGGTCAACGGGCTTCTGCGAAGACCCCGAATGATGCAGAAGGCGCGCGAGGACGGGACGAAGGGGACGTATCTGACCCGCGAGGATGCGGTGCGCCGTGCGCTCGGAAATGTCGAGCCCGAGCGAGGAGGCCACGTCCGAGAGCTCGTGAGCGTCAGCCGCAACCGCAGGCCTGAGCAACACGGGCAGGCGAGACACATCGTCGACGAACAGAAGGCTCGCGTCATCAGCAGAGCTCTTCGCGAGGGCACGGGCGGTCGCAAGAATCTCGGCAGCCGAGCCTACGTACACCTCACAGCCGTGACGTTCCTCGAGGGCAAACTCACAGCAGGTGCGCACGATGTTGTGCGGCCCGCGAAGCTGCTGTTCGCCATCGTCGCCCCGCCCGATGCTCGGCCAGGTGCTTTGGTCCTTGCGCTCGTCGAGCACCGAGGCGTCAGACTCAACGCGAATTGACGAGCCGAGCCCCGGCCCCGACGCAAGCACGCGGGCGCTCTTGGCGTTCTCCTTGATCGAGAACAGCGCCATGCCTCGTCCGTGAACGCCCCAGCGGTCCATGTGATACGAATCGAGCTTCGAGGTCACACGCGCGTCGAAGATGCGCTCGCGCATGTGGTCGGGAACGCCGGAGCCGTCGTCAAGGACGACGAGCGTCCTGGAGTCGCCCACACGCCCCGTCGCCACGAGCACCTTACGAGCACCGGCGTCCCGGGAGTTGCGCAGCATCTCGATCACGACGTCCTCGATGCAGCGGATGTCGTGCTTCGCCTGCCTGCGCTCCGCCTCGCCCACCCGCAGGCGAACGAAGCCGTCACCGAGAGATTCCTCGACGCGAATGGCCGCGTCACCAGAGACGTTGGCGACGAAGTCGGCCAGAGATCCGCTGCTCGCGTTAGAAGCCGTGTCGGCCATCAGAGGTCACCGACTACTTGGCGACGTCAACGGCGCGCGACTCTCGGATGACCACGACGCGCACCTGGCCCGGGTACTCCATCTCGTCCTCGATCTGCTTCGCGATGTCATGCGCAAGCACGGTCGCCTCGGAGTCAGAGATCTTCTCGGGCTGAACCATGACGTGCAGCTCACGGCCGGCCTGCATGGCGTAGGTCCGCTCGACGCCATCGTGTGCGTTAGAGATCTCCTCAAGCTTCGTAAGGCGCTTGATGTAGGTCTCGGCGCTCTCTCGGCGAGCGCCGGGACGGGCGGCGGAAATGGCGTCCGCGGCCATCACGAGCTGGTCGAGGATGGTGTTGGGCTCGATGTCACAATGGTGTGCCTCGATGGCATGGACGATCTCGGGGCGCTCCCCGTAGCGTCGGGCAAGGTCGGCGCCGATGACGGCGTGCGGGCCCTCGACCTCATGGTCGATGGCCTTGCCGATGTCGTGGAGAAGACCGGCGCGCTTGGCAGGAGTGGGGTCGATGCCGAGCTCAGACGCCATGATGCCGCAGAGCTCGGCAACCTGACGCGAATGCTGGAGCACGTTCTGGCCAAAGGACGTACGGTAGCGAAGCGCGCCGAGCGTCTTGATGATCTCGGGGTGAAGGTCATGGATGCCCGTGTCGAAGGCCGCCTGCTCGCCGGCCTCCTGCACGCGCTGCTGCACGAGCGTCTCGGCCTTCTTGTACATCTCCTCGATGCGAGCGGGGTGAATGCGTCCGTCGGCGATGAGGTTCTCGAGGGCGACGCGGGCGGTTTCGCGACGAACCGGCTCGAAGCTCGAGAGCAGCACCGTCTCGGGCGTGTCGTCGATGACGAGCGAGACGCCGGAAACCTGCTCGAAGGTGCGGATGTTGCGACCCTCGCGGCCGATGATGCGGCCCTTGAGGTCGTCGGAGGGGATGTGGACGGTAGTGACCGTAACCTCGCCGGCCTGGTCGGCGGCGCAGCGCTGAATGGCCGTCGTCACGATCTCGCGGGCGGTCTTGTCGGCCTGGGCGCGCGTGCGCTGCTCGCTCTCGCGAAGAATCTGGGCCTCCTCGCGAATGGAGTCCTTGCGGACGCGATCGAGCAGCTCATTGTGCGCGTCCTCGGTGGACAGCGCCGCGATACGCTCGAGCTCGCTCGTCTGCTGCTTGTAGAGCTTGTCGAGGTCACCGGCACGCTTGTCGAGCTGGCCCGCCTGGCTTGAGAGCTGGTGCTCGCGACGGTCGAGGGCTTCGTTGCGGCGGTCGAGCGACTCCTCGCGCTGCATGATGCGGCTCTCGAGGCTGCGAAGCTCACCCTTGCGCTGCTTCTCGTCGGCCTCGGAGGCCTGGCGAAGCTTGAGAATCTCCTCCTTGGCGGCAAGCACGGCCTCCTTCTTGGAGGTCTCCGCCTGGCTCTTGGCGTCGGCCGTCACACGGTCGGCCTCGGCATGAGCCTCGGAGATGCGCCTGTTGGCCTCCTGCACCTTCGCGGAAGACTTGCTGGAACTCGCGGCATAGGCTGCCGCGGCACCGACGACGAGGCAAATAAGCCCCACGACTATGACGATACCGATTTGCATGTCGACTCCTAGGAACACAGATGGTTAAGGCTCGTTCAGGAAACCACCCTCAAAACTCAGGTGGAGCCCACCATCCGAGAAGCCCCCGGCGTCTATGCGAAACTCGAAGTAACAAGCTGCAACGGACAAAAAGGACGTCTGCCATGCCCTGCACAGCCGACGAGAGATACCCAAATGGCTAAGTAATTCTACGGGTCACCCTCTTAACCGTCAACTTACATGCCCCCGAGCGTCACTCCTCCTCGCCTGACGAGAGCCGCTCCGAAGCCGCATCCTTGGCGACGGCTAACGGATACCCACGCGACGCGAGAAAACGCACGAACTTGGCATAGGCGTTCTTGTCCGGAACGCTCCTGCGCTCAAGCAAGGCCCGGGCGCGCTCACGCGGCCCGCCTTCGCCCGACTCGTCGAAGAACGCATCGGGCCATCCCGCAACCTCGGACGGTTCGACGCCGCGCAGAACAAGCTCGCGCTCGATGCGAACGGGCCCCCACCCCACCGATAGCTTTGAACGAATGAAGGACTCGGCGAAACGAGCGTCATTGATGATCCGAAGCCGAAGCGCCTTGTCGATGGCGCGCTGGGCGCATGCGGCAGAAAAGCCGTCTCGCACGAGACGCTGACGTGCCTCGTGCGAGGAGTACTCGCGTCTGGAAGCCATGTCGACAAGACGTCCCCACGCGACCTTGTCGGCCGCCTCCCTCACTCGCCACGAGACCTCGGCACGGCTCTCGGCCTCGGGGCCTTCCCACTTGCTGAGCTCACGAGCAACGGACACCGGGACGTGGAGGGCCTCGCCTTGCGCAAACTCAAGGGTCGCCGAAGGCTTCCGCGACCCTATGGCCGCCGAAGTGCGCTCGGGATACACGATTGTCCACGTAAAGCCATTAGCAGCCTCGTGCTGCTCGGGCTCCCGAGGGCCGCGCGCTCGATGCGCGGAGGACCCTCCGCGACCAGCCATGCGCACTACTCGGTCTCTGACGCGGCTTCAATGGGCTCGACGGGGTCAACCCCGGCGGGAAGCCCAACGACGGCACGCACCTTCTGTTCGATCTCCTCGCGCAGATCGGGCGTGGTGCGCAGGAACTCCTTAGCCGCCTCGCGACCCTGACCGAGCCGCTCGCCCTCGTAGGTGTACCAGGCACCCGACTTGTCGATGACGTCATGGTCGACGCCGAGGTCGAGGATGGAGCCCTCCTTGGAGATGCCAGTTCCGTACATGATGTCGAACTCGGCCGTCTTGAACGGGGGGGCCACCTTGTTCTTGACGACCTTGACGCGCACGCGGTTGCCAACGACCTCGCCGTTCTGCTTGATGGAGTCGATACGACGGATGTCCATGCGCACGGACGAGAAGAACTTAAGCGCACGACCGCCGGGGGTGGTCTCCGGGCTGCCGAACATGACGCCGATCTTCTCGCGCAGCTGGTTGATGAAGATGCAGGTGGTGTTTGACTTGGAGAGCGAGCCGGCAAGCTTGCGCAGGGCCTGGCTCATGAGGCGCGCCTGCAGGCCGACGGTGGTGTCGCCAATTTCGCCCTCGATCTCGGCCCTGGGGACGAGCGCTGCGACGGAGTCGACGACGACGACGTCGATGGCGCCGGACCGTACGAGCATGTCGCAAATCTCGAGTGCCTGCTCGCCGGTGTCGGGCTGGGAGATAAGCACCTCGTCGATGTCGACGCCGATACGCGCGGCATAGCCTGGGTCGAGCGCGTGCTCGGCGTCGATAAACGCAACGACGCCGCCCATGGCCTGAGCCTCGGCGAGGATCTCGAGGGAGAGGGTCGTTTTGCCCGAAGACTCGGGGCCGTAAATCTCGACGATGCGGCCACGAGGAACGCCGCCGATGCCAAGGGCCACGTCGAGCGCGACGGAGCCGGTGGGAATGGCCTCCACATGGAGGTCAGGACCATCCTCGCCATAGCGCATGATGGAGCCCTTGCCGAACTTCTTCTCGATCTCCTTCGTGGTGGACTCGATCACTTGTTCACGCTCTTCACCCGTGGTGGGAGCGTGAACCTCGCGCGTGGACCCGTTGGACTTTGCCATGTGAACCCCTTCTAGTCGTTGGCGACAACTGTATACGAACGTTCGTTCGCAGTCAATCCCCTGCGCTCATCATAGGCGCTGACAGTCCGACAAAGCCTGACCGGCATCTGACAGCGACCTGACGCACGAGCTGAAGGGGCACAACGAAAGAAGGCCGTTCCTTAAACGGGTGCCGGAGCCCCGCGAGCGGGAGCAGGAGCCGCACAATAGGGCCACGACAAGACAAAAGCCTGAAATCTGTCGCAACGCGCCGCATCACACGAACAGAAAGTCCCGAACCCGGAAGACAAGTCCGTGCGAGCCCGGAGCTCCCAACCTCCTACCGGCTGTCGCCGACACGCTCGCAGGCCTCAAGCAAGAGGTCCAGCGCATGCATGACCGCCCGGAGCCGCACCTCCGCGCGGTCACCCTGAAAGACGACGCTCTCGGAGCGGACACCGTCGGCGTCGCGAGAGCCAAACCAGACGAGGCCGACAGGCTTTCCGGGTTCCGCACCGCCGGGTCCGGCAATCCCGGTCACGCTCACGCCGAGATCGCACCCGAGCGCCCGGCACGCGCCCTCGGCCATCTGCTCAGCGCATTCCGGGGAGACGGGCCCCACGCCGTCGAGCACCTCGTCGCTCACGCCCAGCACGGCGTGCTTGACCGAACAGGCGTAGCTGCCGATAGCACCCTTCACGACCTCAGACGACCCGGGGACCGCCGTAAGCGCGGCCTCCACGAGCCCGCCCGTGCAGCTCTCGGCCGTACCGACGCTAACGTGGGCCGCGCGGGCGGCGTCGAGCACCTGCGTGGCACGCGCAACGCAGTCATCCCACGTCGGGGCCTGCTCCTCCTCGTCGGACCCAACCTCGCCAGCAGAGGCATCCGCCGTTCCCTCGCCCTCGAAGGACTCGTCGGCAAAGAGCGCCCTGCGCGACTTCCAGAAGTAGTCAGCACCGCTCCAAATCGTGAGCACGACGGCGACGCCCATCAAGAACACGCCGACGAGCTGCAGGGGAAGCGCCACGATGAGGCTTGGCACCGTCACCGACAGGAGCAGCGCGATGATCGCCACCATCGTCGTGGCGGTCTTCCACTTGCCAAGGTCGCCGGCGGCGACCACGACGCCCTCGGAGGCGAGCACCATGCGAAGCCCGCTCACGAGAAACTCACGCGCCACGACGATGACCGCCACCCAGGGGCTCACGAGCCCCCACGTCTGCAGCACCACGAGCGCCGAGACGACCGCGAGCTTGTCGGCGATGGGATCGAGGAACTTGCCGAAGTTGGTGACTTCCCCACGGCTGCGCGCAAGGTAGCCGTCAAGCTTGTCGGTAAGCGAGATGAGCACGTAGAGCAGCGTCGCTGCCGCTCCCAGCCACCAGCCCAAGTCCCCCTCGGCAGACACCGCGGGGCCAACGCCAAGGGCAAGCCCCACCCACACGGGCACGAGCACCACGCGCACGCAGGTCACGACGTTGGCGGAAGTCCAGATGCCATGCGTCGTGGCACTCCGCTTGTCGGCCACCTAGGCCACCTCCTCCGTGAGCGGCACGTCGTCGCCCACGATCTCGCCCTCGAGCTCGTAGCAGAAGGCCTCGGTCAGCCGCACGCGCACCATGTCGCCCACGGCCGCCTCGCCCTCCGGAATGTGCACGGCGCCGTCGCAGTCGGGAGCCTGGAACCACGCGTGCCCGATGAGCTCCGGCACCTCGCCGTCCGTGTCAGCGCCGTCGACGATCACGTCCACGACCTCGCCCACATGGCTCGCCGTCGCGGAGAAGCCCATCTCCTCGGCGATGTCGACGAGCGCCTGCGTGCGGTCGAGCTTCACGTCGTCCGGCACCTGGTTGGGCATCTCGGCGCCCTCGGTGCCCTCCTCGGGCGAGTAGGTGAAGACACTCGTGTAGTCGAACGCCTCGTCCTCGAGGAACTGGCAGAGCTCCTCGAAGTCCTCCTCGGTCTCACCAGGAAAGCCTGCCATGCCCGTCGTGCGCAGCACCATGCCGGGGATCTCCCGACGCAGGCGTGCGAAAAGCGCGGAGAACTCGGCCGCGTTGCCCGACCGGTTCATGTCCTTGAGCACGTGCGCGCTGCAATGCTGAATGGGGATGTCGATGTAGGGCAGCATCTCGGGCACATCGCGGATGGCTGCAACGAGTTCGTCGGTCATGCCCTCCGGCTGGAGGTAGAGGACGCGCAGCCAGGCACGATACGGACGCACGACCTCGCCGAGTCTCGTGATGAGGCTTGCGAGGGTGTCGCCATCGCCCAGGTCCTGCCCCCAGATGCCGGTGTCCTGACCGATGAGCACGAACTCGCGAACCCCCTGCTCGGCCAGGGCGCGGACCTCGGCCTCAATCTCGAGGTAGGGCCTGGAGGCATAGCGGCCGCGGATGTAGGGGATGGCGCAGAAGGCGCAGAAGCGGTCGCAGCCGTCGGAGATCTTGACGTAGGCGCTCGCACCCTGCACGGTGCGCAGCGGTTCGGCGAGCGGGCCTGCCGCCGACCCGGTGGCCTCCGGAACCAGCGACGCACGACCAAGCACGCCGTCCACCACCGAGACGATGCCGTCCTCCTCGTCGGTGCGCACGAAGGCGGCGACCTCAGGCAGCTCGGCAGGAAGCTCGGAACCATAGCGCGACGGCACGCAACCGCACATCACGATCGGGAGGTTGCGCACGCCCTCGCGCGCGGCCTCGGCAAGCTCGAGCGTCCGCTCGACGCTCTCGCTCGTGGCGCTCGCAAGGAACGAGCACGTGTTGACGAGCACGGCGTCGGCGTCGACGGTTCCCTCGGCCTCGCCGTAGCCGGCCCGCAGCAGAAGGCTCCGCATGCGGTCAGTGTCGACCTCGTTTTTAGCACAGCCAAGGGTAACGAACAGGACGCGCGCGGTTGGCGTCTGCACAGCCGAAGACATTGGGGCGGAGCTCCTTATCGATAGTTGGTGAACTGGAGGGGGATGCCGTAGTCGGCGTCGCGCAGGTGGGAGATGACCTGCTGCAGGGCGTCCTTCGAGACAGACGTCACGCGCAGCTTGTCATCCTCGACCGTGGCCTTGACCTTGAGCTTGAGGTCGCGAATGTCCTTGGAGATGCGCTTGGCGCACTCCTTGTCGATGCCCTGCACGATGTGCCCCACGACACGGACGGTTCCGCCGCTGGCCGCCTGAGGAGCGTCCCAAGAGACGCTCTTGAGGTCGACCTTGCGCTTGACGAGTCGCCCGTTGAGCACGTCGATGACCTGCTTGGCGACGAAGTCGGCCGGGGCGCATACGGTAATGGTGCCGTCACCCTTCGACAGCTCGATGGTGGCGCCGGAACCCTTGAGGTCATAGCGCTGCGTCAGCTCGCGGGCCGTCTGCTGGTAGGCGTTGTCCACCTCCTGCATGTCGACCGTGGAGACAACGTCGAAGCTTGAGTCCTTGGCCATGTTTTTCCCTTCCTTCGAGGTCGTGAGGCCCACGGGCTCGGCTGGGCCGAGCGAGGGAGCACGCTAGTTTCTGGCAGAGGCCGAGCCCGAGGAGGCGGCGGTCGTTGCCGAGGTGCTCGACGCCGTGGGGTCGGTGCCCGTGATGGTGGCGCTCGCGAGGGTGCCCGAGGTCTTCGTGAGCTGCACGCGCTCGCCGTTCTTCTCGACCGTCACCGCACTGGAGTCTCCAACCTGGATGGTGAGCGACTTCGTGACCGTGTACTCCTGCGACCAGGCGCCCGTGACCGTCTCGGCCACCTGCTGCTTGCCGTCCGACACTATGTCGACCCAGGTGGTGGAGCCATCGGCGACCGTGACGGTCACCTTGGTCTCCTGGCTCTGGGCGGCGGCGTCCGAAGCGGCCTTCTTGGCCGCGGCTTCCGAGAGCGCCTGCTGTTCGGCGGCCGAGGTCGTCGTGGCGCTCGTGGTGGAGGCGGCGTCGGTCGTCGTGACCGTCACGACCGGGACCTGCCTGCCGTCGGAGCTGCCGGCGGCGCAGGAGCGAATCGAGAAGGTCAGGATGAGGACGAGCGCCACGGCAAGCGCAAGCCCGATGACGAGCACCATACGCCGCTGGTCGGAGAGGATGCCCGCAAGCACGCCCCCACTCGCCTGCTGGGGCCGACGGGCGCGGGGGTCGCGCCCCTGAGGGGCCTTGCGACGACGGACGTTGGGGCGCTCGGGCGCGACCATGCCATGAGACGCCTCGCGCCCCGCGCGCGTCGATGACGGGCGATAGGGCCTCGCGGCTCCGTCGAAGCGCATGTCGTCACGGTATTGGCCCGACCCGACGCGCCGCATGGTTATCTCGTCCGAGCGGGCAGAGCCATAGCCTCGCTGCGAACGCTGCTGGACGGCGCGGCCAGATGTCCTCGCCCACGTACGGGCCTGGTCGAAGTCGGAGCGGACGCCATAGCGGGCCGTAGCGCCACTGCGCTCGTCCGGCCGCTGGTAGCCGTCCTGTCCCCGTGCCCTTCTGGCCCGTGCGTCCTGCTGACGGCGGGTGCGGTCGTCACCGGCGTAGGGAACCCGCGTGGTGTAGCGGCGCTCTCCCCGACCGTTCGAGCCGGACGCATAGGCCTCCCTATCCGCGGCGGCGCCCGCAGGCGCACCATAGGCGGAGTAGGAGCGGTAGGCACCTGAGCTGGGAAGCGCGAGCGAGTGCGCAGACGACGAACGGGCCGAGGACGCCGGGAAGTTGGAGCGAGAGTCGCTCGCCGCCGAGGCGGGGCCGTCGATGAAGGGCTCGTCCTCGAGACGCGCGAGCGCAGAGGGCTCCCTGCCCGTGACGCCGCTCACGTACTCGGCGTGCTCTCGCTCGTAGAGCTCGGCCACCTGGCGAGAATCGAGGCCGAGGTAGCGCGCATAGCTCGAGATCATTCCCTGCGCGTAGCCCAGCGCCGGAAGGCGGGCGAAGTCGCCTTCCTCGAACGCCTCGAGCACGCTCTCGCGCATGCGCAGCACCTTTGCCGCCTGGGGGATGGAGAGACGCAGCTGCTTGCGACGGTCGGAAAGCATGCGAGCAAACCTGGTACGGGCCATCGACGGCTACACCTCCCTGTACTTTTCTTCTGCGCGGCGAAGCTCCTCGAGCCCCTCGGCGTCGAGCAAAACCTCACGCGGCTTGGAGCCCTCGGGCGGGCCGACGACGCCCTTCCGCTCCAGATTGTCCATGATTCTTCCTGCCCTAGCGTACCCCACCTTGAGACGGCGCTGCAGGCCCGAGGTGGAACCTAGCTGAGAGTCCACAACAGCCTGGGCCGCCTCCCACACGAGCGGATCGTCCTCGTCCAAGTCGTCGGCGGTGGCACCGCCGCCGGTCTGACCCGGCACGACCGCCGAGAGAATCTCGTCGTGATAGTCCGGCTCGCGCTGCTCGCGGATGAAGTCGACCACCGACTCGATCTCCGCGTCGCTCGCATAGGCGCCAAGCACGCGCCGGAGCACCCCGCCGCTCTTGCGGAAGAGCATGTCTCCCCTGCCCATGAGGCGCTCGGCGCCCGTCTGGTCGAGGATGACGCGGCTGTCGATGGAGCTCGACACCTTAAGGGCCACGCGCGTGTCGACGTTGGACTTGATGAGACCGGTCACGACGTCGGCGGAGGGACGCTGCGTGGCGAGCACGAGGTGGATGCCGGCCGCACGCGCGAGCTGCGCGATACGTACAATCGAGGCCTCGACGTCCTTCCCGGCCACCATCATGAGGTCCGAAAGCTCGTCGATGACGATGACGAGGTACGGCATGGGCTTGGCCGGGTTCTCCTGGTCGGCGAACTTCCCCCCCTCGACCATCTTGTTGTAGACCTTCACGTCACGCGCGCCCGCCCGCTCGAACACCTTGAGGCGGCGGTCCATCTCGGTGACGGCCCACTGCAGCGCACTCGCCGCCTGACGCGGCTCGGTCACCACCGGCACGTACAGATGCGGGAGACCCGCGTAGCAGGAGAATTCCACGCGCTTGGGGTCGACGAGAATGAGACGTACCTGCTCGGGCGTGGTGCGCATGATGAGTGACATGATGATCGCGTTGATGAGCACCGACTTGCCAGAGCCCGTGGTGCCGGCGACGAGCATGTGCGGCATGCGTGCGAGGTCGGCCACGACGGGCGCGCCCTCGGAGTCACGACCGATGGCAAACTCGAGCGGGCCTCCCTGCGCGTAGGGCAAAACGTCACCGAGACACACGTTCTGGCGCGTCTTGTTGGGGATCTCGATGCCCACGAGCGAGGTACCGGGTATGGGCGCGAAGATGCGGACGGACTCCGAGGCAAGCGACAGCTGGATGTCGTCCTGGAGGTTCGTGATCTTGTTGACGCGCTCGCCCTCGCCCATCTCGATCTTGAAGGTGGTGACGAGAGGCCCCGCCACCCAGCCCGCGACGCGGCTCGTGAGGCCAAACTCCTCGAGCGTAGCTTGGAGCTTGTGGGCCGTGTGCTCGAGCTCGGCGTCGGTGCTCGCGGAGCTTGCCGAGTTGGGGTTCGAAGTGAGCAGCGAAAGCGGCGGCAGCGTGAGGGTGTCGGAGCCGTCGCCGGGGCGGCTCGTGGCCAGCGGGGTGGTCTCGCGACGTCTTCGTGACCTTCCAGGCTTGACGTCGGGCGCCACGTCCTCTCGACTCGCGACTGCCGCGGCCGAGACACTCGAGACGGCCTGACCCGCCAGCCCCGCTGCCGCGTCGGCGCCCGTTGGGAACGGGTCAACGTGCACCGGGGGCAGCACCGCCGAGGCCGACGACTCGTTGGCGCGTCGCGCGGACGAACTCGATACGGACGAACCGGGGGCAGAGCGGAGGAAGTCAGGGATTGCCGGGCTGGCATCGGCAGGGGCCGAGGGGGCAGACGTTGCCCGCGACACGGACTCCTCAAAGGGCAGCGTCGGGGTCTTGTCGGAAGAGCCGACCATGTCGACGGGAGCGGCGTCCTCGAGCTCCTCGGCCGCCACATCCGCAGAGGCAGTGTAAGCCGCCTCGGCAAGGGGCTCCGCGGGGCGCGCATCCTCGATGTCGAGTGCGGGATGACGACGCCCGCGACGCCCAAGTCGCGACGTCTTCGCAGGTGCGCCCTCCTCAGGCGCCACGTCCGCGTCACTCTCGAGAGGAAGCGGAGCGGTTCCCGACTGGTGGTTCAGGCCCGAACCCAAACGGCTCGGACGCCTCAGCACCGAGGTGCGGCGAGTGCCGATGAAGCTCGTGGCAGGCTCGTCGATGACGGCGGTCTCGGGCTCGTCGGTGTCCTCACCCCACGGAACGCCACCGTCGTCCGTCCCGGCTTCCTGAGCGCGACGGGTAGAGTGGCGCTCCTCGCGGGCGCGGGCGATCCGGTTGGCGGCCGTGCCCATCGACTGGCGAATACGCAGGGCGAGGTTGGAGATGGAGAAGCCGCACACGACGATGCCGCCAATGGCCACGCCCACGAGGACGACCATGCCGACGACCTGCCCCACAAGCGTGAGCAGCGCCCATGCCACGGCAGACCCCACGTAGCCGCCACGTGTGGAGGCCACCGCCGCGTCAAGCACGACGTCAGCGGACTCGGCCGCGCCCGGCGCGAGGATGGAGAGCATAGAGAGCGCCGAGATCACCACGAGCGAGAGGCCGAGGGCCACGCGAGCCACAAGCGGGTTGTCGGTGGGCAGGAACATCGTGACGCCAAAGAGCGCGAGGGCCACCGGGACGAGTATGGCCCCCTCCCCGAAGCCCAGGCGAAGCCCCTCCGCCATCGCGTGCGTCACGATGGCGGAGCTGGATGAGACGAGCGACACCGCCATGGCAATGGCCATGACGATGACGGCAAGACCCACGAGATCGTTTGCCACTCCGGGCGCCGCCGTGGCCCGGTTAGCGCGGGCCGCTCCCTTTTGTGCGTTTGAGCTGCGTTTTGCGGGCAAAGCGCTAGACCTCCATGACGACCGGGATGATCATCGGACGCGTGTGGGTCTTGGACCACAGGAAGTTGGTGAGACCGTTGCGGACGGCCTTGCGAAGGACGTCGACCGAGGGGCTGCCCTGGCTCGTCTTGTCGATGGTGGCGCGGCACATGTCCTCGATCTGCGCGAGCAGCTCGTCATCGTAGGCGAAGGAGACGCCGCGGCTCGAGACATCGACGTCGGCCACCTTGTGCGAGCGACTCCGCAGCGTCACGACGCAGGTCACGATGCCGTCCTGGGCGAGCTTCTGACGGTCGCGCAGGACGACCGGGTCGGTGTCGCCGATACGCAGGCCGTCGACGTAGATGATGCCGGACTCCACGGACGGGCCCACCGATACCTTGCCGTCGCGCATCTGCAGCGAGTCGCCGTTGTCCTCGATGAAGATGTGGCTGCGAGGGATGCCCATCTGCTCGCCGAGCTTTGCGTTGGCCCGCAGGTGCACCGCCTCGCCGTGGACGGGCATGAAGTAGTGCGGGTTGGTCATGGCGAGCATGAGCTTGAGCTCCTCCTGCCTGCCGTGGCCGGAGACGTGCACCGTCGCGTTGTCCTTGTCGTAGATCTCGCAGCCGATCTTGGCGAGCGAGTTGATGATGCCCTGGACGCTCTTCTCGTTACCCGGAACGGGCGTGGCCGAGATGATCACCGTGTCGCCCTCGTGGATGGAGAGACTGCGGTGCTCGCCGTTGGCCATGCGGGAGAGCGCCGAGAGCGGCTCGCCCTGGCTGCCGGTGCAGAGCACGACGATCTTCTCGTCGGGGATGTCCTTGAGCTCGTAGGCATCGAGGATGTCCTCCTCGGCCACCTTGAGATATCCCAGCTCGCGGGCGATCTTGGTGTTGGTCACCATCGAGCGGCCCGTGACGACGACCTTGCGGCCCACTGCCGTCGCGGCGTCGCACACCTGCTGGATGCGGTGAATCTGGCTCGAGAAGCTCGCCACGAAGACACGGCCGGGCGCGTTCTTGATGATGTGGCGCAGGGACGGACCCACCGTGGCCTCGCTCGGCGTGAAGCCCGGCTTGGTGGCGTTGGTGGAGTCCATGAGCAAGAGGTCGATGCCCTGGTGGGCAAACTTGCAGATGGCCTGATAGTTGGGGCGCACGCCGTCGATGGGCGTCTGGTCGAGCTTGAAGTCACCCGTATGGAAGACGGTGCCGGCCGGAGTCTTGAGGAATATCGAGAAGGCCCCGGGGATGGAGTGCGTCATCGCGATGAAGTGCACGGCGAAGCAGCCGAGGTTCACCGTGGAGCCGTCCTGCACCTCGCGGAACTTGGGGCTCTTGATGTTGTGCTCGGCGAGCTTGCCCTCGATGATGCCGAGGGTCATCTTGCTCGAGAAGATGGGCACCTTCTTGGTGAGGTCCATGAGCAGGTACGGCAGGGCGCCCGTGTGGTCCTCGTGGCCGTGGGTGATGATGATCCCGCGAAGCTTGTGCTCGTTCTCGAGCACGTAGGTGTAGTCGGGCAGGACGAGGTCGATGCCAGGCTGATCGTCGTCGGGGAACATGAGGCCGGCGTCGATCAGGATCATGTCGTCGCCGCACTCGAAGGCGGTCATGTTCTTGCCGATGCCGTCAAGGCCGCCGAGCGGGATGATGCGGAGCGTTGGTGACTTAGCCATAGTTTCTGTAAGGGTCCTTTCTACTGACGCCTGTATATGCACGACAGTCTCAGCTGTCGTCCTCTTCATAGGAATTCATTATTCTAGCAGCCCCCGCAATCGAGCGCGACGCCATCCCCGTGCCTTCACAGGCACGCTCGATGACTTCGCGCCCAGTGCGCGACCGCACGAGAAAGCGCCGCCCGGCGAAAACCGGACGGCGCTCGGAGTCACGAGCCCTCTTAGCTGCGAGCTAACCCTCGTGGTGACGACGGGGCGCGCGACCGCCCACGTTGCCGTTGTCGCCGGGGTGACGGCGAGGCTTGCGCTCGGCCTCGCGCTCGGCGCGGCCGGGGCGCTCGTCACGCGGGGCACGGCGCGGCCTGCGCTCGCGGCGCTCGCCACCGGCCTCGTCGGCGTCGCCCTCGTGGCGGCCGCCCTTGGAGTCGCCAGGAACCTCGGGCTTGTCGAGACGGTCGAGCGAGATCTTGCCCTTCTCGTCCACCTCGATGACCTTGACCTTGACCTCGTCACCGACGGAGAGCACGTCCTCGACCTTGTCGACGCGGCCCTGGGCCACACGGCTGATGTGCAGCAGGCCGTCCTTGCCGGGCAGCAGCTCGACGAAGGCACCGAAGGGCTGGATGCCCACGACGCGGCCGGTGTACTCCTCGCCCACCTCGGGAACCTTCACGATGGCCTTGATGCGCGCTGCGGCCTCCTCGCCGGCGCCCGCGGTGCCCGCAATGAAGATGGAGCCGTCCTCCTGGATGTCGATCGTGGCGCCCGTGTCGTCCTGGATGCCGCGGATGACCTTGCCGCCGGAGCCGATGACGTCGCGGATCTTGTCCTGCGGAATCTGAATCGTGATGATCTGCGGGGCGGTGTCCTTCGGGCTCTCGCGATAGTGCGGGATGGCCTCGAGCATCGCGTGCAGGATGAACGCGCGGCCCTCGTGCGCCTGGTGCAGCGCCTGGGAGAGGATCTCGGGCGTGAGGCCCGTGGCCTTGTTGTCCATCTGCATGGCCGTGATGCCGCGCTCGGTGCCGGTCACCTTGAAGTCCATGTCTCCGAGGAAGTCCTCGAGGCCCTGGATGTCGGACAGGACGACGGTCTTGCCCTCCTCCTGGATGAGGCCCATGGCGATGCCGGAGACGGGGCGCTTGAGCGGCACGCCAGCGTCCATGAGGGCGAGCGTGGAGCCGCAGGTGGAGGCCATCGAGCTGGAGCCGTTGGACTCCATGACCTCGGAGACCACGCGGATGGTGTAGGGGAACTCGTCCTCAGACGGGATCACCGGCAGCAGGGCGCGCTCGGCGAGGTTGCCGTGGCCGATCTCGCGGCGCTTGGGGCTGCCCATGCGGCCCGTCTCGCCGGTGCAGTACGGCGGGAAGTTGTAGTGGTGGATGTAGCGCTTGCCGTCGACCGGCTCGATGGTGTCGAGGCGCTGCCACTCGTTGAGCATGCCGAGGGTGCAGACGGAGAGCACCTGGGTCTGGCCGCGCTGGAAGAGGCCGGAGCCGTGAACGAGCGGCAGGTAGTCGGGCTTGATCATGAGCGGGCGAATCTCGTCCGCGCGGCGGCCGTCGACGCGCTCGCCGGTCTCGACCACCATGACGCGCATGGCGTGCTTCTCGAGGGCCTTGAGCTCAACGGGGATCTCACGGCTGTAGAGCGCCTGCTCCTCGGGGGTGAACTCCTCCTTGATGGCGGCCTTGAGCGCCTCGACCTTGCCGATACGGGAAAGCTTGTCGGCATCGCGAAGCGCAGCGCTCATCTCGGCCTCGTGGGCGAAGACGCGGTCGTGGACGGCGGGGACGAGCTCGTCGTAGACGTACTCGCGCTGCTGGATGGGGCCGTTGACCTCGGCGACCTTGGCGAAGAACGTCTTCTGCTCCTCGCAGAAGGCGGCGATGGCCTCCTGGCCGAAGGCCATGGCGGCGAGCATGTCCTCCTCGCTGATCTCGTCGGCGGACGCCTCGAGCATGGAGATGAAGTCGGGCGTGCCGGCAAGCTCGAGGTCGAGGTCGGAGGCGTCGCGCTCCTCGTAGGTGGGGTTCACGAGGAACTCGCCGGTCTCGGGGTTGCGGCCGATGCGCACGCAGGCCAGCGGACCCTCGAAGGGCACGCCGCCCACCGTGAGCGCCGAGCTCGCGGCCATGACGCACGTGACGTCGACGGGGTTCACCTGGTCGGCGACGAGCGACGTGGCGACGACCTGCACCTCGTTGCGGAAGCCTGCCGGGAAGCTCGGACGCAGCGGACGGTCGATCATGCGCGCGGTGAGGGTTGCCTTCTCGGAGGGACGGGCCTCGCGCTTGAGGTAGCCGCCCGGGATGCGGCCCACGGCGTACATCTTCTCGATGAAGTCGACCGTAAGCGGGAAGAAGTCGTAGTCCTTGCGCTCCTTGGAGACCACGACGGTGACGAGCACCGTGGAGTCGCCCTGCTTGACGAGGACGGCGCCCGTGGCCTGCTTGGCCAGCTCGCCGGTCTCCAGGGTGTAGTGCTTGCCGTAGAGGTCGAACTCGTGGGTAACCTTTGCCATTCTTTTCCCTTATCTCCGCCTGCCCCTTTGCAGGCGGGCCGTCTGCGGGCCCCGACGACCGGTGAGTCCTGCCGTCGCTTGGTCTGGCGCTATCGCTCGTATGGCGCTTCGCGCGAGCCCGCCGCCCCTGACCGTGGGGCGCCCATATGAAAAGGGGCGCCCGCAGGCGCCCCGAAGGTCCGCTACTGGATGTTGTCGCGGATTCCGAGCTTGCTGATCAGCTCACGGTACTTGTTGATGTCGCCCTTCTTGATGTAGGAGAGAAGACGACGACGCTGACCGACGAGCATGAGCAGGCCGCGACGGGTGTGGAAGTCCTTCTTGTGGGACTTCATGTGCTCGGTGA
>UWSJ01000021.1 GCA_900549525.1 uncultured Coriobacteriaceae bacterium | reverse complement strand
CCGTGGTGGACTGCGCGCGCATGTGGGACGAGTTCAACGGCGGCAAGGACCTGCTCGCCGAGAACCTGGAGGAGGACGACGTCGAGAACCTCCTCATCCAGCAGATCGAGTTCTGCAGCACCGTCGTGCTCAACAAGACGGACTGCGTGACGCCCGAGCAGCTGGCCGAGCTGCGCGCGCTCGTGCGTGGCCTCCAGAAGAAGGCCGTCATCGTGGAGGCCACCCAGGGCAACGTTGCGCTTGACGAGCTGCTCAACACGGGGCGCTTCGACTTCGGCACGGTCTACAACTCGGCCGCGTGGCTCGACGCGATGGGCGAGGGCGACGAGGACGAGGGTCACGAGCGCGATGACCACGACGAGGACGACCACGACGGCGACCACGACGGTCACGGGCACCACCATCACCACCACGACCATGACGAGAGCGGCGAGCTGCTCGAGTACGGCATCTCCACGTTCGTCTACGAGCGTCGCCAGCCCTTCGACGTGGACGCGTTCAGCGACTTCGTGACCACCTGGCCGCGCGAGGTCATCCGCGCCAAGGGCCAGCTCTGGGCGGCCCAGGACCCGGACATGTGCTACCTCTTCGAGCAGGCCGGGCAGCAGAGCCAGCTCTCCGAGCAGGGCAGGTTCATCGCGAGCGCCCCGGACGACGTCCGCAAGCAGCTCATCGAGGAGAACCCCGAGGTGCTCAAGGACTGGGACGAGCGCTGCGGAGACCGCGAGACCAAGATCTGCTTCATCGGCCGTCACATGGACACCGACGCGCTGGTGGCGGGTCTCGACCGCTGCCTGACCGAATGGGAGCCCGACGAGGAGTGGGAGGGCTAAGGTGCCTGGTGACGCCATGCCGTCTGACGAGGGCCGGCGCGAGATCTACCTCGCTGTCGTTGCTGCCCGATGCCTACCTCGCCACGATTGACCTTACGAGCCTGAGCCCCGGCGCGAGGTCACGCTATCGCGAAATCTCATGAGAATCGGAGAAGGACACATGTCTGATTTGGAGAGCGGCACCGGCAGCGAATCCCCCGCTGGCCAGCCCGCTGCGGCTCAGCCCGCACCCGAGGCTGCCGACGCACCTTTTGGCGCCACGTACCACAAGGGCCCCGTCATCCTGCGCGGCGACCTCATCCCCAAGGAGACCACGACCGAGCGCCTGCTCGAGGCCGACAACACGGCCGACTGGCTCCACATGGACCCCTGGCGCGTCCTGCGCATCCAGGCGGAGTTCGTCGACGGCTTTGGCGCCCTTGCCGAGCTGGGCCCGGCCGTTGCCTGCTACGGGTCTGCCCGCACCAAGCGCTCAGACCCCATGTACAAGGCCGCGCGCAAGATCGGCAAGAAGGTGGCCGAGCGCGGCGTCGCCGTCATCACGGGCGGTGGCCCCGGCATCATGGAGGCCGCCAACCGGGGCGCGGCCGAGGCCGGCGGCAAGTCCGTGGGCCTTGGCATCGAGCTGCCGCACGAGGAGGGCATCAACAAGTACGTCAACCTCGGTATGACCTTCCGCTACTTCTTCGTGCGCAAGACCATGTTCGTGAAGTACTCGAGCGGCGCGGTGGTGTTCCCCGGCGGCTTTGGCACGCTGGACGAGAGCTTCGAGCTGCTCACGCTCGTGCAGACGCACAAGGTCGCCATGACGCCCATCGTGATGTTCGGCCGCGACTACTGGCAGGGCCTCTTCGACTGGCTGGGCGGCACCGTGCTCGACTCGGGCAACATCTCGAGCCTCGACCCGAGCCTCGTCACCATCACCGATGATGTGGACGAGGCCGTCGAGGTGGCCACGAGCGCGCTGGTCTGATGGGTATCATGAGCACGTGACCATCCCTGCCGCGCATGTGCGTGGCAATACCTCCGGGAGGTACTCATGGACAGAATCGCGAGCTTCTCCGTCAACCACCTGCTGCTCAAACCGGGTGTGTACGTATCGCGCATCGATCGTGACCCCGATACGGGCGCGGCGGTGACCACCTTTGACCTGCGTCTCACTGCCCCCAATGACGAGCCGGTCATGAACACTGCCGAGTGCCATACCATCGAGCATCTGGGCGCCACCTTCCTGCGCAACCACCCCACCTGGGCACCACGCGTGGTGTACTTTGGCCCCATGGGATGCCGCACGGGCTTCTACCTCGCGGTATTTGGCGAAGTGACATCCGAGGAGATGCTGCCGCTCGTACGGGAGCTCTTCGAGTTCGTGCGTGACTTCAAGGGCGGTCAGGCCGACATCCCCGGAGCGCGTCCCGAGGAGTGCGGCAACTGCCTTGACCAGAACCTCGGGATGGCCAGATGGCTTGCCCGCCGCTACCTCGAGCGCGACCTGGGCGAGAGCGTGAACCTCGTCTATCCGGGCCTGCTCGACGGGGAAGAGGCGAGGTAGCGTGCCCGGTGGAGCCCACGCCGTCCGGGCGGGCCTTTTGGCCAAGCGCGAGCCCAAACCCCTGCCCGACTACACCATGGGCGAGGAGATCGCCAACTCCGTGACCCATGGACTGGGCGCGATGCTATCGGTGGCGGCGCTCGTGCTGCTGATCGTGCGCGCTGTGGCGGCGGGGGCCGCGCCCAACGAGCTCGCGAGCGCCATCATCTTTGGCCTCACGCTCATCCTCGAGTACTCGATGAGCACGCTCTACCACGCCATCACCTACGTGCCTGCCAAGCGCGTGCTGCGCACGCTCGACCACAGCTGCATCTACCTGCTCATTGCCGGGAGCTACACGCCGTTCACGCTGGGGCCGCTGCTCAACGACGGCGGCGTGGCGCTGCTCGTGGTGGTGTGGCTGTTTGCGCTGGCGGGCATCGGCGTCGAGGTGCTCTTGCGCGAGCGCCAGCCGAGGTGGGTCACCATCACCATCTACCTCGTGATGGGCTGGCTCGTGGTGTTTCGCCTGCCGCAGCTCATCGCCGCGCTGGCGCCGGGCTGTCTCTGGCTGCTCGTGGCGGGTGGCCTGTGCTACACCGTGGGGACGGGTTTCTACCTGGCTAAGCGCGTGCGCTATATGCACAGCGTCTGGCATCTGTGGGTGCTGGCGGGCAGCATTTGTCAGTTCCTCGCGGTGATTCTGTATCTGTTGTAGGCGACCGTCCAAAGAGCGAGGAAGTCGTGGCTGAGTACCAGCACATCGAGCACGGCTTTGAGCCGGTGTTTGACGAGCGCTCGCGGGTGCTCGTGCTCGGGTCGTTTCCGTCGGTGCTTTCCCTTGCGAACGCCTTCTACTACGGCAACCCCCAGAACCGCTTTTGGCGCGTCGCCGCGGCGTGCGCGGGGGAGAAGGCCTGCCCCGCCACCATTCCCGAGAAGCGGGCCATGCTCCTGCGGCACGGCATCGCCCTTTGGGACGTCATCCACAGCTGCGACATCAAGGGTTCGAGCGACGCGAGCATCAGGAACGTGGTTCCCGCCGACGTGGCCCGCATAACGGGCGTGGCGGCCGTCGAGGCCGTGTTCTGCAACGGCGGTACCGCGGGCAGGCTCTACCGGCGCTACCTGAGGGGCGTAACGGGCATGGATGCCACGGTGCTGCCATCCACGAGCCCCGCCAACGCCGCGTGGTCGCTCGAACGACTCACGGGGCACTGGGGTGAGGCGCTGGGGCAATACCTGTAGCCCTGCCGTGCCTGTTTGCCGCGCTGTTACTCCGCCATGTCGATCTCGCAGCTGCGCATGGTCTCGAGCGCGGCCTCGTGCTTCTCGGGCGTCACGCCGGCGCAGAGCGACGGGTTGAGCCGAATGGGCACCTCGGGAAGCGACGCCTTTGCCAGCAGCGCGTTGCTTACGACGCAGATGTCGGTGCAGAGCCCGCAGAACTCGATCGACGCGATGGGCTCGCGCTCGTTCTCCGCAACGAGCCAGCGGGCCAGCTCGACGGAGCCAAACGTGGGCTTCTCGAACACGCGGGCGCCGCGGGCCCTGCGCACCACGTCGAGCTCGGGCACGAGCTGCCAGCCAAGCGTCCCCTTGACGCAGTGGGCCACGGGCAGGTGCCTGCCCTCCTGCGTCTCAAGGTAGTCGGCTCCGTGCGTGTCGAGCGTGAACGCGACGGTGCCGTTGAACTCGCGTGCACGCCGCGCGACGTCGGGCGTGATCGCCTGGGCCTCGGCAGTGCCCAGCGCGCCGTCCACGAAGTCATTCTGCATGTCGATGACGATGAGGTAGTCGTTTGCCATGGGTCTCTCCGTTTCCTGCCCGCTCACGTTCGCAACGCTGCCGGTTCCGAGAATCTCTGCACACGTTAGCAGCTTTGCGTGGCAACCGGGTATGAGCAGACTGTTGGTTTTGCAGCGCAGATTCCTACCGAGAGGATTCCCATGACACTCCCAGTCCGCACCGCTCATGACGGCCTTGAGCTGCCTGCCATTGGCTTTGGTACCTATCGCGTGCGGGGGTTCGAGGGCAAGGAGGCCATCAAGAGCGCCCTTGCGAGCGGCTACCGGCTCATCGACTCCGCCGTCAACTACGAGAACGAGGGGGCCGTCGGCGCGGCCGTCCGCGAGTCGGGCGTGCCGCGCGAGGACGTGATCGTGACGTCCAAGCTCCCCGGTCGCCACCACGCCTACGACGAGGCGCTCACCTGCATCGAGGAGAGCGTCCTGCGCATGGGCCTCGACTGCATCGACCTCTACCTCATCCACTGGCCCAACCCCTCCAAGGGCGCCTACGTCGAGGCGTGGCGGGCCCTCATCGAGGCGCGGCGTCGCGGGCTCGTGCGCCACATCGGCGTGAGCAACTTCCTCCCGGGGCACATCGAGCGCATCGTGCGGGCTACGGGCGTCTACCCGGCGGTGAACCAGGTGGAGCTGCACCCGTACTTCCAGCAGGCCGAGCAGCGCGCCTACGACGACGCGCACGGCATCATCACCGAGGCCTGGAGCCCGCTTGCCCGCGCCAACGAGCTCATGGCCGACCGCACGGTGTCGGCCATCGCGGCGGCGCATGGGGTCTCGGTGGTCGAGGCTATCCTTCGCTGGCACGTGCAGCTGGGGACGGTGGCGCTGCCCAAGTCGACGCACCCTGACCGCCAGCGCAAGAACCTCGCGCTCGACTTTGAGCTCACCGAGGACGAGATGGCGTGCATCGCCGAGCTCGACAGCCCTGAGGCGGGCAGGAGCTTCGAGCAGAACCCGCACTGGCACGAGGAGATGTAGGGATTATTGCGAAGGGCTCTCGGCCGCATTCCGGCTCGCGGCCGAGAGTCCCGACTGCGCCCGGCAGGTCCCGAGGGCTCCGCGTTCCTGCCGGGTGCGGCCAACGGGCTACGACTGTCGCGGGCGCTCGTTGCGCCAGCGTCTGAGCGCCGCGGCGAGCTCGTAGGCACGCGGCAGGGCGAGTCCAGAGGCCATCACCCCGTGTTCGGCCACGACCTCCCAGCCACCGTCCGCGACGCCCGCGAGCAGCCGCTCCGCGACCTCGGCGGCGCCAAGCGTCCCGTCGAGCAGGCCAAGCTGAGCCGCCTTGCGCACGAGCTGGGCGATGGCGGCAACCTGCTCCGCCTCGACGAGCTGCTCGACAAGCCTGAGGTCTGCCGAGCCCTCGCCAACCTGCACGCCCTCGCGACCAAACGAGCGGGCCCTCAGCCCCCGTTCGTCGCGTGCCGTTCGAATGCGGCAGGGCGCCTCCGTGGCAGGTAGCGCAAAGCCCGGGGCCGACGGCACGCGGCCTGCCCCCATGCGCTCGCAGGCCGTGCGGGCGCGCTCCGTGACGTCGTGCGCCTCGTAGCAGTCCATCTGCACGACCGTGTCGGCGACGGTGAAGAACGCCCCCGAGCTGCCCGCCACGATGACCGAGCTGATGCCCGCCCGTTCCCAGAGGTCGCGCACTCGCTCGACAAACGGCGTGATGGGCTCGTGGTCGGGGTTCACGACGGCCTCCATGAGCTCGTCGCGCACCATGAAGTTGGTGGCCGAGGTGTCCTCGTCGATGAGCAGGACGCGGCTTCCGGAGAGCGCGGCCTCGACGGTCCCGGCGGCCTGGGAGGTGCTGCCGCTTGCGTCGTCGGTCGAGAAGGCGCGGGTGTCCGCCCCGCTCGGAAGGTTGCCGATGAACAGCGAGATGTCCGTGGCCCTCACGGAGCGTCCGTCCTCGGAGCGGAGCTTGACGGCGCTGGCGTCGGTGACGACAAGTTCGCGCCCGTCGCCCGCAACGTGGTCGTAGACGCCCTCCTGTAGGGCCCTGAGCAGCGTCGACTTGCCGTGGTAGCCGCCTCCCACGACGAGCGTGACGCCTCGGCGGATTGCCATGCCGCGCGTGGGACCCCGATGCGGCAGGTCAAGCGTCACGGCAAGCGAGTCGGGCGAGCGGAAGGGGAGGGCGCCCTCCATAGGTGCGCTCGAGACGCCGCTTCGCCGTGGCAGCACCGAGCCGTCGGCCACGAACGCCACGAGTCCGAGCCGCTCGAGCTCGTCGCGCACGAAGGCTTGGTCGTCGGCAAGTTCGGCCGCCTCGCGCGCCTGCGCTACGGCCTCCTCGTCGGCGACGAGGGCCTCGTCGAGCGCGTCCGGCACGAGCTCGAGCAGCATGCGTGCGGCGCCGCGCCCGTCAACGGTTCTGCCACGTGCGGGAAGCCCGAGCTCAAAGCGGATGGTGACGCCCTCGCGCGTGGCCGTGCAGGCCGATCGCGTAAGCACCTCGGGGCCGGGGCGGCTCGTGCCCAGCATGCCGCTCTTGCCCGACCCGCCCACGACGCGCGACCGATCGTCGAGCGCACGCGAGAGACGGCGGGTCAGGAAGTCCTCGAAGGCCACGACCCGCTCAGGCGTGAAGAGGAGATCCTCGGGCCATCCTCCCACGCGAGCCGGGAGGTACGCGCTGGCCTTGGTGGGGGAGGCGAACGGGTCGCCTTGCACGTGGTCAATCGAGAGCTTGCCCCCGGAGAAGTCGTAGCTGCCGCGCAAGGACTTGTAGGCCGGGTAGCCCCTCCGGTCCATCTCGTAGAGCAGGTCTCGAAGCTCCTCTTCCGTCCGTCCCATGAAGCCGTCCTTCCCACGATTCGATCCAACCCAGGGCCATTGTGAACCTTTGCGTCTGCCCGCATCCGGGCGAGGGGAAAGTGGGTACCAAAGGTTGTGTTCGGTCATTTCCCTATGGGCGAGAGGAGCCCCGCATGGCCACGAAGTACGAGCTCTACGTTCTGGACGGCTGCCCCTGGTGTGCCAAGGTGCTGAACTTCATGGACGAGCACGGCATCGAGCTGCCCGTCATCTCGATCACGGGCAACCCCGACGCGCGCGCCACCCTCGAGCGCGAGGGCGGCAAGGTGCAGTGCCCCTGCCTGTTCATCGACGGAGCGCCGCTCTACGAGTCGGGCGACATCGTCGACTACCTGGCGAAGACGTTCGCGGCGTAGCGCGAGGCTCTTGACGCGGGCCATACCGCAGGCCGCCGCAGGCAGGGTACGAGAGGGGCGTCGTCACGAAGGCGGCGTCCCTCTCCTGGCGTAGCATGACATGCGAGAGGGGCGCCGCCGCGTGGACGACACTCCCTCTCGCATGCCGATGGCTGATTTACGCAGGCCCGTCATCGGACGCCTTGCGGTAGCGCTATGGTCTTCGTCCGTGGCCTGGTCGCGACGGACGCGAAAACACACGGCGCCATGAAAGACTGGGGGCGCACCCGGCTCGAGGCCGGACATGCCCCCCATCGTTGCCGGCTGTCTCTGGCAGCTAGTTGTGGACCACCACGACGTCTCCCACCTTGCAGAGGTTGAAGAGCTCGGCGGCCTTGTCGGGCGGCAGGTTAAGACAACCGTGGCTGCCGCCGGTCTGGTAGATGTTCCCGCCAAACTTCGAGCGCCACGTGGCGTCGTGGAAGGCCCAGGAGTTGCCGATGAAGGGCATCCAGTACTCCACGTAGCTGATGTAGGAGGGCTGGCCGGTCTTGGGGTCGGTGGCGCCGGTGAGCTTGACGTTGCCGGAGTCACGGTAGCCGTTGAGCGCATAGACGCCCGTGGGGGTGTCGTAGCCCTTGGAGTGGTCGCCGCTCACGAAGTCGCTCTCCCAGATGATCGAACCGTCGTCGCCGTAGAAGCGCGCGTGCTGCTCGGAGAGGTCGACGTCGATGTAGCGGCTGCCCCAGTCGCGCTTGCCCGCGTCGGGCACCGCACCGGCGGTCTTCTTCGTGGGGATCTCGACGGTCTGCGTGGAGCCCGACTCGATGGCCTGCGTAAGCGTGTCGACCAGCGAGGCCTCGTCGGTGATCCAGCCGTAGATGTCATCGGAGTGCCCGTAGTTCTCGTTCACCGTGACCTGCTTGCCGTCCGGGCGGGTGTAGGCGCGCGCGGCGCCGGCGGTGTCGTACTTGTCGGCGATGTCGGACTTGGCCCACGCGGCGAGCTTTGAGGTGTCGAGGGTTGCTGAGAGGTCGTCGCCGAACACGATCCACTGCGAGATCTGGGCGCGCGTGACCTCACCGGCCGACTGTCCGCCCAGCGTGAGGGGGATGTCGGCGCTGAGGTAGCGGTTGGCGTTGGCGGCTGCCGGCGAGAGCCTGGGGTCGTCGGACTTCACCTCGGGCTGGACGAGCGCCGAGTCGTCGACGGGGATGGTGCCGGGAAGCGAGCCGATCCTGTCGGAGATGAGCGAGAGGACGGCGTCGGGGTCGAGTTCCGTGCCCGCCCGCTCGGGTACCACGGCGTACTGCTGCGAGGCGTCGTCGAAGGCGACGGTGGCGCTCACGGGCTTCGTGGCGCCCTCGTTGACCTTGTCGATGTAGGGCTGTACGGCCGCGGCGAGCTTGTCGGCGCTGAAGGTGACGCCGTCCTCCGCCTCGAGCGTGTGGGTCTTCATCAGCTCGAGCGGCCAGCGCCAGGCGTCCTGCTGGGCGATGGTGCCGCGCTCGTAGGCCCCCTCGTCGAAGGCGAGGCCAATGTCGGAGCCGCGAAGCGTGAACGAGAGGCCGTTGCCCGAGACCTGCGTCTGGTAGGTGCCGATCTTGGCGGCGTAGCCCGAGCTCACGTCGGAGGCGAGCTTGAGGGAGACGTCCGCCCCGTCGAGCGTGGTGCCCGGCAGGAAGAGGAACGTGAAGGCGGCGACACCCGCAAGGTAGGCCGCGCCAACCACGGCGACGATGCTGAACAGGGCGATGAGTGCGGTCTTGAGGCGGCGTTGCGGCTTCACCGCGGCGGGAGCGGGGGCCTGGCGCATGCGCATGGCCTTGGGTGCCGCGTGCTTGCCCTTTGTCCTCGATCCGGGGCGGCTTGAGGTGGTCTGGGTGCCCTGAACGAGCGGAACGGCCCGCATGGCACCCGCGCGAGCGTGGCGGCCACCCAGAGGCGGCGTGGAGGGCGTCTCGGCGTCTTCGTGCGACATGGTTTCTCCTCGGCCCGTGCAGGGTGCACGGGCGCGTCATTGTCAACTTTCCTGTATGGTACCCCACCGATAGCACTTTTCAGCTGGTCTTGAGGATGTCCGCACGCATTTAGGCAAACGGTTCCCGAAGGTTTGAAGGGGTATGTCATGGGAGTGATTCGCATCTCGTCTGCCGACGACGAGCGGCTCGACGTCTACGCGCGGCTGACAGACCGCCAGCTTCGCAGCAGGCTCGAGTCGAGTGCGGGCGTGCTCGTTGCCGAGTCCGAAAAGGTCGTCCGCGTGGCGCTTGCCGAAGGGCTCGAGCCGCTGTCGCTTCTGCTCGAGGAGCGCCAGCTCGAGAGCCAGGCGTCCCTTGTCGAGGCGGTGCTGGCCCACGGCCACGGGGCGGAGGTGCGTGAGCGAGCCGGGCATCTCGAGGTGTCCCCGTCGGATGGAGATGTCCCAATTTACGTGCTCTCGCACGACGAGATCTCTAAGCTCGTGGGCTACAACGTGACGCGTGGCGTGCTGTGCGCGATACGCCGTCCTGCCGAGCGACCGGCGACCGAGGTCCTGGCAGGGCTGCCCGGCGCCCGCCGTGTCGCCGTGTTCGAGGCCGTGACCGACGCCACCAACGTGGGTGCGGCGTTTCGCAGCGCGGCGGCGCTGGGGGTCGACGCGGTGCTGCTCACGCCCACCTGCTGCGACCCGCTCGTGCGGCGCGCGGTGCGCGTGAGCATGGGGACGGTCTTCCAGGTGCCGTGGGGGAGATTCGGGGCCTGGCCAGCGGGGGAGAGCGCCCCAGGCGCCGATGACGACGGGCTTGCCCTGTTGCGGTCCTCTGGCTTCCGCACGGCGGCGCTGGCGCTTCGCGACGACTCGTATCCCCTCGGGGACGAGCGTCTCCGTGGCATCGACAAGCTTGCGATGGTCTTTGGCACCGAGGGCGACGGCCTTGCTGCCGAGACGATCGAGGCCTGCGACATGACCGTGCGCATTCCCATGCAGCATGGGGTTGACTCGCTTAACGTGGCGGCCGCGAGCGCCGTAGCGTTTTGGGAGCTCTGCCGCTGACGGGGTGCGCGGCCCTGCCGCAAACGTCGCTCGCGTCCTCGCCGCGCTCCGCGCGGCCGCGGGATGACTCGCCTACGTTTGCGACAGGGCTTACGCCCGTCAGCGGCGAGGGCGGCTCCCTACCCGCTTTCTGGGTCGGGGCCTTTTGTGTCCGTGGGGTATGCGACACTGGTGCCGCATGGAGGAGACGTATGAGCTTGAAGTCAATTGAGATTTGCGCGGGGGCTGGTGGGCAGGCGCTCGGCCTTGAACAGGCGGGGTTTGACCACGTGGCGCTGGTGGAGATTGAGCACCCGGCGTGCGAGACGCTGAGGGAGAACCGCCCGGCATGGAACGTCATAGAAGGAGACGTCCACGCGTTCTCGGCAGTGCCGTACAAGGGCAAGGTCGACCTGCTTGCGGGCGGCGTCCCGTGCCCCCCGTTTTCCGTTGCGGGCAAGCAGCTTGGTGCTGAGGACGAGCGGGACCTGTTCCCGGAGGCTCTTCGGCTTGCGGCAGAATGCGACCCTCGTGCCGTCATGATCGAGAACGTGCGCGGGATTTTTTCGCCGAAGTTCACTGACTATCGCGAACAAATCCTATCTCGCCTCCATGCGCTTGGCTTCGAGACGTGGTGGCAGCTTGTCCAGGCCAGTGACTACGGTGTGTCCCAGCTTCGCCCCCGGGCGATTCTCGTGGGCATCAAGAGGCCTTGGGCAGCCAACTTTTCTTGGCCGCAGCCCCATCCGGAGTCCGCACCCACTGTTGGCGAGCTCCTGCGGTCAGAGATGGCATCCGCCGGCTGGGAGGGTGCCGAGAGGTGGGCCGAGCATGCCGATGGCATTGCCCCCACGCTCGTCGGGGGGTCGAAGAAGCACGGGGGCGCAGACCTCGGGCCCACGCGCGCCAAGCAAGCGTGGGCGGCCCTTGGTGTCGACGGTCGGGGCCTTGCGGACGTACCCCCGTCTCCTGGTTTTGAGGGAGATCCCCGTCTTACGGTTCGCATGGCCGCGCGTATCCAGGGCTTCCCGCCCGAATGGGCCATCACGGGCAAGAAGACTCCCGCATACAGGCAGGTGGGGAACGCCTTTCCGCCTCCGGTTGCGCGTGCGGTTGGCATAGCTATCAGAGAGGCGCTCAATGGATGAGAAGGCCCTGCTTACGCGGGAGCGGGAATGGCTGCACCGAGAGATCATCAGGCGCGGCGTGCTCGCCGTAAACGCGGACGGCATTGCCACGAACGCCGACAAGGGCAACAAGCCGTCGCGTGCCATTGCGGCAGGGCTTGCCGAGCGGCTCATGAGCGAGTCTCACGAGCGCCAAGCGGGCCAGACGTCAGGCTCCACCTTCGAGGTGCTGATCGCCGAGTTTCTTCGTCACACGTTTCCGGAGCTCCAACACGTTCGCCCGGGCTTGTGGGAGGTCATCCAGCTTGGCAACCGAAGCGCCATGAAGACCTCTTCATTTGCACAATACGAACACCTCGAGTACCTGCAGGAGCTCACGAACGCCAACTCGAGGCTCAAGACCATTCTTGGTAACGACTATATGGTTGCTCCCGACGTGGTCGTTTACCGGCACCCCGTGAGCGATGATGAGCTGAACGAGCCGTTCTCCGTCGTCGACGATGGAGTTTCGAGGCTTTCCGAGCTCCGCTCCGAGAATAACGCGCGCCCGCTGCTTCTCGCCAGCGTTTCGGCGAAATGGACCATGCGCTCCGATCGCGCCCAGAACAGCCGCACGGAGGCGCTCAATCTCATCCGCAATAGAAAGGGTCAGGTTCCCCATATCGTCGTGGTGACCGGCGAGCCGCTTCCCTCGCGCATCGCCTCGCTGGCGCTGGGGACCGGTGACATCGACTGCATGTATCACTTTGCCCTCTACGAGCTCGTTGACGCAGTGGAGGCCTATGCCGCGGAGGCCGGCCGCGAGGACATTCTCGAGCAGCTGGACACCCTCATTGCCGGCAAGCGTCTGAAGGACATCTCAGACCTCCCGCTCGATCTCTGCATCTAGCCTCGAGCGCCCGGCCTCCCGTCCCTTGGGTTATCCGTGTTTCCACGTCGCCGAGCGCCCACCCTGCCTCGTCGTGGTAGCAGGCTGTAATGACAAAATGCCCCGGCCCCAAGCTACGCGAATCATCCCGCAGCCCCGCGCAAAGCGCGGGGCGAGGACGTGAGCGTGCTTGGGGCCGGGGCCTCGGGCTGCCGTTCTAGACAGGGCTACTTGTCATCCGTCTTCGGCAGGTTGGGCGCGAAGCCATCGTCGCGGGTGAACATGTTCATGAACTCGTCGCCCGTGATCGTCTCCTTCTTCTGCAGGTAGTGCGCGATCTCGTGCAGCTTGAAGCGGTGCGCCTTGAGGATGTCGATGGCCGTCTGGCGGCCCTCCTCGACGAGGCGCTGCACCTCGGCGTCTACCTCCTCGGCCGTGCCGTCGGAGCAGGTGAGCTCCTGGCCGCCGCCCAGGTAGCGGCTGCGCTGCTGGCCCAGGGCCACCATGCCAAACTTGTCGGACATGCCGTACTGGGTCACCATGGCGCGTGCGATCTGGGTGGCCTTCTCGATGTCGTTGGAGGCGCCAGTTGTCATCTCGCCAAAGATGAGCTCCTCGGCCGCGCGGCCGCCGCAGAGCGTGGCGATCTTCTGCTTGGCCTCCTTGCGCGTGGTGAGGAAGTGCTCGTCCTCCTCGACCTGCATGGTGAAGCCGAGGGCACCCGAGGTGCGCGGCACGATGGTGATCTTGGTGACAGGGGCCGTGCCCTTCTGCGTGGCGGCGACGATGGCGTGGCCCGTCTCGTGGTAGGCCACGACCTCCTTCTCGTGCGCCGAGAGCACCGTGGACTTCTTCTTCTCGCCGGCGATGACCACGTCGACGCTCTCGAGCAGGTCTTCCTGTGTCACGCGGCGACGTCCGTTGCGCACGGCGCGCAGGGCCGCCTCGTTGATGATGTTGGCGAGGTCTGCGCCCGAGGCACCCGGCGTGGACTTGGCGACGATGGACAGGGCGATGCCCGGCTCCATCTTCACGTCGTTGGCGTGAATCTTGAGGATGGCCTCGCGGCCGGCAAGGTCGGGGAGCTCTACCGGGATGCGGCGGTCGAAGCGGCCGGGGCGCAGCAGGGCCGGGTCGAGGGTCTCGGGACGGTTGGTGGCCGCGAGCACCACGATGCCCTTGTGGTTGTCGAAGCCGTCCATCTCGGAGAGCAGCTGGTTCAGGGTCTGTTCGCGCTCGTCGTTGGAGTTAATCGACATGTCGCGTTTCTTGCCCACGGCATCGATCTCGTCGATGAAGATGATGCACGGGGCCTTCTCGTTGGCCTGCTTGAAGAGGTCGCGCACCTTCGCGGCGCCGCGGCCCACGAACATCTCCACGAACTCGGAGCCCGAGATCTGGAAGAAGGGTACGCCCGCCTCGCCGGCGACGGCCTTGGCCATGAGGGTCTTACCGGTTCCCGGAGGGCCCACAAGCAGCGCGCCGCGTGGGCAGCGAGCGCCGATCTCCTGGTACTTGTCGGGCTTCTTGAGGAAGCTCACGATTTCCTCGAGCGATTCCTTGGCCTCGTCCTGGCCGGCGACGTCTTTGAACTTGACGCCGGTCTCCTCGCCCTTGACCTCCTTGGCGCTGGACTTGCCGAGACCGCCGCCCATCCCGAAGCCCGAGCCGAAGCTCATCGAGGGACCGTCGTTGCCCATGGCCTTCTTCATGCGGCGGTTGAGCCACCAGCCCACCACGATGAAGATGAGGATGGGTAGCCCGTAGGAGAGCAGGAAGTACATCCAGAGGCTCGAGCTGCCGTCGTCGACCTTGACCTCGACGTCGACGTTCTTGTTCTTGAGCTCCTCGATGAGGGAGGTGTCACCGGGCCAGTTGGTGGTTCGGTAGGTGACGCCAGGCTCGTCGGAGGAGGTGAACGTGATCTGCTGCGAGGTCGAGTTGAGCGTGAGGGCGTCCACCTTGCCCTCGTCGATCATCGTGGTCATCTCGGTGTAGCCCACGTCCTTGACCGTGGCCCGCTCTATGTTGGGATACACCACCGAGTTGAGCGCGACGATTGCCGCGATCGCGATGATCACGTAGATGATCATCGACTGTCGTTTCTTCTTGTTGTCCATGCCGATCCCTTGTCGTCGTGCGTGTGGCGCCGCCGCGTGGCGAGCCGGTTGTTTCGACCATACCCAATGGTGCAGACATTATGTCAGGGTGCCACAAAGAGCGCGGCTAATTCCCAGACCCGCGCCTTCTCAGGCGGTCTCGCCCCGTTCGGGAATGACGCCCGTCCGGTAGGCGTCGAGCAGGGCGTTGAGGTCGTCGATCTGCGCGCGGATATGGGCACCGATGTCGGTGTCGGCAACCATGAGGGGCCGCTCGTTCACCTCGAGCTGGTCGTCGTCGGAGTAGATGTCTCCGCGGTCGGCCACCACGTCGCCAATGGAGGCGAAGGGCCGGTGCGCCTTGATGCGCATGCCGCGCGCGTCAACGATGAGCGTGTAGCCGGCGATGCCGGTCTTGGCGTGGTAGGCGTGGCAGAAGCCCCCGTCGATGACGAGCCGCCTCCCGCCCCCGCGGATGGGGCTCTCGCCGCTCCTGCTGGCCACGGGCGTGTGCCCGTTGACGATGTGGCCGCCTGAGCCGCCGTAGGCCCCCGCGCGGACGCCTCCCAGCCCAAACTCCGCGAGGATGTGCTCGCAGACTTCGGGACGGTTCGCGAGCTCAAAGTAGGGGTCTTGATCCTCGACCCAGGCGCTCTTGTCGGCGACGAAGGTTCGCTCGAAGGTCTTGATGGTGCGACCGGAGAGGGGCGAGCCCAGCCCGCACCAGAGGTACCACATCCAGTCGAGCAGCCCCTCCGAGCGCTCGTGCCAGGCACGGCGGGCGAGCCGGTCGCAGGCGTCAAGGTACGCCCTGCCCGCGAGGTGCGTCCCGTCGGGCATCCGGACGGGCCTGAAGCTCCCGTCCGGGCGCATGGGCACGCAGCCGTGGAAGAGGAGGTTGCCGTTGTAAGCCGTGTACATCGAGCCCCTCTCGTACAGAAACGCCACGTGACGCTGGAGGCGGCGGCTGTGCGTGAAGCTCTCGACGAGGCCGTCCACGACCGACGCCTCCTCCTCCGTGAGCTCGTAGGGCCGTGTGCGGTCGAGGGCGGGGAAGTCGTTGGTGGTGAGGTCGTAGTTGGTGCCGGCGATGTTCACCTTGCCGTGGGGGCCGTGGGTGGGGTCGATCCGGTCGAGCAGGAGCCGCCCCTCCATGTCCCACTCGGGATGGCGGGCGATGGCCTGTCCCTGAAGCTTGAACATGATGACCGAGACGGCCTTCTCGACGGGGGAGAGCGCGTCGTTTGGCCGGTAGGTCTTCTCGGCGAAGAGGGCAAGCTCGCGCAGGGAGATGCCATAGGACCCCTCGAGGATGTTGAGGGCGTCGTAGTGCACGGCGTTGCGCACCACGGTGGCCACGCAGGCAGGAGAGCCCGCCGCGGCGCCCATCCAGCACGCGTCGTGGTTACCCCACTGGATATCGAGCGAGTGGTAGGCCATGAGCCGGTCCATGATGACGTCGCCGTGGGGGCCGCGGTCGTAGACGTCACCCACCACGTGCAGATGGTCGACGGCGAGCCGCTTGATGAGCGCCGAGAGCGAGCGGATGAAGTCGCAGACGCTGCCCGTCTCGAGGATCGACTCGATGATGCGCTCGTGATAGACGTGGCGGTCGGTCTGGATTCCGCCGCTTGCGTGGAGCAGCTCGTCGATGATGTAGGCGTAGGCGACGGGCATGGCCTTGCGCACCTTCGAGCGCGTGTAGGCCTCCGAGAGGTAGCGTGCGAGCTCGATGAGCTGCATGAGCGAGGTGCGGTACCACGTGGGCGTGTCCTGGTGGGCGGCCTTGACGCGGGCGAGCTTCTCGTCGGGGTAGTAGATGAGCGTGCAGAGCTCCGCCTGCTCGCCGGACGTAAGGCGATGGCGGAAGACGGCTCGCACGCGCTCGCGGATGACGCCCGAGCAGTTGTTGATGATGTGCTCGAACTGGGCTGAGTCGCCGTGGACGTCGGAGATGAAGTGCTCGGTGGCCTTGGGCAGGTTGAGGATGGCCTCGAGGTTGATGACCTCGGTGTATGCCGCCTGGCAGGTGGGGAACTTCTCGGAGAGGAGCTCGAGGTACTTCTCGGTTTGGACGTTGCCGTTTGACGCGTATGCCATGCCAACCCCCGTCTGGGGCGCTTGCCCCGTGAGGAGCCGCCCCGTCGTTTGGGACATTTTAGACGTGAGGGGCGCGGATTGCGGCCGGGGGGCGTGCGGGGTGCGGCCGGGGTGGCGTGCGGCCGGCGGTGGTGTGCGGCCGGCGGTGGCAGAACCGCTGCTCGTGCGGAGGTCGGCTGCGCTGCCGATGACAGAACCGCTGTTCGTGCGGAGCTGTTCGGCTGGCGATGACAGAACCCCGGCTCGTGCGGAGGTTGATGGTGCCGCCTCTGGATTCGGGGAGATGGGGTAACTAATCTACCTGCAGGTTTGCGAGCGGTGCGTGGCGATGTGCTCTTGCGGCCGACAGAAGTCCAGCTCGTGCTCAGCACGAACGAGAGATTTGTCATTCGGGAAAGGATAGCTCCACACGAGTGCGGGATTTGTCACTTGCGGGGCGTCAAGTCTGCACGAGCGTGCGTTTTGTCAGCGTCGTCTCGTCCGCAGCCCGCCGCGCCGTTCGCCTTCCCCGACACGCCGCCCGCATTCCCCTCCGCGTTACCAACGTGTTTCGCACCACCTCGCGCCCAAGTCGTCGCGGGTCACGCGTCGCCGCGCGTGCTATCATGCGCCCCGACAGCTGTGATGGGGACGAGTAGTCCGGTCACTGCGGCTCAAGCGAAGCGGGGATGGTGGAAGCCCGCGGCCGCACCCAGGCGAACATCACCCCGGAGCCATGACCCCAACGGTCGGGCGGTCGCGCCAAGCGCGTCCACGCCAAGCCCAGTAGGCGTCATCGGAGTGGCCGCCGTGACAGGCCAGCCGAGTAAGGCGGATCTCCGCTCGCTGGGTGGTAGAACGAGGTTGCCGCGACCGCGAAACGCGTGGGTCGCTTCCAGGCGCTTCGTCCCGGCTGTGGGGACGGGCGCTTTTTTCGTGCGCGCCGGACATGCCATGCGAGCGGGTCTCGCGGACAGCCCAGGCGCGTCGGGCGCTCGGTGAACACGCGCGGGGCCCACGCCCCTCGCGACGGCGCGGGCGCGTCCCGCGGAAGGAGCGGCACGAGGCAAGATGGCAAACGAGTACAAGCAGACCATGAACCTCCCCAAGACGAGCTTCCCCATGCGGGCGAGCCTCGCCACCCGGGAGCCCGAGCGCCTCAAGGCATGGCGCGAAAACAACGTCTACGAGCTGGCGCGCAAGAAGAACGCCGGACACGAGAAGTTCGTCCTGCACGACGGCCCCCCGTACGCCAACGGCCCCATCCACGTGGGCCACGCCATGAACAAGATCTCCAAGGACATCATCAACCGCTACTGGATGATGCAGGGGCGCGACGTCCCGTACGTCCCCGGCTGGGACTGCCACGGTCAGCCCATCGAGCACAAGGTCGAGGAGAAGGTCGGCACCGCCAAGTTCAACGAGATGCCCACGGCCGACATCCGCGAGATGTGCAACAAGTTCGCCGTCGAGAACATCGAGCTCCAGAAGGCGGGCTTCCGTCGTCTCGGCGTCCTCGGTGACTGGGACCACCCCTACCTCACGCTCTACCACCAGCACGATGCCGCCGACATCGAGGTCTTCAAGAAGATGTTCGACAAGGGCATGGTGTTCCGCGGCCGCAAGCCCGTGCACTGGTGCAAGCACTGCCACACCGCCCTCGCCGAGGCCGAGATCGAGTACGGCGACGAGACCTCGCCGTCCATCTACGTGCGCTTCGAGCTCACCACGAAGCCGGCCGGCCTCGAGGGCTTCGACGGCCCCGTCGACTTCGTGATCTGGACCACTACGCCCTGGACGATGCCGTCCGACCAGGCGGTCTCGCTCAAGCCCGAGGCCGACTACGTGGCCGTTGAGCACGACGGCCGCGCCGAGATCATGCTCGAGGCGCTCGCACCCAAGGTCTGCGAGGTGGCCGGCTGGGACTACACGCCGGTCATGGTCGACGGCAAGCCGTACGTGGTGAAGGCCGAGACCTTCGACCACCTGCACTACAAGCAGCCCATCTTCGACGGCGTCGAGGGCGTGGCCCTGCTCGCCGACTACGTTGGCACCGACGAGGGAACCGGCATCGTCCACAACTCGCCCGGCCACGGCGTCGACGACTACTACGTCTGCGTGGCGGAGGGCATGGACGTCTGCATGCCGGTCGACGACGACGGCAAGTTCTACGTGGGCACCGAGTTCGGCACGGGCGGCCCGTTCTCCGGCATGGACACCGACGAGGCCAACCCAAAGATCATCGACTTCCTGCGCGACAAGGGCACCCTCGTTGCCGAGGTCAAGATCACGCACAGCTACCCGCACTGCTGGCGCTGCCACCAGCCGGTGCTCTTCCGCGCCACCAACCAGTGGTTCGTCTCCATGGACAAGACGGGCCTGCGCGGCGAGGCGCTCGACGCCATCGAGCACCAGGTCACGTGGTACCCGGCCCGCGCCGAAAAGCGCATCCATGCCATGGTGGAGGGCAGGCCCGACTGGTGCATCTCGCGCCAGCGTAACTGGGGTGTGCCCATCCCGAGCTATACCTGCGAGGACTGCGGCGAGACGGTCATGAACGACGCCACGCTCGACGCCGTCATCAAGCTCTTCCACGAGAAGGGCTCCGACGCCTGGTTCACCGAGAAGCCCGAGGATTACCTGGGCGAGGCCTGCGTGTGCCCCAAGTGCGGTGGGCACCACCTCAAGGCCGACAAGGACATCCTCGACGTGTGGTGGGACTCCGGTGTGTCCTGGAAGGCCGTCTGCGAGTTCCGCGACGAGCTCCACTACCCGGCCGACATGTACCTCGAGGGCTCCGACCAGCACCGCGGCTGGTTCCAGAGCTCGCTTCTCACCTCGGTGGGCGCCAACGACTACGCGCCGTACAAGGCCGTCGTCTCCCAGGGCTTCACGCTCGACGGCCAGGGCCGCAAGATGTCCAAGTCGCTCGGCAACGTGATTGACCCCAACAAGGTCTGCGACGAGATGGGCGCCGACATCCTGCGCCTCTGGGTGGCTTCCACGGACACGTCCAACGACGTGGCCATCGACCACGAGATCCTCGCGCGCACCTCTGACGCCTATCGCCGCTTCCGCAACACCTACCGCTTCCTGCTCGGCGAGCTCGAGGGGCAGTTCGACCCCGAGTGCGACCTCGTTCCGGTGGCGGAGATGGAACCCTACGATTTGCTCGTGCTGGCGCGTGCCTGCGACATGCACGACAAGGTCTCCGAGGCCTACGCGGGTTACCGCTTCTACCAGGTGTACCGCGCGCTCTATGACTTCGTGGTGACCGAGCTCTCCAACGGCTACCTTAACGCCACGAAGGACCGCATGTACTGCGGCGGCAAGGACTCGCGCGAGCGCAGGAGCGCCCAGACCTGCTGGCACTACCTGCTCGAGATGCTGCTCCGAGACATGCAGCCCATCCTGGCCTTCACCTGCGACGAGGTGCTGGCGCACCTGCCCGCGAGCGCCCGCGACGGCCAGGAGTTCGCCGCGCTGCTCGACTGGTGGAAGAGTCCGCTTGCCGCCGACCAGGTGGCCAAGCTTCTGCCCACCTACAACGCGCTGCTCGAGGCCCGTGGCGCCTTCACGAAGGCCTACGAGGAGGCCCAGGCCGCTGGCGTGGTGACCGAAAAGACCACGCAGGCCGCCCGCGCCGTGCTGACGCTGCCGAGCTCGAGCTACGAGCTGCTCGCGAACGAGGCCGACGTCCTCGCCGAGGCGCTCGTGTGCTCGGCCGTGGAGGTGCGCGAGGGTGACGAGCTGGCGGCCGAGGTGCTCCCCGCCGAGGGCGAGAAGTGCCCACGCTGCTGGAACTACCGCAAGCTCGGCGTCGACGGTCTCTGCTGCCGCTGCCACGATGCCGTGGCCAGCGCGGCCACGGCGGAGTAGCGTCGTGGCCGACGACCGCAAGACGCGCGACGAGGGCGCCGCCGCCGGTCACGGTGACGGCGCGCCCTCGCGCGTGAACGCTGTCAATGTCGCCGGCTGCTGCGGCGTGGCGCTTGTGGGCGTCGTGCTCGACCAGGTCACCAAGGCCTGGGCGCGCACGGCGCTTGCGGGCGGCCGCGTCACCGTGGTGCCGGGGTACCTCGACCTCGTGCTCGTGAAGAACACGGGCGCGGCGTTCTCCATCGGATCAGGCTCCACGTGGGTGTTTGCCCTGCTCGCCGTAGGCATTGTGGCTGCGTGTGCAGCGTGGGTGCTGCGCGAGCGCACCATGCCGGCGGCGCTTGCCTGTGCTCTTGGCGCGGTGGCAGGCGGCGGCGTGGGCAACCTCATCGACCGTGTGGCGGCAGGGGAGGTCACGGACTTCTTCGCGACCACGTTCATGGACTTCCCCGTGTTCAACGTGGCGGACATCTTCGTGACCTGCGGCGTGATCCTTGTGATGTGGCTCTGGTGGCGCTGGGAGGGCGAACGGCCAGCCGCGTAACGTCCAAGCGGTGCTGACGTCCGTGTGTGGCCGAAGTGGCCCCTCTTCTCTCAGCGGGCTTACCTATCTTGCGGGGCGATCTGCGAGAAGACTTCCATGCGCGCCGCCTCGTTCGTGGAGAGTTTCTCGAGCAAGTTCGCGAGTCCTGACACGTCCTGGTGGCAATGAGGTCGAGGTAGGTAGCCCGGTCGTCGATTGATATGACGGCAGGCGGCAGGTTGGACGCAATGAGACCTCGAAAGAGCAGAATGCGTCCCGTCCGGCCGTTACCGTCCTCGAACGGGTGGATCCTCTCGAAGCGCATGTGGAAGTCCGCTTCGCGCTGGAACGGGTCTCTTCCCGAGCGCACGTCGAGGTCGAAGGCGTGGACAAGTTCCATCATGAGGTTCGGCACCTGGTTTGGAGCGGGGGCATGTGCTCCGCGCCTCGAATCATAACCCGCACTGTACGGTATCCCAAAATCTCGTTGACGCTCCTGTTGAGCTGGGAAGCGACGTCCTTGATGAGCGACTCCCGTAGCTCCGCCCCTTCGGAGGCGGGGGCGAGGCTGAGCGCGTACTTGTGGTTTATTGCGTCGTAGAGCTCTCGGGCGGTAGCCTTGATGCTCAGTATGCAGGTACACATATCGATTGGCGGTTAAGCGCCTCGGACCGTTGATTCGGGGTGTCTCTGCTGAGCGCCATGCCGTGCCTGCGGTGACGCTCGTGCTTCCGGTTCAAATTTATTGTCCCGCCGGTCAGCATTACCATCCTTGGTATTGGCCAGGGATGGGCGATTGGTATCGAGTTGGTGGTGGCCGTCGCGCTGTTCTGTGCCGTCATGGATGCGAAGGGCCGCCTGTTTAAGAGGCTTGAGCCGGAGTCCGGTTGGGGCCGAGCGAGCAAAGCAGCGCTACGAGTACCTCATGTGGTTTGACCAGCGAGAGAAGGAGCGGCAGCGTCGGCTCAAGGCGGCGCGCGCTGGACGCTCAAGCGAGCATAGAAGAACGGGGGAGACTCGATTACCTACGAGCCTCCCCCGGGGATCGGACGGGAACCTTCTGAGAAAACCTACTCGAGCTCGAAGGCGCCGGTGTAGAGCTGGTAGTAGTAGCCCTTCTTGGCGATGAGCTCGTCGTGCGTACCGCGCTCGATGACGCGCCCATGGTCGAGGCAGATGATCACGTCGGAGTTGCGCACGGTGGAGAGGCGGTGCGCGATGACGAACGTGGTGCGGCCCTGCATGAGCGCGTCCATGCCGCGCTGCACGATGGCCTCGGTGCGCGTGTCAATCGAGCTCGTGGCCTCGTCGAGGATCATCGCGGGCGGGTCGGCCACGGCGGCGCGGGCGATGGAGATGAGCTGCCGCTGGCCCTGGCTGAGTTGCGCGGCGTTGTCGGTCAGCATCGTCTCGTAGCCCTGCGGCAGGCGCGTGATGAAGTCGTCGGCGCCGGCGAGCTTGGCGGCGGCCACGCACTCCTCGTCGGTGGCGTCGAGCTTGCCGTAGCGGATGTTGTCCATGACGGTGCCGGTGAACAGGTTCACGTCCTGCAGCACCACGCCGAGGCTTCGGCGCAGGTCGCTCTTGCGGATCTTGTTCACGTTGATGCCGTCGTAGCGAATCTTGCCGTCGGCGATGTCGTAGAAGCGGTTGATGAGGTTGGTGATCGTGGTCTTGCCGGCACCCGTGGCGCCAACGAAGGCCACCTTCTGGCCGGGCTTGGCATAGACGCTCACGTCGTGCAGCACCTCGTGGCCGGGCACGTAGCCAAAGTCCACGTGCTCCATGCGCACGTCGCCGCGAAGTGGCACGTAGTCCGTGATGCCGGTGGACTTGTGCGTGTGCTTCCACGCCCAGAGGCCCGTGCGCTTCTCGCTCTCGACAAGCTCGCCATGCTCGACGGCCATGTTCGCGAGCGTGACGTAGCCCGCGTCCTGCTCGGGCTCCTCGTCGAGCAGCTCGAAGATGCGCTCGGCGCCGGCAAGGCCCATGACCACGAAGTTGATCTGGTTGGAGACCTGGCCGATCTGCGCGGCGAACTGCTTGGTCATGTTGAGGAAGGGCACCGCCACGGCAACCGTGAGCGGCAGGCCCGAGATGGACAGGTTGGGGGCGTGCGTGGAGATGAGGACGCCCGCGGCGATGGCGACGATGACGTAGAGGAGGTTGCCCATGTTCATGAGGATGGGCATGAGCGTGTTGGCGTAGCTGTTGGCCTTGCGCGCGGCGTCCTCCCACTCCTCGTTGATGCGGGCGAAGTCGGCCTCGGCCTCCTGCTCGTGGCAGAAGACCTTAATGACCCTCTCGCCGCCCATGAACTCCTCGACCGAACCCTCGAGCTTGGCCACGGCGCGCTGCTGACGCAGGAAGTTCTTGGCGGAACGGCCGCCGAGGAACTTGGTTGCCCACGCCATGCAGGCGGCTCCGGCGATGACCACGAGTGCCATCGGGACGCTGTAGAAGAACATGATGGCCATCACCGAGAGCATGATGAGGCTCGTGAGCAGCAGCTGCGGGAGCGACTGCGAGATCATCATGCGCATGGCGTCGATGTCGTTGGTGTAGTAGCTCATCACGTCGCCGTGCTGGTGCGTGTCGAAGTAGCGGACGGGCAGGTCCTGCATGTGGTCGAACATGGCCACGCGGAACTTCTTGAGCGAGCCCTGCGTGACGATTGCCATGGCCTGGTTCCAGAACGCGTTCACGGCAATGCCTGCGAGGTAGAGGGCAACGAGGATGCCCACGTTGGTGAGCACGGCACCCGAGACGCTTGCCCAGTCGCCGCTCTCCCAGCTGTCCTGCACGATGGCGAGCACGCGCTCCATGAAGACGTTGGGGATGGTCTGGATGACGCCGTTGGCGACGATGCAGACGAGAACCACCGGCAGCAGCACGGGATAGAACCCGAACAGCATCTTGAGCGTGCGCAGGGCCGTCTTGCCCATGTGGCGCTTCTTGGGCATCTGGTTAGGCATGCGCGATCTCCTTCTCGTCGTGGCTCTGCTTGTTCTGCGAGAGGTACACCTCGCGGTAGATGTCGCTCGTGCGCAGCAGCTCCTCGTGGGTGCCCACGGCGCTCACGCGCCCGTCGTCCATCACGACGATGCGGTCGGCGTCCTCCACCGACCCCGTGCGCTGGGCGATGATGATCTTGGTGGTCTCGGGCAGGTAGCTCTTGAGGCCCTCGCGGATGAGCTTGTCGGTCTTGGTGTCGACGGCGCTCGTGGAGTCGTCGAGGATGAGGATCTTGGGGTGCTTGAGCAGGGCGCGCGCGATGCAGAGGCGCTGCTTCTGGCCGCCGGAGACGTTGGTGCCGCCCTGCTCGATCATGTGGTCGTAGCCGTCCTTGAAGCCGTTCACGAACTCGTCGGCCTGGGCGAGCTTGGCCGCCTCCACAACCTCCTCGTCCGTGGCGTTCTCCCTGCCCCAGCGCAGGTTCTCGGCGATGGTGCCGGAAAACAGCACGTTCTTCTGGAGCACCATGGCAACCTGGTCGCGCAGGGCGTCCACGTCGTAGTCGCGCACGTCGCGCCCGCCCACGCGCACCGTGCCCTCGGTGACGTCGTAGAGGCGCGGCACGAGCTGCACGAGGCTCGACTTGGAGGAGCCGGTGGAGCCGATGATGCCGATGGTCTCGCCGCTCTTGATGTGCAGGTCGATGTCCGCGAGCGCCTCGCGACGGCGGTTGCCGGCGTAGGAGAAGCCCACGTGGTCGAAGTCGATCGAGCCGTCGGCGACCTCGGTCACGGCGCCTTCGGGGCTTACGATCTCGGGCTTGGCCTCGAGCACCTCGGTGATGCGGTTGGCGCCCTCCTCTGCGATGGTGATCATGGCGAACACCATCGAGATCATCATGAGGCTCATGAGGATCATGAAGCCGTAGGTGATGAGCGAGGAGAACTGGCCCACGTCGATGAGCTGGCCCTTCGTGGAGATGATTGCATAGGAGCCGAGCCCGATTACGGAGGCCATAACCACGTAGATGGCGAAGTTCATGATCGGGGCGTTGAGGGCGAGGATGCGCTCGGCGCGCGTGAAGTCGCGCCTGACGTCCTCGGCGGCGTTCTCGAACTTAGCCTTCTCGTAGTCCTCGCGCACGAAGCTCTTTACCACGCGGATAGCGGAGAGGTTCTCCTCGGCGCTCTCGTTGAGCTCATCGTACTTGTGGAAGATACGCTTGAAGATGGGGTGGACCACCTTGATGATCGCGATGAGGGCCACGGCGAGGAGCGGCACGATGGCGAGGAAGATGAACGCCAGCCAGCCGCCCATAATGTAGGCCATGGCGAAGGCGAACACGAGCATGAGCGGGCAGCGGATGGCCGTGCGGATGATTTGCATGTAGGCCATCT
>UWSJ01000020.1 GCA_900549525.1 uncultured Coriobacteriaceae bacterium | reverse complement strand
GTGCTTCTTGAGGGGAATGCCGATGCGCCCCGCGATGGAGGAGCGCCGACGGGGCGCCACGCCCTCCTTCCCGCGCGTCTCGGTGGCCGCCTCGAGCGCCGCCTCCGCAGGCGCCGACTTCCCGCGCGTCTCGCCGGCCGCCTCGAGCGCCGCCTCCGCAGGCGCCGACTCGCTTGTAGCCGCCGGCCTGCCACCTGCCGCAGCCCCCGCTGCTGGCATGCCCTCGCGACGCTTGCCCGAGATTCGCTCAACGTCGATGCGCCACACCGCTACGTGTGCCACGGCCTCGTCCGAGAAGTGCACGGGCGCGTCGGGAGCCATGTGAGCCATGATGGCCGTAAGGCCACGGAGCTTCTCGGCAGGGCTTGCAACCGAGCGGATGCGTCCCCATGCCATCACGCTCTCGTAGGCGAAGGAGTAGGCGCACGAGAAGTCACCGCCGATGACGCCGCCCTCCACGTCGAGCTCAAGCGCCACCTCGGGGGAGGAGGCCCAGGCCTCGGCCTTGCGTCCCTCTCCAGCCGAGTGCAGCCAGAAGGTGGGCAGCTCCTGGCTGTTGCCGTCGCTCGCCAGGTTCCACTCGAAGCCGTAGTTCATCGGCACGACGGCCATGCCCTCGTCGTCGACGAAGCCTACGCGGAGCACTCGCGCCCGCCCGATGACGTCCCGGAGCTCTGAGGCGTTCGTAATCTCGCGCTTGCTGCGCCGCATGGCGCGATGGGCGGTTTCTGAGGTGTTGCACGTCTTGCTGTCGCGCGTGTCCTGCATCTCAGGCTTCACGGTTCCTCCCCTGGTCGAGACGCCGATCCCACCGGTGCCCGAATTGTCCCCAAACTTCTCTCATATAAGCCGACCTGCGTGCGTGCCGTTCGCCGAACCATACATTCGCAGTACCTTCACATTACCGTCGGTTAACAATTGACGTTTGTTCAACGGTGAGTACTCTATTGAACGTTGTTCAAGGAGACGCACCGACGGTGGCGGTCGGGCCAGCTCATGCTGCGTCCGCAGGCGGTTGCAACGTGGTTCGCTTGCCGCGCAACTGAGTGCGTTTCCGCATGTTGAAATCCTGACGGCATGGGGCCGTCGGACAAGAAGAAAGAGGCATCACCATGAAGAAGTCCACCCAGAACGGCCTGCTCGTCGCCGGCGGCTTCCTGCTCGGCACCGTGGGCGTCGCCGCCCTCACCTCCGAGACCGCCAAGAAGGGCTATGTCCAGGCCGTCGCCTGCGGCATGCGCGCCAAGGAGTCCTACGACCAGGTCATCGAGCAGGCCAAGGCGCAGGTTGACGACATCGTGAACGAGGCCAGCTACCTCAACACCAAGGACGCCGAGTAGCCACGGAAGCGGACGAGTAACCAAGCCAGCAGAGAAGGCCGAGTAACCAACTATCATGCAGTACACACTCGTCAGAGAGATGCCCGGGCGCCTGCGCGTCCGGCTTGCCGGGCACGTGCCGCCTGCGGACGTGGAGCCGCTTCGCGTGGCGCTCGAGAAGTGCCCTGCCATCACGAAGGCCACCGTCTACCCGCGCATCGGGTCGGTTGCCTTGAGCTATGCCCCCGTGACCGACGCCCGCGCCCTCGGAGACGGGAAGGCGGCAAGCGGCAAGGCCGCGCTCGACGCCGCCCGCACGGACGCCCTCAACTGGATTGGCATGCTCGACGCCGCCGCCGTCGACGGCGCCCGCAAGGACTGCGCAGGCGGTTTCGCCCCGCGTACGAACGACCTTCTGATGGACATCGCCGAGCTCGTGGGCTTCCACTACCTGCGCCGCTGGTTCCTGCCCATGCCGCTGCGCACGGCGTGGGCCATCTGGAGCTATCGCAGGTTCCTCTGGGCGGGTCTCAAGTCGCTGCTCTCCGGACGTCTTGACGTGCCGGTGCTCGACGCCGCCGCCGTGGGCATCTCGTTCGTGAAGGGCGACTTCACGACGGCCTCCAGCACGATGTTTCTGCTCAACATCGGCGAGGCGCTCGAGGACTACACCAAGGCGCGCTCGCAGCACGAGCTCATCTACTCGCTGCTCGCCATGCCCGAGCACGCCAGGCGCGTCGAGGGCGGCCAGGAGGTCTCCGTGCCTGCTACCGAGCTCGCCGAAGGCGACCTCGTGGTCATCCGCACCGGCATGCCCGTGTGCGTGGACGGCACGGTCGAGCGCGGCGTGGCCATGGTCAACCAGGCCAACCTCACCGGCGAGCCGCTTGCCGTGGAGCGCGGCGAGGGCGACTCGGTCTACGCCGGCACCGCCGTGGAGGACGGCGAGATCTTCGTGCGCGTCACCCACGGGGTGGGCGGCACGAAGCTCCGCTCCGTCGTCTCCATGGTGGAGCAGTCCGAGGGCCTCAAGAGCGAGACCGAGAGCCGCCGCGAGCACTTGGCCGACGCCATCGTGCCCTGGAACTTCCTGCTCGCGGGCATCGTGGCGCTCACGACGCGCAGCCTCGTCAAGACGAGCGCCGCGCTCATGGTGGACTACTCGTGCGCCCTCAAGCTCACGAGCTCCATCGCCGTGCTCTCCGCGATGAGCCAGAGCGCCAAGGCCGGCTTCACGGTCAAGGGATCCAAGCACTTCGAGCAGATCGCCGCCGCGGACACCATCGTCTTCGACAAGACCGGCACCCTCACCGAGGCCACGCCGAGCCTCGCGAGCGCGCTCGCCTTCAACGGCTGGCGCCGCGACCAGGTGCTGCGCTTCTCGGCCTGCCTCGAGGAGCACTTCCCGCATCCCGTGGCCCGCGCCGTGGTGCGCGCCGCGGAGGAGAAGAACCTCAAGCACCGCGAGCGTCACGCCGAGGTGGAGTACGTGGTGGCTCACGGCATCGCGAGCTCGCTCGACGGCAAGCGCGTGGTCATCGGCTCTCGCCACTTCGTGGTGGAGGACGAGCACGTTGAGGTCACGGCCGAGCAGGCAGCCCAGATCGCGGAGGAGACCGAGGGGCTCTCGTCGCTCTACCTCGCGGTCGACGGCGAGCTTGTGGGCGTGTTGGCCATCGCCGACCCCATCAAGCCGGGCGTTCCCGAGGCCATGGCGGAACTCAAACGCCTTGGCATCAAGCACCTTGTGATGCTCACGGGTGACAATGAGGTGGCTGCGGCACGCGTCGCCAAGGCCGCTGGCATCACCGAGTTCCAGGCCAACCTCCTGCCCGAGAACAAGCACGCCTACATCGAGAAGATGCGTGCGGAGGGTCACCGCGTCGTGATGGTGGGCGACGGCGTAAACGACTCGCCGTCCCTCTCGGCTGCCAACGTGGGCGTGGCGATGGGCAACGGCACCGCCATCGCCAAGGAGGTCGCTGACATCACGCTCACGCAGTCCGACATGGCGGCGCTCGTGAGCCTGCGCAGGCTCTCCTGTGAGCTCATGGCTCGCATGAACGACACGTTCACCAAGATCATGGTGTTCAACTCGTCGCTTCTGGCGCTGGGCATCACGGGCGTCATCACGCCGCAGACCTCGAGCCTGCTCCACAACGCGAGCACGGTGCTCTTCTCCGTGCGCGACTCGCGTGCCTACGAGATGTAGCTCTTTCGAACAGGCATGAAAAAAGGCCGCGACCTCGTGAGGGGTCACGGCCTTTCTGTATGCGATGAAGCGACGAGGCCTTGCTTAGGCGAGCTTGGCGCCGAGCTCCTTGGCGGCCTCGATGTCGGCCTCCTCCTCGGGGGCCTCGAGGATGGCGAGCTTGCCGAGCACCTTGAGGCCGGCGTTCTCCTCGCGCTCCTGCCAGTCGTTCTGGTACTCGCCGCCACCGTGACCATAGGAGCCGAACAGCACGACGCTCTTGCCCTCGATCTTGGGCTCGAGCTCGTCGAGCACGGGCACGAACTCGTCCTCGTTGAGCTCCTCGGCGCCGGAGGCGGGGCAGCCGAGCGCGAAGGCGTCGTAGTCGGCGGCGGTGTTTGCGTCGAAGTCGTCGACGGAGAAGACGTCGACGTCGGCACCCTTGTCGCGCGCGCCCTCGGCGACGAGCTCGGCGATGGCCTCGGTGTTGCCCGAGCCGGTGTAGTAGACGACGGCAACCTTGCTCATGGAAGATCCTTTCGCTTGCGGCGGCCGGGCCATGGTACCCAAGCCCACCAAAATTGTCACTAAGCTAACCACATATTACCCAACCAGCGAGCAAGCACAGCCTCACTCGCAAGAAATCGCCTCCGCGCCTCCGCAGGTCGGGGTGACCATTCGGCATGGCGCAACGATGCCCTCCGACACCGAAGCACCCGCCCCTGGCGCCGCTAAGCGAGACATTCTGCAGCCGTTATCGGCAATGCCGATAACGGCGAGGACGTCGAGCGAGCGTGCAGCGCCAGGGGCGGGCGAGCGCGGGTATCCGTCAGCCGGCGTTACGCCAGGGCGGCACCCAGGGCCTTGCAGGAGGCGAGCGCGTCGTCGTCGGGCTCGAGGTTGGCGATCACGGTGTCAACGACGTCGGCGTCGTCGCCCTCGGCGCGCTCCTTCCAGGTCTCCATCCAGTCGCCGGTGCCCCAGTCGTAGGAACCGAAGAGGCCCACCTTCTTGCCGGAGAGGTCACCCTCGATGTCCTCGAAGAACGGCTCGAACTCGTCCTCCTCGAGCTGCTCGTCGCCCATGGCGGGGCAGCCGAGCGCGAGCGCGTCGTAGTCGGCGACGTTGCCGGACCAGTCGGCGACGGCGATCTTCTCGACCTCGGCGCCAGCGCCCTCGGCACCCTCCACCACGGCGTCGGCCATGGTCTCGGTGTTGCCGGTGCCGCTCCAGAACACAACTGCCAGCTTGCTCATCTTTCGTCCTTTCCTATGCCAACCCGCCTGTCGGGTTTGGTTCGTGTGGTTCGGGACGGCTCGCCGTCCCGCGTGCGTGGCTGGGCCATCCCGCGGACGTGGCCGGTCCGGGCCGTGGCTCTCCGGAGTCGCTACGCCGCCGCCAGGCTCACGAGCGCGAGGTCGGCCATGCTCGCGCCCATGTCGAGCAGCGCCTCGTAGGCGCGGGTGCACCTTCGGTAGCGCTCGAAGCACGCCTCGGCACGCTCCTGCTCCGCGTAGACCTTCCAGCTGCCGCAGCAGAGGAAGTCCTTCCCCTCGTGCTCTATGAAGCCCATGACGTCGGCGTAGGGATAGCCGAGGAAGAAGCCCACCTCGTGCGGGAAGGGCGCCTCGGGGTCGCGGCGATGGCAGCGCTCGAGACGGCCGCCCACGCGCTCGATGGCGGCGTCGAGCCATCCGGTGCCGGCGGTGCGGTAGCCCCACTCGCCCAGACGCTCCCGCACGCGCCCGTCGCTCATGGCGCGGGCGAGCAGGTCGGGCCGGAACACGTACACGAGCGCGCCGCAGGCCCTGCGGGCGACGACCCGCACGCACACGCCGCTGGGCCCGAGCCTGCGGGCAACCTGGGAGACGAGCCGATCGAGCCTTTCAGAGAGCTCTCGGGCGGCGAGCCATGCCTGCATGCCGCCGGCCGGCTCCTCGTCCACATCCGCCGCGAAGGCGCCGGGCACGTTGAAGAGGCTGGCGGGCTTCATGCCTGCGAGCGTGGGGGAGCAGTGCCGGACGATGGCGCGCTCGAGGTTCTCGATGTCAAGCGTCATGGCCTGCCTCCCCGCGCGTTGGCCCTGCTTGCGGTGGGTGCGGACACTGGATGGCCCGCACGTTGCCGAAGCGTGTTAACTCCGGAAAACTCACGCCTACCCTACCGACGCGAGGGGCGGCGGTCAATACACAAGTACGAAATGGATAACTTTTTTCTGACGAGGCATGCGAGCGCGATTATGTCGTGGCGAGGGAGGGCTTGAGGGCGTATCGTAGCCGACGACCGAGACGCAAGGAGATGACGACGCATGAGAAGGGGAGACGGCCGCGCGCTCGTGGCGGCGCTCTGCGTCGTCTGCCTGCTGGCGGTGCTGGCTTGGGCGGTCGCGCCGCTGGAGGGTGGGGCGCCGACGGACGTGGGCACGGAGGACGTCCCCTCCGAAAGCGATGGCTCCGAGCCCGTGGCGGACGGCGGGGCCACGGATGACGCCGGCGCCCTGCAGGCCACGGGCGAGGACGCCATCGGGGACGTGTCTCCCTCCGTCACACCGGACGACGCCCGACTCGCCGCCACGCTCGACGCCTACCTCGACGCGTCGTTTTCGGCGTCGCACCTGCCCGGTGCCGAGGTCGTTGTCGTCGACGGCGCCGGCGTGGTGTACGAGCGCGCCCTTGGCGACGTGCCCGGTGCCGACGCCCCCATGCCCATCGGCTCGCTCAGCAAGTCGCTCACGGCCGTCTGCATAATGCAGCTCGTGGAGGCGGGCGAGGTCGACCTCGACGCCCCCGCGCGCAGCTACCTCAACGATCCCGGCTCGCTTCCCGCCGAGATTTCCGTACGTGACCTCCTCAACCAGACGAGCGGGCTTGGCTACTACGACACGACGGCGCAGGCGCTCGGTCGAGGCGCGCTGGGTGACTCCTACGGGTACTTCTCGTACGCCAACGCCAACTACGACCTGCTTGGCAAGGTGGTTGAGGGCGTCTCGGGGGAGCCGTACGCAACGTACCTCGCCGAGCACGTGCTGGCACCGCTTGACATGACGAGGAGCTCGGGGGACATGGCGGGCACGACGGAGGACGGGACGTCGGCGGCAAGCTCGCTCGTCCCGGGCCACCGCAACTGGTTTGGGGCCTACGTCGCCGACGGCTTCACGCACGAGAGTGACGACGACTCGTGGGGTACGGCCGCCTCGGGCTATGTCTCGGCGAGCGCCCTCGACCTTGGTTCCTACCTGCGCATGTACCTCGAAGCGGGAGAGGTGCCAGATGCTCCGGTGGCGTCCGATGGCCGCGTGCCCCGCGTGCTCTCAGCCTCGAGCATAGGCGAGCTCACCGGGGCGGGAGACGTGCGAGCCGGCATCGACGTGGCTTATGCGATGGGGTGGTTTCCCTTCACCTGGGACGACGGGGAGTTCGTGGCCTTCCACGACGGCAACGTGGAGGGGCATCTGGCTCGCATGGTGTTGCTTCCCGACCGCGACCTCGGCGTGGTCATTATGGCCGACGGGGCGGACGACCTGACGGGAGGGGGAGCCTTCTTCGACCTCGCCGACGGCGTGGTGGGCGTCGTCACGGGCGACGACCCCGAGCCGCTCAACGGCGGCCGCTACGTGGCGGCCCATGCGCGCTACGACCTGTGGTGCGCGCTCGCCGTCGCAGCGTGCGTCGTGGCCGCTGTACGGGCGGGCGGCTGGAAACGCTGGGTTGCGCGCGAGCAGGGACGGCCGTCCGCGGCCGGAGTCGCCCTTCGGCTCGCGCCGTACGCCACGGGTCTTGGGGCGGCGCTTCTCGCCCCCGCCGTCTGGGGAGTCCCCTGGCGCGGCCTCGCCGACTTCGTGCCCGACGTGACCCTTGTGCTCGTGACGTGCGCCGCGCTGCTCGTGGTTGCGCTTGCGCGGCGCGTGGCCCTGCTCGCCCGCCCGTCGAGCTGAGGACATATTGCGAAACCTCGCCGTACGGGTGGCGTTTTCGCGGCTTCGCGGCACAATGGTGAGCATCTGACCAACGTCCGCACGAGACGTTCGCGCGGCATCGGGAGACGTGCCCGTGCCCGCGTACAGCTTGCCACCAAGGAGACCGCATGTCTGTCACACGCAGGCAGTTCCTGTCCGTCCTCTCTGCAGCCGGGGCCGTCGGCGCCCTCGCCGCCTGCGGAGCCCGGCAGACCGAACCCACCCAGGCCACCACGGACGCCGCCACGCAGGCGGCCACCGAGAAGGTCGACCTTGCCGAGTTCAAGTCCCTCGCCGTGGACATGAAGGCCTGGCACTACGACGCCTCGCACGACGTCTGGTGGCAGGTCGGGCTTACCTACTGCGACAAGCCCGCGTCGACCACCTACGAGAAGCTCGCCATCTACGTGCCGGGGGCCTTTCTCAAGCCCACGGACGAGAACGTCGACCTCTCCAAGGCGAAGGACACGTCCACCTACGCCTGTGAGGTGGACGAGGAGGGCACGGTCGGTCAGTTCACGGCCGCCACGGCCCCCATCGCCCTGCCGATTAACGCGCAGGACTACACGGCGCAGGCTGCCGCCACGGGCTACCTCTACGACGGCCTCGAGCCCTACCTCGCCGCCGGCATGGTCTACGTGTATGCGGGCTGCCGCGGCCGTGCCAACGGCTACGAGAGCACCAATACCGGTGACGGCTTCTTCTCCGGTGGTGCCCCCTGGGCCGTGGCCGACCTCAAGGCAGCCGTGCGCTACCTGCGCTACAACGCCAAGACGCTGCCCGGCTCCACGGACCGCATCGTCGTCTTCGGACACGCTGCGGGCGGCCTGCTCGCTTCGGTCATGGGTGCTTCGGGGGCAAGCGAGCTCTACAAGCCCTATCTCGCCAAGATCGGCGCTGCCACGCACGACGCGGAGGGAACCTTCTTCGGCGACGAGGTGGCGGCCGTGGCGTGCTGGTGCCCCGAGGCCGCCGCGGCCAGCTCGGACGCCGCCTACGAGTGGGAGCTGGGCCAGTTCGACACCTCCGGCACGCGCGCCGAGGGCACGTGGACGCGCCTGCTCTCCAACGACCTCGCCGTCACGTGGGCGGGGCGTGTCAATGAGCTGGGCCTGCACGCCGACGGCGGTGCCACGCTGTCCTTGGACGAGACCGACGGCGGCATCTTCACGGACGGGCCTTACTACGAGTACCTCGTCTCCCTCGTGGAGTCCTCTGCCGCGAACTTCCTGTCCCAGGCGTCGTTCCCGCACACGTTTGCCACCGATGCCGACGTCGCCGCCTTCCCCGGCTCGGGCGTCTCCGCTGACGCGAGCGTCGTGCCGACGACCCCAACCACTGCCCCGGCCCAGGGGACGTCGTCGGTGGCGGGTGCCGCTGGTTCCACGGCCCCGCAGACCGAGGTCACGTTCGCCTCGCGCGGCGACTACGTGGCAGCCCTCAACGCCGAGGGCCACTGGCTCACCTACAACGAGAGCAAGGGCACGGTGCGCATCGCCGGCCTCACCTCCTTCGTCCACGCCCGTCGCATGCCCACGCTCGGCGTGTGCGCCTTTGACTCCACGGAGCGCTCGAGCGCCACCAACCAGCTCTTCGGCAACGACGACCAGGACTCCCTGCACTTCAGCGCCGAGGTCTCGGACCTGCTCACGCAGAAGTCGGACACCTACGCGCAGGCGTCGGACTGGAACGCGAGCCTGCCCGGGGACTGGGCGGCCGACCTCAAGAAGACCGACTCCCTCGACCAGCCCATGGACGTGCGGCGTAACATGTACGACCCGCTCTACTACGTGGGCGGCTCCTCCGAGGGCTTCGGGTCGGCGAAGGTGGCCACGCACTGGCGCATCAACGTTGGCATGGGGCAGACCACGGCGCCGCTCACCGCAGGCGTCAACCTGGCCCTCGCGCTCAAGTCCTACGACGGTGTGGGCGACGTGGCCTTCACGCCGGTGTGGGACAAGGGCGACACCCTGGCGGAGGAGGGCGACGCCGACGCCGCCGGCGCGCTCGTCTCCTGGGTCACGGCGGCGTTTCCCGCCCAACAGTAGGGGAGGCGGGACACCGTGGGCACGTATGTGAGGGTGGCGCTGGCGGGCGTGCTCACGTTTCCGCTCGTGTCGGCCCTCGCGCTCGTGCCCTACATGATCTACGAGTACCGCCGCTACGGGTCCATTCCGTCGTGGAAGTCAATCGTGGTGTTCTCGCTCATCGCGCGTGTGGTGGCGAGCAAGGTGCGCGGACAGGCGCTCATGCTCGTGAACGCCTGGGCGAGCGGCACGCGTCTCATGTCCCTGCCCCAGATCGAGGCCGCCCGCGTCTCCGCCGACGCTGGCGTGTCGGCCGCCGCTCACCTGCGTTCATCAGACGGCAACAATCGCTGAGCTAGAATCAAAAGTTACGTAGACCGAAGCCGCCCGGCTGGGGCGGCACGATGCGTCGCGCGCGCGGCGGGAATGCGAGGGCCATCCATGAGCGAAGAGACCAAGACTGACCGCGCTATCATCTCGGTGCTTGGCGCTGACCGTTCCGGCATCGTCGCCGCCGTGGCGACCCTACTTGCGGAGCGCAACGTCAACATCCTCGACATCTCGCAGACCATCCTGCAGGGCATGTTCACGATGACGATGCTCGTCGACCTCGCCGGTGCGGACTTCTCGGTCGTTCACGACGGTCTCGAGAAGCTCCGCGGCGAGCTGGGCGTCCAGGTGACGATTCAGCGCGAGGACGTCTTCAAGTTCATGTACCGGCTGTAGGCGGGTGACACATATGACGCCCAAGCAGGTGCATCGTCCCGAGCAGCACCATCAGCCGCCCACAAGCCGAGAGCGCCAGCGGGCGCACGCCATCCGCCGTATCCTCTCGCCCGCCGACACCTCGGCCCTGCTCCATTCCGTCGATGTGACGCCCATGCCCTCGGAGGAGTCTGCGCTGGGCCGCCCTGCCGTGAGCGACGGGCTGTACGAGAGCTTTGCCCGCATCGACAAGGTGCCGGAGGAGCTCTTCCACAAGCTCGACGTGAAGCGCGGCCTCCGCAACGCCGACGGGTCGGGCGTGCTCGTGGGCCTCACGACGATCTCCGACGTGCACGGCTACAACAAGGTCGACGGCAAGGTCGTTCCGGACGAAGGCGACCTCATCATCCGCGGTTACCACATCGGCGACCTGCTTGCCGGCACGCACGGGCAGGGACGATTCGGCTACGAGGAGATTGCCTACCTGCTCGTGACGGGTCGGCTTCCCAAGGCCGACGAGCTGGCGGACTTCTCGGCGCGCATCGACTCCCGCCGCGAACTGCCCACCGGTTACCTGAGCCTCTTCCCGCGCACCACCGAGTCAAGCTCGATCATGAATGTGCTCGCCCGCTCGACGCTCTTGCTCTACGCCTTCGACGAGCGTCCGGACGACACCTCGCCTACCCACGAGATTGACGTGTCGCTCTCCATGCTGGCGCGCCTGCCTCGCATTGCCGCCATCGCCCACGAGGCCTCGGTGGCCGTGCGCGACGACGCCCGGCTTGCGGTGCCGCCCGTGCGCCAGGGCTTCTCCATGGCCGAGACGGTCCTTGACGTGCTGCGCGGCGAGAAGGGCTACACGCGCGAGGAGGCCATGCTGCTCGACGTGATGCTCATGCTGCATGCGGAGCACGGCGGCGGCAACAACTCCACCTTCACCTGCCGTGTCCTCTCCTCCTCCGGCACCGATGCCTACAGCGCCTACGCCGCGGCAATGGGCTCGCTCAAGGGTCCCAAGCACGGCGGGGCAAACGCCAAGGTGGCCGCCATGATCGAGGACGTGGCCTCGCATGTGAGCCGCTGGGACGACGATGACGAGCTTGCGAGTTACCTCGAGCGCATCGCGCACAAGGAGGCGTTCGACCGCACGGGCCTCATCTACGGCATGGGGCATGCGGTCTACACCAAGAGCGACCCGCGTGCCCGTCTCGTGCGCCAGTATGCGGGCAAGCTTGCCGCCGAGAAGGGCCTGGGGGAGCGTTTCGAGCTCATCAAGTCCATCGAGCGGCTGGCCCCGGGCATCGTCCAGGAGGTGCGCGGCACCACCAAGCCCATCTGTGCCAACATCGACCTCTACACGGGCTTCGTGTACTCCATGCTTGGCATCCCCGCCGACCTCTATACGCCCATCTTCGCGATGGCGCGTCTTGCCGGCTGGACGGCGCACCGCATGGAGGAGCTCTACGGTTCGGGGCGCATCATCCGTCCCGCCTACAACTCCGTGATCGACTCGCGCACCTACGTCCCGCTCGACGGGCGCTAGAAAGGACCACGTCTCATGCGCATCGTGTTCTCCGACCTTGACGGCACCCTGCTCGACACCAAGAAGCGGGTGCCCGCGCGCACGCTCGCGGTGCTCGACGAGCTTGCTCGCCGCGGCGTCGAGTTCGTGCCCTGCTCGGGGCGTCCTGTCACGGGCCTGCCGCCCGAGCTGCTGGCGAGCCCGGCCGTGCACTACGCGGTGTGCACCAACGGGGCCACGATCTGTCGCGTCAGGTCGGCGGCAGCGGCACTGGGGGAGGCGCCCGACGCCGAGGTGCTGCACACGGAGCTGATGAGCAAGGGCGACGCGCTGGCCCTTTACGACTGGATGGACGGGCGCGATGTCATCTTCGACGTGTTCGGCGACGACACGGTCTACGAGCCTCGCTCCTGCTTCGACCGCATCGAGGAGTTCGGCCTCGACCCCAACTTCATCCCGCAGATGCGCATCATGCGCACGCCGGTCGACGAGCCTATCCCCGACGTCATCCGTAGGGTGGCGCGGCTCGAGCGCTGCTCCGTCATGTGGAAGGACCCGGCGGACCGTCAGCACGCCATCGACTTCGTGGAGAGCAGGCCCGGCCTCGCGTGGGTGAGCTCCCAGCCCACGAACGTCGAGATCTCGAGCGCGCGGGCGAGCAAGGGCTCCGGCCTCACGTGGCTGTGCGGCCACCTGGGCATTCCCGTGCCCGAGGCGGTGGCGTTCGGTGACAGCCTGAACGACGCCTCGATGCTTACGGTCGCGGGCGACGGCGTGGCCATGGCCAACGCCACGGCCGACGCGCTCCAGGTGGCCGACCACACCTGCGAGGACAACGACGCTCCCGGCGTGGCTCTCTATCTCGAGCGCCTGCTGGCTTCGGCATAAGCCCCGGCCTGGGCAGTCCCAAAGGCCGCCGAAGCCTGTCCGGGCCGTATTGAGCTCCCAATATGCCTAGAATAAAGCCCGCATAAAGACGGACGCCGGCAGGGGTCGGCGCTCGAGAGGTGACGGCGGCTTGCCGCCGCAGCATGACGAGGGAGCCTGGCGTTGGCCACACGGGACAGTGATGATCGCGTCCGCGAGCTGCACGAGCACATTCACAAGGCTAACGAGCGAGCCGTCGAGCACGTCCGCGAGCAGCGCGAGGCCATGAGCGACCAGTTCGAGCAGGTGAGCCGTGCCGCCACCGAGGCCCAGCTCGCCGAGCGCGCCGCCGTGGAGCGCGCCGAGCAGGAGAAGCTCAGCGCCGCCAACGCCGGGGGCTCGCATGGGGCCATCCCGTTCTCGCTCGGCATGGTGCTCGTGACGCTCGGCGTGGTGTACGGCGACATCGGCACGAGCCCGATGTACACGCTCAAGTCCATCGTCTCCAACAACGGCGGGCTGGCCACGGTCTCGGAGGACATGATCCTCGGTGCGCTCTCGCTCGTCATCTGGACGATGACGCTCGTCACCACGGTGAAGTACGTCGTGGTGGCCATGAAGGCCGACAACCACAACGAGGGCGGCATCTTCGCCCTGTACAGCCTGGTGCGGCGCTGCGCCAAGTGGCTCATCCTGCCCGCCATGATCGGCGGCGCGGCCCTGCTCGCCGACGGCATCCTCACGCCTGCGGTTACCGTTACCACCGCCATCGAGGGCCTGCGCTCCATCCCCGTGGGCCACGCACTGCTCGGGGACGGCCAGACGCGGGTCGTGGCCATCGCCATCGCGATCATCTGCGCGCTCTTTGCCGTGCAGCGCGCCGGCACCTCGAGCATCGGCAAGCTGTTCGGCCCGGTTATGACGTTCTGGTTCCTGTTCCTGGCCGTTGCGGGCGTGGCCAACATGGTCTCGAATCCCGGCATCCTGCGCGCCCTCGACCCGGTGCGTGGCGTCATGTTTCTCGTCTCGCCCGAGAACCGCTCCGGCATCATGGTGCTCGGATTCGTCTTCCTCGCCACCACCGGCGCCGAGGCCCTCTACTCCGATATGGGCCACGTGGGCAAGGCCAACATCTACGCGAGCTGGCCGTTCGTGAAGGCCTGCCTCATCCTCAACTACCTGGGGCAGGGCGCGTGGCTGGTCGCCAACGCCGGGGACCCGACGCTCCAGACCATGGACTCGCTCAACCCCTTCTACCAGATGCTGCCCGAGGCCATCCGCCCGTTCGCGATCGTACTCTCCGCCGTCGCGGCCATCATCGCGAGCCAGGCCCTCATCACCGGCTCGTTCACGCTCGTGTCCGAGGCCACCCGCCTCGACCTCATGCCGCACCTGCAGGTGCACTACCCGTCCGACACGAAGGGCCAGCTCTACATCCCGCTCGTGAACTCGGTCATGTGGGTGGGCTGCATCTTCATCGTGCTGCTGTTCCAGACCTCCGACCGCATGGAGGCCGCCTACGGCCTGGCCATCACGGTCACGATGCTCATGACCACCACGCTGCTCACGAGCTACATTGCCGGGGTGCTGCACAAGCGCGGGCTTGCGGCGGGCTTCGCGGTGCTCTTTGGTGCCATCGAGCTCTGCTTCTTCGCAGCGTGCCTCTCGATGTTCTTCGAGGGCGGCTACGTGATGGTCATCCTCGCGGCGCTGCTGTTCGTGATGATGTATGTGTGGCGTCGCGGCACGGCCATCGAGCGCACGCAGACGGTCTTCCTGCCGGTACGCAACTACGTCGACCAGCTGGCGCAGCTGCGCGCGGACAACGACTATCCGCTGCTCGCCGACAACCTTGTCTTCCTTGTGGGCGCCTCGGAGCCCGACAAGCTCGACCGCGACGTGCTCTACTCCATCCTCGACAAGCACCCCAAGCGCGCGAAGGCCTACTGGTTCCTCAACGTCGTGGTGACCGACGAGCCGTTCACGCATGCGTATACCGTGGACTCCTTCGGCACCGACTTCCTGTTCAAGGTGCAGCTGCAGCTGGGCTTCAAGGTGAACCAGCGTGTCAACGCGTACCTGCGTCAGGTGATCAACGACCTCGTGACCACCGGCGAGCTGCCGCCGCAGCACCACACGTACTCGATCTACGAGCGTCGCGGCATCATCGGCGACTTCAAGTTCTGCATGCTGCGCAAAGTGCTCGCGCCCGAGACGGACATCAGCCGAAGCGACCACCGCGTCATCTACACGAAGTACGCGATTCGCCATCTCTGCGGATCGCCGGCGCGCTGGTACGGCCTCGAGAACAGCTCCATCGTGTTCGAGTACGTGCCGATGTTCGCGAAGATGCGGCCGGCCACGCGCCTCGAGCGCGTGAGTCTGCCGAGCGACACACAGGTGGAGCGCCAGGAGGCCGAGGACGTCGACATCTTCTCGGATGACCTCGCGGGCGAGAACGCCGTTGGTCGCGACATGATCGCCGACCCGACCGAGCAGATGCCCGCCCTCGACGTCGACGACGACCCGGAGGAGTAGGGGTCGGCCTTTGGCCTCCCCTCTTGACTGAACGAGTGCGGCAACGGGCCCCGATGCATCGGGGGCCTGTCGGGAACGCCTATGCGATTCCGGCCAGCCCTGGAGGGTCGTAGGCGGGCAGCGAGAAGGCAAAGACCGCACCGGTGGGCTCGTTGTCGCGCACCCAGATGCGCCCGCCGTGGGCCTCGACGATCGACCTGCACAGGGCCAGCCCCAGCCCCAGGCTTCGGCGGCCGTCAACGGGAGTCACGCCGTGGACGGTGTAGAACTGCTCGAACACGCGGTCCTTCTCGGCGTCGGGGATGCCCGGGCCCTCGTCGGCCACCTCGCAGGTCACGTCGGTGCCGTCGCGCCGCACCGTCACCGTGACCGCAGTCTCGGCGGGTGCGTACTTGGCGGCGTTGTCGAGCAGGTTCACCACTACCTGCATGATCAGTCGGGCGTCCATCTTGGCCATGAGCACGCCGTCGCCCGTGCGAACGGTCACGCGCCGCCGGGCCCCTGTGTCCGGGAGGTGGCCGATGGCCTCAGCCACCACCTCGTCAAGCAGCTCGGGCTCGGACTGGAGCCGGAGCGTCCCGTTCTCAACGCGGGTCACGGCAAGGAGGTTTTCCACAAGGTTCGAGAGCCAGCTCGCGTTCTCCTCGATGTCGACAAGCAGCTCGTGGCGCTTGGCGGGGTCTATGCGGTCGAGGTCGTTCTGCAGGAGCGACGCCGCCCCGGAGATGGAGGTGAGCGGCGTGCGCAGGTCGTGGCCGATGGAACGCAGGAGGTTGGCCCGGGTCTGTTCGTTTTTGGCGAGCAGGGCCGTCTCCTCCCGCTCCCGGATGGCCTGCGTGGCTCGTCTCGCCTGCTCGTGGAGTAGGTTGGCGAGCGTGGACGCAAGCAGGGCCGTCACGAGCATCACGACGAAGGTGGGACCGTAGACGGGCGCGAAGGCCAGGGTGTAGCGTGGCGTGGCGAAACAGAAGTTGAAGAGCACCACGCCAGCCACGGACATGAGGGCCGAGACGGGGAGGTTGGCCGTGACGACGGCGCACACGAGGGTGGCGAGTATGTAGGCGCTCGTGATGTTCTCGGTGACGAGGCCCATCATGTCGAAGACGTAGCCCACGAGCGTTGCGGCCGCGAGCAGCAGGAGCATCCAGCCCACGTCGCGCAGGCGGGGGAGGGAGAACCCCCGCGTGCCGAGCCTAGGCCTTGTCATGGCGTCTGCTGTCCAGCACTGGCATGGCCTCGGTCGGGTCGGCGGACATGCTGCGCGCCGCGCGCACCGACTCGCCGAGCAGGTCGCGCGAGAAGAGGTCGTCGTCGATTACGGCATCGCTGGGCAGCTCACTTGCGCTGGGCGGCGTCTCGCGCGCCAGGCGCGACGTGGGCCGCATGCGGGCGAACAGCGGCACGTACTCCACGATGGCCGATGTGTTCTCAAGGCCGTACCAGCGCGCCGGCGAGCCACAGAGCCGACGGATGGAGTACTTCACGGCCATGATGCGGTGGTCGCTTCTGCTGATGTCCGTCTCGGGCACGAGGGTCTTCCTCAGCATGCAGAAGCGGAAGTCGCCGATGGAACTCCGCTGCTGGTAGACGGAGTAGTCGTGTGCCTGGGGCGGCAGCTCGCCGCTTTCCATGAGGTCGCCCACGATCTGGCGGAGGTAGGTGTTGACGCGCTGGTCGTCCTTGAAGCCCAGGCGTAGCTGCACGCGGAAGATGAAGTTGGTTCCCAGGGAGTCGACCGAGTAAGCGAGGGTGTGCGGCTCGTCGGTCACCACGACGTTGAGGAACCAGTAGGCCTTCGCGCGCTTGGGGTGCTTGTCGAGGATGGAGTAGAGCACGTCGCGGTCGATGGTGGCGGGGTTGGAGCCCCCCACGAGGAACACGAGGTTGTCGGCGAGCAGCGGGTAGCGCTCGTCTGAGACAAGGCGGCGCAGCTGCCCGATGTACTCGCGAAGCGGCAGGTAGACGGTCTGGGCGTGCTCGATGGCGGTGCCACGCCGCCACACGAACATGACGGAGAAGATGAGAGCCGCCATGAGCAGCGTGAAGTAGCCGCCATGGAGGAACTTCGTGAGGCTCGAGGCGAAGAAGGCGAGTTCGATGACGCCGAAGAAGACCAGGAACGCCACGGCCCGTACCGGCTTGCCGCGCAGCCTGCGGAGGTAGTCGAAGAGCAGCGTGGTGGTCATGAGCATCGTGAGCGTGATGGCCAGGCCGTAGGCGGCCTCCATGTGCGAGGAGGTCTGGAACAGCAGTACCACGAACACGCAGCCGGCCCACATGATGGAGTTGACCATGGGGATGTAGAGCTGGCCCTTCGTGTCGGACGGGTAGTGCACCTGCAGGTGCGGCATGAGGTCGAGGCGGGTGGCCTCGGACACGAGCGTGAACGAGCCGGTGATGAGGGCCTGGCTCGCGATGATGGCCGCGACGGCGGAGAGTACGATCGCGAACGGGCGGATGGCCTCGGGCAGCATCTGGTAGAAGGGGTTGAGCGAGTCCATGGTCTGGAGCGTCGGGTCCCCGGCGTTGGCGACCAGCCACGCGCCCTGCCCCAGGTAGTTGAGGATGAGGCAGGCCTTCACGAACGGCCAGCTCGCGTAGATGTTGGCCTTGCCCACGTGGCCCATGTCGGAGTAGAGGGCCTCGGCGCCGGTGGTCGCCAGGAAGACCGACCCGAGTACCATGGGGCCGGCGTGGTTGTCCGCCGAGAAGAGGAAGGCGAGGCCACGCAGCGGGTTGAGTGCGCGGAGCACGCCCGGGTTGGCGACGAGCGCCACGAGCCCCACCACGCCCAGAAAGGCAAACCACAGCGTCATGACCGGGCCAAACGCGCGGCCTATGCTGGAGGTTCCCGAGCGCTGAACGGCAAACAACAAGCAGATGATGGCCACGGTGATGACCACGACGCGACCCTGGTCGCTTCCGAGCAGCGCCGCTCCCACGGGAATGGTGCGCAGGCCCTCCACAGCTGTGGTGACCGTGACGGCGGGCGTGAGGATGCCGTCGGCGAGCAGCGCCGCGCCGCCGATCATGGCCGGGAGTATCAGCCACTTGCTGCACTTGCGTACGAGGGAGTACAGGGCGAAGATGCCGCCCTCGTTGTGGTTGTCGGCCTTCATGGCCACCACGACGTACTTCACCGTGGTCACGAGCGTCATCGTCCAGATGACGAGGGACAGCGCCCCCAGCACAAGCGTCTCGTCCACGGTGGCCAGGCCGCCGTTGCCGCTCACGATGGCCTTCATGACGTACATCGGGCTCGTGCCGATGTCGCCGTACACCACGCCGAGCGTCACGAGCACCATGCCGAGCGAGAACGGGATGGCCCCGTTTGGCTCGCGCGGCGTGGAGGGCCCGCTGGCCCCATCCGATCTCAATCGAGGTCTCGCAGATCGATCGTCCATTCCTGCCCCCATGTAGTGGCGCCCAGCTGGGGCACCACCTTCATGCCCTCTTTAGTTACGAGCGATATGGTAGTTATCCCCTCTTTATTTCGCGCCAACCTTTATCCCTTCTTTATGACGGGACCATGACTTTCATCGGGGCTTTAGCCGCGGGCGGCAATGATGGGCCGTGGCTGGTGGAGAGGCTTGTATGGAGGTGCGACATGAGACCGACGGATCAGACGCCGCTCAGGAGGATTGTCTCCGGTGCCCCTCGGCTTCCTGGGGGTTGGTCGGACGACGGCTACGAACGCGGCGAGGACGAGTTCTTCCTGAGTCCCCGCGTGGGACGCGCTATCCTGTTCGTCGTCATTGCGGTCATCGTCCTGTGCGTGGCTCTACTCGCGCTCAGGCGAGGCTAGGAGGAAGTCCTATGGCGGCGTCCAACAAACCGACGATTCTCGTGGTGGAGGACGATGCCGCCGTCCGCAACCTCATCGTTACGGCGCTCGAGGCGCATGGCTACCGGCACATCGTGGCCGCCACGGGCCGGGCTGCCATCGCAAGCGCCGCCACCAACGCGCCCGACGTGATTCTGCTCGACCTGGGGCTGCCCGACATCGATGGCATCGAGGTGGTGCGCAACGTCCGGAGTTGGACGCAGACGCCCATCATCGTGGTGAGCGCCCGCACGGAGGACTCCGACAAGATCGGCGCGCTTGACGCCGAGGCGGACGACTACCTCACCAAGCCCTTCTCCGTGGGCGAGTTGCTCGCCCGCCTGCGCGGGACGCTGCGTCGGCTTGCCTACCTGCGCCAGGGGAGCCCAGAGGCATCGACGTTCGAGAATGGCGAGCTCGCCATCGACTACGCCGCCGGGGTTGCGACGCTCGCCGGTCGCGAACTGCACCTCACGCCCATCGAGTACCGGCTGCTCTGCCTGCTGTCGAGAAACGTCGACAAGGTGCTTACGCACAGCTACATCCTACGCGAGGTGTGGGGCGAGGCCCAGGCGGGTGACATCGCGAGCCTGCGCGTGTTCATGGGGACGCTGCGCAAGAAGATCGAGTCCGACCCCGCTCACCCGCGCTATATCCAGACGCACGTGGGAGTCGGCTATCGGATGGTTCGTGTCGAGGACGGGCGTACGGGGGACACCAGCCGCTCGGAGCGGCCGTAGATGCGTCGCTCCTCCTCGGGCGAGAGCGGCGTGCGGCGCACGAGGTAGCAGTGGTGGATCTTGGCGTTTCTCGAGAAGTCCTCGGGGATGGTGCCGGCCGTGACGTCCTCGATTTCCACGCCGGCCTTCGCGAGCGTCTCCTCGTCAGGCACGAAGGGCTCACGCCGATGAGCAGCTCGGCGTGGTCGCGCTGGACGTCGAAGGCGCGCTTGCCCATGCGCTTGGAGTTGGAGAACGTGGGCGGGTCGCAGAAGACGAGATCCCAGCGGTTGCGCGTGTGGCGCTGCTCGGAGACCCACTGCACGACATCCGCCTGCACGAACTCGTGCTCCGGCCCCGTGAAGCCGTTGCGCGCCATGTTGCGCCGCGCCCACTCGAGGTAGGTCGCTGAGAGGTCAACGGTGGTGGTGTAGCCCGAGCCGCCGTCGGCCGCGTAGCAGGTGGCCGTGCCCGTGTAGGCAAAGAGGTTGAGGAACCGGCGCGAGCCAAGCATGCCCTTGGCCATCTCGCGCACCTCGGCGCGCACGTCGCGGTGGTCGAGGAAGAGGCCGGTGTCGAGGTAGTCCGAGAAGTTCACCTCGAACGTGAGGCCGCCCTCGTCGACGAGATGGCAGCCAGGTCCGAGCGCAAGCCAGCCGCGCCGCCCGCTGTCCCCGCGGCCCTCGTTTGCGTACTGCGAGCCGCCCTTGGCACGGCGACGCACGCGCACCCCGACGTTTTCGGCGGGCACGTCGAGCACGCGCGGCGCGATGGCGAGCGCGTCGAGCAGGCGCCGGTGGGCGAGGTCAGGGTCAATCCCCCTCGGGGCGGCGTACTCCTGCACCGCGAGCCAGCGCGCGCCCTTGTCGGCACCTCGCGAGGCCTCGCTTGCCTGGTAGAGGTCGATGGCGACGGCGTAGTCGGGCAGGTCGGCGTCGTAGACCCGGTAGCAGGTGACGTCCTCGCGCCGGGCCCACTTGGCCCGGAGCTTCGACACCTTGGCGAGACGGGCGGCAAACTGGTCGGAGGCCGCCACCAGCACGGGCACGCGCGTTCCGTCCTTGAGCGTGACGCTGGCGTGCGCAGATGGGGCTGGGACAGGCGTGGCGTCCGCCGGGGCGGCGGGGGCGTCCTGTGCGGCCGCTGTCCCCGCCCCGTCTTCGGCGTCGCCCACGTTGCCGAGCAGCCCAAGCGCCACCACTTCGCGGCCAAGCGGCACGTTCTCCCAGTCCTTGACGGGCCGCCCCAGCATGGTGGGCAGGGAGTCGCCGAAGAAGTAGGCCGAGAGGGGCGTGTTCGCCGGGAGGTCTTCGGTGGCCTGCGCCACGAAGCCGAGCGCGGCGACCTCCTGGGCGAGCGCGTCCTCTTCGAGCCAGGAGAGGTTCGCGGTCGCGAGCGACGCTCCGTCCGCGGGCGTGCCGAGCAGTTCCTGCGCGGCAGCGGGGCCGGCCGTGAAACGCACCGGGAGGGTCGGAAGCGAACGAGACCCCGGCCTCGATCCCCGCCGTGCGCAGGGCGTCGCGGGCAGCGAACTCCGCGCCAGGGCGGGAGTCTGCTGCCACGAGGCGCAGCGCCCCCGTGCGTGCGGCGCCCTTCTCGGCCCGCTCCCCTGCCTCGGCCACGAGCGCGTCCCAGGCCTCGGTATCGTGTCCCAGCCAGCGCTCGAACCCCCAGCGCGTACGCGTGAGCCCGCAGGCGCGGTCGAGCGCCTGGCCCGCCGCCTCGGCGAGCACTTCGCCAGCGCCGGGAAACACCGCGAGCAGGGCGGGCTCGTCGCGGCGGCAGCAGCGGTGCCAGGCGCCGGCGGCGAGGAGGGCGGCGGCGTAGTCGGGGCGCAGGGAGCCGAGGCCGTCCGACGCGTCACGACGGGCGGTGGAGCGTCGGAACAGCGGTGCGCCCGACAGGTCAACGCCCACCGTGGCGCGGGCCTGCCGCACGCGCACGACGAGGCTCACGTCGGGGTGGCGCGCGTCGATTGACGGCCGTCCGCCGAGGCACGCCTGCAGGTGGTCACAGATGGCGTCCTTGGCGCGCAGGGCCACGAACTGCGTGTTGCGCAGCGCGTCGTTGGTGCCGTGCGCGTCGACGGCGAAGGTGGTCGTGAGGGCGAGGTGGTCTTCCCACGGAAGGGAGGAGACGCCCTCGTAGAGCTCGTCCGAGCTGGCGGCTCCCACGTGGGCAAGCACGAGCACGACGCGGGAGGCGAGGCGGCTCCATAGGCAGGCGCGGTATCCGTCTGAGAGCGCGCCCGCGAAGGCCACTTGCCCGCGCAGGGGGCGCACGCCGGAGATGCCCATGCCCGCAAGCTCGCCTGCAAGCAGCCCCTCGAAGCCCCCGGGGCAGGTGGCGAAGAACTCGCGCCGCGCGTCCCCAGCCTGTGTTTGTGCCATTTCGTCCGCCCTTCATGTCCGGACTCCTCCGCGCAGGACGCGACGGGTCCGGATGCCCGTTTCGATAGAAAAGCCCGGCGGGCGCACACCCACCGGGCTTCTAGCTTACGGTATGTCAGCCCTCGTTGGCGCGTGAGGGGGATGGTGACTGCCGGGCACGGACCTTACAGGTCCATGGAGAGGTAGCGCTCGCCGGTGTCGGGAAGCACGGCCACGATGGTCTTGCCGGCCGACTCTGGGCGGGCGGCCACGGCGAGGGCCGCGAAGGTGGCGGCACCGGAGGAGATGCCCACGAGCACGCCGGCCTTCTCGGCGAGCTCCTTGCGCGTGGCGATGGCGTCGGCGCTGGAGACGGGCAGGACCTCGTCGACGACCTCGGCCTTGTAGTTGGTGGGGACGAAGCCCGCGCCGATGCCCTGGATCTTGTGGGCACCCGGCTTGCCGCCGGAGAGAACGGGGCTCTCGGCCGGCTCCACGGCGACGGCCTTCACGCTGGCCTTGTGCTCCTTGAGGTACTTGGAGGTGCCGGAGATGGTGCCGCCGGTGCCCACGCCGGCAACGAGGACGTCGACGGTGCCCTCGGTGTCACGCCAGACCTCGGGGCCGGTGGTCTCGTAGTGGGCAAGCGGGTTGGCGGGGTTGGAGAACTGGCCGGCGATGATGCTGTTGGGCGTGGAATCGTTGAGCTCCTTGGCCTTGGCGATGGCGCCCTTCATGCCCTCGGAGCCGGGGGTGAGCACGATCTCGGCGCCGTAGGAGGCGGCGAGCTTGCGGCGCTCGATGCTCATCGTCTCCGGCATGGTGAGGACCATGTGGTAGCCGCGGGCGGCCGCGAGCATCGCGAGGCCCACGCCGGTGTTGCCGCTCGTGGGCTCGATGACGGTGCCGCCCTCCTTGAGCTCGCCGGATGCCTCGGCGGCGTCGAGCATGTAGCGGGCGACGCGGTCCTTGACCGAGCCGCCGGGGTTGGTGGCCTCGTACTTGCCGAGCACACGGGTGCCTGCGGCCTGGGCGGCCTCGGGGAGCAGGGCGGAGAGGTCGACGAGCGGGGTGGAGCCGATGAGTGCCTCGACGTGGTTGGCGACGCGCATGTGAGCCTCCTTTTTCGTGGCGATGCCGGGGCGCTGTGACCAGGCTCGCCATGGGTTACCTTGTGTTGCACACAGTATGGCACCAACTAACCAACTAAACCAGTAGGGATTTATGTATTTACGACCGACGGATCGAGGGTGGCGTTGTGATGCGCGCAAGAGCGGGCACAAGCTTGCTTCCCGCATCTAAAATCTGACCAAAAAGTTGGTCATCTCAGCTATCATTATTGATGATAGCCCATGACCTTGGAGGTGCCGATGACCCCAGCTGCGCGTGGTGTCGAGCAGGCCGAGAAAGTGGGGCTGGCCACCGCGAAGGCCTCCCTGAGCTCGATCGTGGCAAAGGTCGAGAGCACCGGCGAGGCAGTCGTGATCATGAGGTACAACAGACCGGTGGCCATGGTTGCCCCCATTCCTAGGGAGCCCGTCAAAGGCGGGAGGGCGCGGGGGCTTCTGAGCTCGTACGCCGATGCGGGAAAACGAGGGCTCGAGGCCGAGGCGTTCGGGAAGGCGATGGTGAGCAAGCATGCCAGGAACTCCTGACGCGCCGGTGCTCCTTGACGCCAACGCCGTCCTCCGCTACCTGCTCGATGACATTGATGACCAGGCCTCGCAGGTCGAGGCTGCCATACGCTCTGGTGCCGAAGTCACGCCCGAGGTTATCGCCGAGTGCGTCTACGTGCTCGGCGGCGTCTACGGGGTCAGCCGTTCCATGATCGCCGAGAGCCTCGGTATGCTGCTCGACGAGGTCTTCTGCGCGAGGGGAGCTGTCGCGGCGAGCGCTCTGGGTCTGTACGGCGCCGGCTCCTTCGATTTCGTGGACTGCGTCCTTGCGGCTGAGCATATGGTCTCGGGGCGAAAGGTCCTGACGTTCGACAAGAAGCTCAGGAAGCTGCTCGCCACGTGCGAGTAGTTCGCCGTTCGGGCTCCCGCGCCGAGTACTGGAATCGGCCGGCGCGCGCCTGGTTTGGCGTGTGCGTGGGTAGCGCTGACGCGTGGGCCACGCCGTACGTGCATAGATGACGCCTCGTCATCCGTCAAGATCCTGATCGGTTATCGGCAGGTACCGGCGGCAGGCTGCCAGGCGGTTCGACAGGCGGATGAAATAGCGCCGCAGACGGTAGGCAAGGACCGCTCGCCATCGGCGAACGGTAGGGTGGGCCCGCCCTGCGGCATCGTGCATGCCTGTGTGGATGAGAGCATTCTGGTAACATTTTCGAAATAGTAAAAACCCTGGCTTACTTCCATAGGATGCGGGATCCGTGGTTTTCACCTCCCCCTACATCTTGCGGATGGAGTGCTCTGTGCGAGCTCATCTCGACAGGCGCCATCAAGCCAGCTGGCGAGAGGATGCGTGAGCTCATGCAGGAGGCTTGGGCCGGCTTTGTCCCCGGCAACTGGACAAGCGAGATTGACGTCCGTGACTTCATCCAGAAGAACTACACCCCCTACGAGGGCGACGACTCCTTCCTCGTCGGCCCCACCGAGGCAACCACGAAGCTCTGGGACGAGGTCATGGCCCTCTTCGCCAAGGAGCGCGAGGCCGGAGGCGTCCTTGACATGGACACCAAGGTCGTCACGGGCATTACGGCGCACGGCGCGGGCTACATCGACCAGCCCCTCGAGAAAATTGTGGGCATGCAGACCGACAAGCCCCTCAAGCGGGCCCTGCACGTCAACGGCGGCATCCGCATGGCCATGGCCGCCTGCAAGCAGAACGGCTACGAGGTCGACCCGGAGGTCGTGGACTTCTACACCAACCGCCGCAAGACCCACAACGCCGGCGTCTTTGACGTCTACACCCCCGAGATGCGCGCCTGCCGACACTCCCACATCATCACGGGCCTGCCCGACGCCTACGGTCGCGGCCGCATCATCGGCGACTACCGCCGCGTGGCCCTCTATGGCGTCGACGCCCTCATCGAGGAGAAGAGGCGCGAGCTCAACGGCACGCCCGCCACGATGACCGAGGACGTCATCCGCCACCGCGAGGAGCTTTCCGAGCAGATTCGCTCCCTTGGCGAGCTCAAGCAGCTCGGTGACATCTACGGCCTCGAGCTGGCCCGTCCGGCCGAGACCTTCCAGGAGGCCGTGCAGTGGCTCTACATGGGCTACCTCGCCGCCGTCAAGGAGCAGAACGGCGCCGCCATGTCCATCGGCCGCAACTCCGCCTTCCTCGACGTCTACGCGGAGCGCGACCTCGCCGCCGGACGCGTCACGGAGTCGGAGGTGCAGGAGGTCATCGACCACCTCGTCATGAAGCTCCGCATGGTGAAGTTTGCGCGCACGCCCGAGTACAACCAGCTGTTCAGCGGCGACCCGCAGTGGGTCACCGAGTCCATCGGCGGCATGGGCGTCGACGGCCGCACGCTCGTCACCAAGACGAGCTTCCGCTACCTTCACACGCTCGAGAACATGGGCACCAGCCCCGAGCCCAACCTCACGGTGCTCTGGAGCACGAGGCTCCCCGAGGGCTTCAAGCGCTACTGCGCCAAGATCTCGATCACCACGAGCTCCATCCAGTACGAGAACGACGACCTCATGCGCGTCTACCACGGCGACGACTACGCCATCGCCTGCTGCGTGAGCTC